>PBMZ01000139.1 GCA_002722955.1 Planctomycetaceae bacterium | reverse complement strand
CAAAGCACAAACTGGCATTTCGTACACTCATACACATTTTCGTTTGACACCTTTCCAACTCCATTTGTTAAATCTTCTTAATACGTTTTAAATCTCTTCGTAAGACGGTGATTAAACAAAACTACTGTCCACGGCTCAAGAGAAAACTCGAAGAAATGATCGGATATGGGAGTTTTTCCCAGTACGCAAAACTGGGCATCATTTGCGTTGCCGAAATCGAGCGATCAGTTTTCCGAGTCGCTCGTGCGCTTCCGTTTCAGCCGCCTTCAGCGCTGTTGTATCCAGTGCCGCCTCCTCGTCAACATCCTTTGATACGTGGAAAAATCGGCCGTCGCTGTAGAGCTTGAAGTTTTGGTCGCGAACCCAGAACTTTCCACGGTGTTCGGCAAAGGCAAATTTGCGAATTGGGCGTCCAAACCCCTTCAATCTTAGATTGAATCGCGAACCATCCAATGACATCTTTCGGTTGGACTTATCATTCGCAAACTCGGCGATTGTTGGCATGAAGTCGCTCATATCGATCAGATCATCGAGGACCTGCTTTCCAGCAATTGTGCCCTTCCAATTGGCGATGAAAGGAACTCGCGTTCCTGCATCCGTTAGCTCACCCTTGCCGCCAGGAATCACTTCGTCACCAACTCTAATCGACACAGGGTCACGAATCAGCTTGCCATTTTCATGCTTGATATAAGAACGCTTGGGAGTGCCGTTATCGCCTGTAAATAGGATGAGTGTATCCTCGCGCAGTTTTAGTTTGTCGAGTGCTGAAACTAACTTTCCGACTTGCCGATCCATGGCAATCGCCATTTCATCGTAGCTTTCGTAACGCCCCATTGGACCGTGAGGGACCGGCTTATCTAAGTCGTCGGTCACGTCATGGCAAAGAGCCATCGAATAGAAAGCGAAAAACGGGTCATCGCCACTTCGCTTCATGAAATCGATGAGAAAATCAGTATAGACATCCGGTCCATAGCGGTCTTTCACGTCGTCTCTCAGTTTGCCGTTTTGCCAGATTAGAGGCTGAAAGTAACGCGGCCCTTCATGCCAGCCAAACAGGCTATACTCATCGAATCCAAGCCGATGTGGGTGATCTAAATCATCTTTGAGCATCGTTAATTGCCACTTGCCCGCGACCGCCGTCCTGTAGCCGGCCCGCTTCATAACACTGGCAACCGTCCTCGACTCTGCTTTCTTGGGGAAGCTGCCCCACTTAGGATGCTGCCACCGAAAAGGATACTTTCCCGTGAGCAGACAAATCCGTGTTGGGTGACAAACAGGCATTGCATAGCAGTGAGTAAAACGAACCCCCGTTTTCGCTAGCTTGTCTAAATACGGTGTCTTGACCTGAGTACCGCCGTAGCAGCCCAGCACTTCGTCGCCCACATCATCGGAAAGAATCAGCAGAATGTTAGGCCGTTTCCGAGCCTCCGCGGCTGACGATCGCTGGTTTTCACTTTGCAGAAGAATTGCTGCAACGAGCAGTATCCAAGTCAATCGCTTGATCATGTGGGTACCCCTGAGTTTTCCGGTTTTCTTAATTGAAGAGTCCACGTGGGTTGCTATCCTTCATAATAGCCGAATTGTCGGCAACAGTTCACTCTTCGCCGGCGTGTAGACCATCCGCGATAGGAAACCTCATGAACGATCCTCTTTTGCAAACCATTTGTCGAGATTGGCATGTCGAGCGTGGCGCAAAGATGGCTCCGTTTGGCGGCTGGGACATGCCGATTCAGCACACGGGCATCGTGCAAGAACATCACGCCGTGCGAAAGGCATGCGGGTTATTCGATATCGCTCACATGGGGAGAGTTTTCTTTCGAGGCACCGATGCGTGCCGCTTGCTCGATCATTTGCTAACCAACGATGTCTCCCAATTGCAACCCGGGCAAGTTCGTTATTCGCTCGTCACAAATCATGATGGATTCATCTTGGACGACGTACTGGTCTACCGTTTGGACGACGGTTACATGTTGGTCGTGAATGCTTCGAATCGAGTCAAAATCGTGGACTGGATTAGCGAACATCAAGCTGGCTTTGACGTTGATGTCCAAGACAAAACGACCGATCGATTCATGTTGGCGTTACAAGGTCCGAAAGCACTGAGTCTCTTGCAGTCATTTTGCGAAACCGATCTCTCGCCCATGCCTTACTATTCCGTGATGACCTCGACTGTTGCCGGAAAAGACGCCATTGTCAGCCGGACTGGGTACACGGGTGAAGACGGCTTTGAAGTCATCGTTCCCGCCAACGTTGGTCTTGAGCTGTGGCAACAACTCGTCGCTGCCGGAGACGACATTGGGCTCGTTCCTTGCGGACTTGGATGTCGAGACACCCTGCGTTTAGAAGCGGCGATGCCTCTTTACGGGCACGAATTGAACGAAGACATCGACCCGTTCACGGCAGGGCTGAGCTTTGCCGTGAAGCTAAATGCCGCGGACTTCATCGGTCGCTCGGCATTGTTAACCGCAAAGGCAAACCCAGAACGCAAAAAACGAATCGGCCTTGCCCTAGCAGGTCGTCGAGTCGCCCGAGACGGCATGGAAGTCTTCAGCGAAGACCGCGAAATCGGCCGAGTTACATCGGGAACGTTTTCGCCGACGTTTGAAAAGCCTGTTGCAATGGCATATGTGTCTGCTCCAGCTCCAGAAGTTGGCAGCCAGGTTGAGGTGCAAATACGAAACTCTCGAGAGCCCGCGACTGTGGTGAAACTGCCGTTCTACAAACGCTCGTGATGGCGCCCCGTCCGCTCGGCACTGTGTCGTTTAACCCACAACTGCTGAAACGAGTAGGTTCGGCCACGAAACCGAGCTTGACGGCGACTTTCAGTTCACCTAAATATCCGCAGCAATTGCAAGGAGGGGAGTAGGAGGCACGGACGTTATGAAGAATCTTTCCCAAATCTCCATCGCTTGTTTGGCAAGCGTATTTCTAATCACCACGACGTCTGGTTGTTTCTTGTTTCACGAGTTGCAACCTCATCGATTGTGGCGTTGGAATCGGCAGCCGCCGCCAAGCATCGACCGGAACTTTTCCGTCAGTGATCCGATTCCCGAGTTGGATCAGAATATCAATCATTGATTCTCGCTCCGATGGACGCCGCCACAGTTCAAAAACTGCGTGACAAGATGCCCGTTTGTCAAAACTGGGCCTACTTCGATCACGCAGCGGTTGCCCCATTGCCCCTGCCCGCCCAAGCGGCCATCACAGAATGGGCCACTGATGTCGCCAACAACGGCGACGCCAATTGGAGTCGTTGGCGAAAGCGGGTTGAGGAAGTTCGCAAACTGGCCGCTGAACGGATCGGAGCAGAACGATCCGAGCTCGCCATCATTCGCAATACGACCGAGGGCATCGGACTGATTGCCGAGGGGCTCGACTGGCAACCCGGCGACAATGTCATCGTGCCCACTGGCGAGTTCCCCTCGAACCTACTGCCGTGGTGGAATCTCCAATCGCGCGGCGTCGAGCTGCGGTTACTTCCAACAACGAACGACCAATTCGAATTGGACGAACTGGATCAATTGATCGACGACCGAACAGGGCTTGTCTCGCTAAGCTGGGTCGGCTTCGCCACTGGCTGGCGGCATGATTTGCAAGAAATCGCCGACCTCGCGCATCAGCGCGGCAGTCTGTTGTTTGTGGATGCAATTCAAGGCCTCGGAGTCCTCGAACTCGACCTAAGGAATACTCCAGTCGATTTCCTAGCAGCCGACGGTCACAAATGGATGCTTGGTCCGGAAGGAGCGGGCGTGCTCTTCATTCGCAACAATCGATTGAACGAACTCCGCCCACTCGGTCTTGGCTGGAACAGCGTGAACAACGCCGGCAACTACGATGCTCCCAACTTCGAACTCAGATCATCTGCCGCCCGCTACGAAGGAGGCACCTACAACATGGCGGGAATCCACGCCTTCGGCGCCAGCCTTGAATTTCTAGCCCGCTTCGATATCTCACAGATTTCCCAAAGACTCGCCGATGTAACAACACAACTCTGCCAACACCTGGAGCAAGCCGGCTTCTCCATCGCCAGTAGCCGCACCCCCACCCAAACCTCCGGAATCGTGTCGGTCGAAGTCCCCGGCATCGATCTCAAAGCTCTAGTCGCCAAGTGCAAAGAAGCCGGAGTAGTCGTCAACGCCAGACAGGGTCGATTACGTTTGAGCCCGCACATTTACACGAGTGAAGAAGATATAGCGTGCTTGGTCGAGTGTCTAACAAAAAACTGATTCCCCCCAGCTCATAGCAATCGCTGATCATTCTATTTCAACGTCTGCTGTCGTTCCTGCTAAACTTGTGCGGACATCAATCGTTGCCTCTTACATCGGAGACAATCTCATGTTTAGCTCTCAACTCTTGCTGCCTTCTTCACTTTCGCAAATCTGGTACACGCCGAGGATGTCACTCGCTCGGTCAACGTCACTGGCACAGCGGTTGCGAAGGTCAAGCCGGACACAGTTGTTTGGACTGTTACTGTGACCAATAACAATCTGAAACTTGCACGTGAGGAAAACGACACGCGAACTCGGCAGGTGATTGCGTTGCGAGAGGCGTTGCAGGTCGATGCCAAGGATTTGCAAACCGGCAACCTCTATATCAACAAGGTGTTCACTCGCGATCGTAGTGGCAACCAAGGAGCATTTCGGCACTATTCCATTCATCGGACGATCAGCTTGCGTCAGCGGGATATTTCGCAATTCGACGACGTGCTACAAAAGCTAACTGAGATCGAAAACGTTGAGGTCAGCTACACTCTGGAGTCGACGGACTTTCACAAAATTCGACGCGAGACGCGACTGCGAGCCGTGCGGGTTGCCAAAGAAAAGGCGACCGAGATGACAGAGCTGTTAGGTGCGAAGGTAGGCCACGTGCTGACGATTGACGAAACTTCGCCGGGACGCAGCAACTCTTGGAACTCGCCTAATTAGCAACTCGCCGTTTAGCAGCGGCCCGCCCGCCGAGCCCGACGACATCAACGGAACGTTCGCTCCTGGTTCGATTCAAATTCGTGTCAGTGTCGACATCCGCTTTGCGATTGAGTAACTACCTGAGCGCAGGAGAGAAGCCCGGCTTTTGCGAAAAGCCGGACTTCTAGAATTTCAAGCGATCTGTGATTCTCAGACTAAGCAGAGTGCTCGCGGCGAACTACGTTTGGTAGTGGCAAGTCAACCATGACCGAAGCCGAGCCCCACGGTAAACGACGAATGAGCATACCGTCCGAAGCGTGGATTCCCGAGTACCCGGTGAACTGCGACTTGTATCGCAACGGCGGCAGAAACGGGACTGGTGTGTCGAAGTTGCCCGTCAAGTTGGAATAAACCACCGGCACGTTCAACGTGCTGGCAATCTCGCCCGGACGCTGATGGACTTGTCGGGTCATCCAAGATTGTAGACCCAAGATCGGGATGTTTCCGGTGGTCATGTCGGGCCAAGCTGACGGAATCAGCAGCATGTCAACTTGTCCAAGTAGCTCGCGAACATTGCGTTGAAAGACCATCTCCCAACACATCAAAACGCCGATACGGCAAAGTCGCGTTTCAAAGATGCCAACTTCATCGCCGGTCTTGAAAAAGAATTTCTCGATCAGCGGCAAGTGTCGCTTGCGGTAATAGTCGATTTGCCCTGCCGGGTCGGCCAGGACGAAGGTGCTATAGATGTCGTCGCCGTCTCTCTCGACAATGCCACCGCCAATGTAACATCCGTTGAGTGCGCTCCTCTGCCTCATCCAATTGACAGTTGGACCGTCTAGCTCTTCTGCAAAATCAGCAAGCTGGCGATCGTAGATGTACCCAGTATTGAAGACCTCGGGAAACAAGACAAGACTGGCCTGACGACGGACGGCGTCACCTAGAAGATCAGCGGCTTGTTCCAGATTTTGTTCAACCTCGAACGGCTGACTTGCCATTTGAATTGCCGAGATAACAGGCATGGCACACGATCCTGTCCGAATGGTTGGTGAACATACCAAGCGAAGCTTGCGCAGAATTGCGTATTCACCAATGAGAAGGGCGGCAAGGTACGTCAGCGCATGGAATGATGCAAGACGATCTTGCGTGTGCGAGCTATCTATTGTTCGTCACAAAACGGGGCGAGTGAAGAGCAGATTCCCGCGAATCTGCACATGGTTTACCCGTACGCTCAGCAATGCACGGTTATTCGCGTTAGTGTCAGCCGTAACGTTCGCAAACTGTCGAGTTCGTATAACCGCTACAATCGATAAACTCGACGTTATCCCGAGATTCCGCCCCCTATGGCCGCTCCCAAACCGCGGGCAATTCCTTCGAGGCCGGCCCATAAGTCTGAGAAACAACAAACCCGCTAGCTTGGGACGTGTAGAAGATCCGTCCGTTCGAGACCACCGCTCCCAAGCACTCGCGCGAATCAATCGCGGGACCGGTCGAGACCAGCTTGCCGTCTTTCGAAAGGTCGATCATGTCCATGTTCGCCCCCAACACGTAAGGCTCGGACATGGTGAATCGGCAGCAAGCGTAGTTGTGGCCGATACTGGCGATGACCTTGCCGGTCTTGCGATCGAAGACGTTGCCTTTGCCACGAAGCGCGTTCGAGAACATGAACTTCTCGCCCACGGTGACGACGTTGAGGGCTGAGGTTACGGGATCGGACTTCCAAGCGAGCTTGCCGTCTTTTGCGTTCAAGCACCATACGAAGCGGTCCGATGTCGACTCGACGGCTCGATTGAATCCTCCGATAAAGATACGCCCATCACGAGCACTTAATGTGCACTTGGAGGTCACGTAATATTTCGTTGTGAGCCACTCGACGTCGCCAGACTTGGGATCAAGGCACGCGGTCATTCCGTTGTTTTCAAGGGGCAAACCTCTCCGCGCCCGTTGACTGGCGGAGTAACCGAAGAACGTCGAGTAAAAGAGCTTGCCATCCAGAAGACAGATGCCGCAATCGTTGCCCCCGCGACCGTACTTCGAGAAGTCTTTCTCCCAGAGGCCCTTGCCGGTTTTCATATCCCAGGCCCAAATTCGTGGGCGGTGATCTTTGGGGTAATAAGGGTTCGTATTCGAGTAAATCCAACTCATCACTTCCTTGCCGTCTGCTTCGACTGGCGTCCCGCCGAATGTGAAGTACTTTTCAGATCCTTGTGGAGCGTAAACGCCTGATCCTGATGCGTAGATCGCCACATCTCCAGAAACAACTGGCGGAAACTGGCGGCTCCAGCTTGGCGTGCCGGTGAACGGAGCCTCCCAGATCAAGGCACCGGTTGCGGCATCCAAGCAACGCATGATCGAGCGCTTGATGCCGGCTTGAGGCACGAGCAACTTGCCATCGATATACAATGGCGAGGTAAATGACAGATAGACATCGGGCCAATAGCGACGCCAGAGCAATCGTCCCGTGTCTTGTTCGACCGCGATGATTTGGCCTTCAGCGGTGTGAGTATAAAGGCGACCGCCACCGCACACGGGAAGATGCTTGACCGTGCCTTCCAAACGGCGAGCCCATCGCATTCTGAGCGGAGGCCGAAGGCCTTGGTTGTTGGAATTCGTCCCCGCGAAGTCGCCGTAGTTCGTATACCAATCGTATTTGCTGCTGGCAAAAATTCCCGTTAGCGGACTGCGAACTTTCCAGACGTTTACGTCGCGTTCTGGCAACTCAGCGCCGCCACCAGCGGCGTAGACATACAAGTAGCCGTCTTCGCATGCGGCAAAAATACGACCGTCGACAACTGCTACCGGTGCGCTGAAGAGTGCTCCTTGGGCGGTTTCGAATTGGCGCGAAGTCCCGTTCCCCAACGAAACAACGTGTAGCTTCGAATCCAATCCACCGTAGATGGCATGCTCTTTCGTCAGAACTGCGGGGGCAATGCTGCCAACGTCATTTAAGACGACTCGCTCGTCGCCTTCGATCGCATGACGGCAGAGCCCCAAACCAAACTCGGGACGGGTCCGATAAACGTGGTCGCCGCGAATGCTTACAGGACTGAAGCTCAATAAACCAGGCAAGCGAATTGATGTCTGCGTACTTGCGACAAACGACGACTTAAGTTCCTCGCCTTCAAGCCGCAAGACCTCAACTCGGCCCGCGTTGTCTCGGCGGTGCCATTGGACGTAGATGTTGCCGTCCTTGTCGCCGCTTTGTCCGAAGGTTGCGGGGTACTCGGAACCCGCATACTTGGGAATCTCGCCGACCTTGAGCAGCTTAGGTTCGCTGCCGTTGTCTTGAACGAAGATCGTGCGCCCGCCAGCAGGCATGACCACGGTATCACCAATCAAGCTGATGTCACGCGAGCACACAAAGTGGTCGCGCCAATTCACTCGGTCTCCACGATGAGCAACCCAGTCGGCGCCACTCCATCGATTGCCTTTAAATTCGACGACTTCTTTGACGAAGTCCCATGTCCAGGCCACCTTGCCAGCCGGTTCGATGGCATAGATGCGAGCTCCCAAAGTTGCCACGTAAACTCGATCCTTGCCAACAGCCGGCGCGGAAAAGATCGGTTCGGCACAATCGATTTCCTCAACGATCTTGCCGGTCGACTTGTTGATGACGTAGTAATGTCCGGCCGTCGTTCCGACATGAAGATAGTCTCCCACAACTGCGGGAGCCGCAACGTTATTGCAATTGCCCGAACCGCCGCGAGTGGGAAGTTGCCATTTGATGGCTAGTGACTTGGCGTCAATGGCGAAGACAACGCCTGAGCCATCGATGCAAAACACAGTGCCATCGCTAACAACCGGCGCGGCGTAGATGCCGTCAGTCGCTGCCACAGCACCAGCTAATCCCAGATTGTCTGGAAGCTGGATGTGAGCAGCATCGCCAGAACGGTAGGCGTTTCCTTGATACTGTGGCCAATCGTCAGCGATTGAGCAGTTCGCTAGAAGAATCAGAGAGATGGCAAGAGCAATGTGTTTGATACGTGTCATGGCTTGGACCTCGGTAGTTGGCATTCGCCAAGAATACCGAAGCCGCTGTGTGGCTCGCTAGTCAAGCGACTGTAAACTGCGAATTAGCATTCGATAAGCATGAATATCAACGTAGCTCTGTGTCTTTGTAGCCTAGCGGATCACGGGTTGTGCCACCGGTCATGTACTTTCCGGCTGGGTCTGCCAACCTGAAGTGTGCTCCTGGCTTTGCCAGTGGTTTAACTACTTGCAGCAATTCCAAGAGGAAATGTTGAGCACGCAGTCGCCATCCACACAAGCACACTGGCAGAGCAGTGGCACGCCACCCCTTCCAGATCCAATACTGTCACGGGTACTGCAGTGATACAACATTCCCCTGATCGTCCACTCGAATGGCCAATGTGTGTTTGATTGTTTTGTGGCGAAATATCGCCCGCCATTCGTTACGTGTCACTTCCTCAATTTCACACTCGCCATGTGCAAGGCGAAGATCCCGCAGCGCATCAATGAGTTCCTTGAGATCCTCCTCGTTCTTGAGAGGGATCGGTTTTTCCTGCAGGCATTCCCGAAGCCCTTGGAAATCCGTGTCCTGAATCGCCCAGGCCCGCGCTCCTGAGGTATCCACGACGGTCCAAAAAGAGATGAGGCTCGTTCGATACTTGCCAGTAAACGTATACTGCAAGCGACTCAGAAATCCATTGTCGAAAGATCTAACGATCACTTTGTAGCACTGGCCGAAAAGTGCACGATGTTTCGTGCTGCCCGTCGTGCGGGAAGCAGGTTGAATTGATGAGAATACATGGAAGTTATCCCCCGACGAGTCGATGCCGTGTTGCGAAAACGCACTCAAAATAGCGTTAGCTGGAACATCTGATCGATGAATCGGCGGAGGGCTCCTCAACATTCGCATCAAACATACGGTGAAAAGAACCACTGCAATTGAAGCGAACACTTTTTTCTCGAAGCTTTTCATTTCTACCTCGGCGCGTTTGTCGAACGGGCGCATCTAAGAGCCGAAGCCGTATCTCACCATTTCGTCTCCAGGTGCTCTCTTCCGCGCGAATCCAATATCCTCGTCCCCCCACACCATCTGCCCTGCAACTGCGGCTTCTTCCCATTCTAGAAGTGTTCCGAACGTTGTTCCATATGATGGATCGTATAGAACGCCATCAACCAGGACGGTTGAACACTATGGGTCAGGACTCTTTGTTTCAGAATAAATCCTTTCCCCAGAAAGACAAAAACGTCATCAAAGAGTCCTGACTCTTTTTGTCTTTGCCTTTTTGTCTTCCTGACATGGCGTGTCCTTGTTACTTCCTGTTGATGCCTCCCCTCAAGAGCTCAGTTGAACATAATGGCGACTGGCGTGCTTCGAAATAGTATCTTGCCTGGAAATCGGTTTTGCATATTCTGAATAGCATTCCGCCTAGCGGTTAAGATAATATCAATCTCGCGTCTTAGATCATCAACCGGTAAGGAACGGTCAATCTTCGGTCGATAGAGTGTCTCATCGTTTACCCATGGACATTTGGAACGAAAGAAGTCATAGAATACCAATTGATATTGATACGTCTTTCCAGGTGTCACTTGAAGAGCTTTCTCGCGGGAGAAGAGTCTCCCGATAGTGCCTCGCAGTCGAAACGACTGACCAACAATTCCGTTTGGTGGGACGTTGACCCAAGCTTGATGTCCTGCAGGGTTCAGGCTCTTTAGTTCGTTGAATCCCGATATATGAGTACCTAGAAAAGTTCCCTTCTCATCGAAAACAGCGAGCACAGCAGGGCAAGTTTTGAACGTTTCGCTGAACCAAGGATTTAAAACAGAATGAGTCGTTCTGCTTCGGTTTTCATATCGATATCGAAGATGAGGCATTGCCTTTAACTGCTGCTCATAGTCTGGGTCAATTTGTGATGCTGGCTTCTTATGAAGTAGGATATTGCGAGTCGTCCTCTCGAGAAGAACACGATAGTCATGATCTTCTATGGCAGGCTCTAACTGCAACGTCTCTGGGACAAGTAGACCTGTTGAACTGGTGGGCTTGCTCAATCGTTTTCGAGATGGTCGTTCAGCAGATTGATCGGCGACAATCTCAATCAAACAAAGGTTCGACCGTCCCGCGTTTGCATCCACACGATCTATCCGAGGGTCGTCCAAAGCATCATCGTTCCATCGACGACCATCACGTCCTGGATAGTAGAGCAATCGAGGCGTCATAATGAATTGAATGTAATAGCGACCAGGTTTCTTTAGCGGATGATCTGTCGTTAGCCTTTGATCTGGTCTGTGTGACTCATCAGCAGAAATGGTGAAGATGGTTCCGATTTCTCCAAACGGCTTGATCCAATGGTCAACATTCGGTGATTCAAGGTCCTTGGATTGAATCAAGAGATTTCCTAAGTGTTTTTTGGATTCTGAATAAACTGCTAACACTCCAGAGTATTTTATCCGCGAGTCGAAAAAGAGATTGTGTAAATGCCATTGTTCATTTCGTGCATGAAATGTCAGACGAAGCTGAAACTGATCAGAACGACCAATACGAATAGCGTCTGGCTCAAGATCAGCGCGCAAAATATAATTCCCTGATTGGAAATCATGACGTTGGCGAAATGAGTAGTCGTCGCCAAAACTAAGTATCGCCAGCAATACGTGCAATGTCATTGAAGGACATCCTTACTCGAAGTCAAACACTATTCGGATCTGGCACCCAACCAGCGTCGTCGGCAAACTGAGTCGTATTCCCATTCCACACTGGATGCGCGAAAACTGGGTTAATCGTTGTAGCGCCATAACTTGTTGGAACTGATAATGGAGGCGTCGAGACATGACTCCAATCCGTTCCGTTGTCGCTTTCGACTTTGAATGCCCAAAACCAATCAACTCTTACAAGCGGAATCCAAATGGAATTGTGATACTTCGGTTGCCACATCAAATACATCGAAAAGTCGTCACGACGTTCTTCATAACGACCATCATTAGGAAGCGGTTGCTGGGGTGAGTCAGCTCGTCCAATTACCTCGCCAAATTCTCCAAAGAGTTTTTTACCTGGATAAAACGCAGATGTTGGTGGTAACGTGCCGACGTCGAGCACATTTGAGACATCTCGTTTTTCGGCAACTTCATTTCCGTTTGCATCAACGGTTCGACGACGTCCTTTATGATTGTTCATAACTTGTATGAATTCAAATTTGCTTCCCTGAAGATCGGGAAAAGACGGCGAGCCTCCTCCATAAAAGTCAATCCCATTGATATCAGAATTTGGAATCCCGAATCTTACGGCCTGTCCGAAGATTTCAACATTGTCTGTAACGACGGTCAAATCCCCAGTCGGCCGATCAATGTCGAATGTAACCTTCTTTGTCGCCGATTGTCCTCCAGCGAAGTTGATAGTGAGTTGAACGTCCAGATTAAAATCGTTTTTGATCCAATAAAATGTAAATCCGCCGGATGATGAAGGGAATTCCCCATTCTCATCGGGCATATCACTTGCCGCACGGGTTATTACCGAGTTTGTATCGAGTGGTGGATTTGCTGGTAAAGGAATGATCTTGCCTTCATCTACGTCAAACTCATAATCTCGGATCGCAGAACCTTCAATCGACCACTGGCCACTTTGAACGGCTTTCGCACCCGGTCCCTTAAGAACCGGGAAAAGCACGATCTCTTCACCGACCCAAGCGTTAATTGAGTTCGTGTCATTTGAATCGGTGACGTCAATATTGCTGCCACTTCCGAAGAATCCAAGGCCGCTGGTCGGCACACGTCGTTCAATTCTTACAGTGAATACATTGACATTTACGGTCGCCAGAGCGCTGTATGCCAACCCATCGAATGCTCGATATGAGAATGAGTCCGCTCCAACGAAACTCGGATTCGCCATGTATGAGAATGATCCATTGGGATTAAGAAACACGTTTCCGTTGATTGGAGCTGATTCAAGCACGACCGAAAGCAAGTCGTCATCATCATCGACATCATTTCCAAGTAGCCCGTTGGTCGCGTCAATTAGAAGCAGGTCGTCGTCTAAAGTGGAATAGAAATCATCCATTGCAACCAGCTGGTTATTGGTTGAAGAGTCGTCTTCGTCATTTGGCTCACTGTCGCTCTCCACGTCATCAATTGTTATTGCAACTGTTGCTTCGGTGTAATTCGAATTGAAATCAGTTGCGGCAACAACTAGCAAATATGAATCACACAATTCATAGTCAAGCGTATCCTGCACAGTCAGCGTGCTGTCAATATCAACAGCAAAGTGCCCCATTTCGTTGCCACTGACGATCCCGAGCGCCATCAAATCGCCGTCGGGATCGCTAACCGAAAGACTTCCGATGTTCGTCCCATAGCTGGCGTCTTCGGAGACGTTAAAGGTGTAGTTGTCCGGGCTAAAGATCGGTGCGCTGCTCAGCAGCGTGCGGTCTTCCAGGCAATCGATCACGGCGAGTTGCGGAAAAATGCCGGACCGAAGCTGTCGGCGGGTGCGGCTGGCGAAGTGAGCTTGGCGGGACTTCCAGCGCGAGCGTGTTTGTTGGATCCGCTGTAGCTGCCGTGGCCAGATGGCGGAAATCCACGCTCTGGCGAGCGTGGCTACAGATGAGGGCCCATACGTCTTCGAGGATGTTGTGGCACTTGGCTCGATCAATTGCCCTGAATTTCCTGCCCCCCCTAAATTCGCACCAAGTCGTCACAGCATGATGTTCTCCTAAATACCGCAGTGCTAATCGATGGTTGTCGATCACCAGCGGTGAGGAATCCATGCCTGTTTCACAGATGCTCAGACTGATCATTCAGATAGATCTAGGAATCTACGTACACATCTAAACACCCGCAAGTCGTCTTCAGCCGGTTATCAAGAATTGCGGGTTTCCACATTTCGACAGAGTGTTACGCAAACGATTCTGATCGCATGCTGAGGACGAACGGCTACGAGAAATACCGGCCATCATCTCAGTGATCCATCCTTACCCGATGACGGCCAGACGACAGTGACCATCGTTGAGCCGTTGGGCTCGGAATTGACCTCAATGGAACCACCGTGCATTTTGATGATGCGCCAGCATTTGGACAAACCGAAGCCTAGGCCGCGGCCGGCTTGGCGACCGGAGAAGAATGGGTCGAACAAGTGTTGAAGCTCGATGTCCGTGAAGCCTGTGCCGTGATCAGTGACGCTTAGTGTCACACTCGAGCCCGTTGTCGCCGCGATATTTATCGAGCCACCATTTTGAGAAGCGTTGATGCTGTTTCGTAACAGCTCGCTGATCACGACTGACAGTTGCGTTCGGTCGCCAAAGATCGAGACGTCGTCGGAACAGTCTTCGATAATTTGGCAGCCTGAGTTCGTTGCCAACTCGTCCAGTTTCTGGACAACCTCGGAGATGACCGGGGCGAGGTCGAGCGGCTCCGGATTCGGGCTTGGCGGACGTGCAAACAGCATGACGTCGCCGATCATGTCACGGATTCGGTAAGCTTGACCGCCGATTGTGGCAAGAGCCTGACGTCGTTGAGGGTCGGTTTCATCCTTGAGCAATATTGCGGCCCGTCCGGCAATGGTTGCGACCGGATTGTTGATTTCGTGGCCGGCGCCAGCAGCAAACTCGGCCAACGATTCCAATTTCGCGGCAAGCAACTCGTCTTCGGTCGAGATGCGATTAGAGGTTGCCGCAAGTTGAGCTTGCTGGATCAGGCCGCCACAAACGTCAGCAAACTCCAGAATCGATGGCTCGTCCAGTTGGACAGAACTGTCAAACCAAGCAGCGCCGCAACCGCATAGATCAACAAAATGAGGGGCAAGATTCCTCTTGCTGGCATGCTGCGAGGGCGACCACTCGTCGACTTGGATAATTTCGATCGCCGAACAACTTGTTCCTTGCCTGGCAACAGACCAAGTCATTGATGTCGTAGAATCAAAGCCAGCCAAGTGAACGGACTGCGCACTGGATAGCTCGGCCCATGCCGAGACCATTGACCGCAGCAGTTTCTCAAAGCCTGTGATAGGCAAGACGTCTTTAAGAAACCGAGAGATGTCCATTGACTGCTGAGCGGCCGTCAGGGTTTTGAGCGACATTACTTAGGTGGCAACCGGCTCGACGCCCAGCAATGCACACATGCCTTCGACAAGTACCTCGACTTCAAACGGCTTTTGCAGGAAGTCGTCGGCACCGGCTGCACGCAGCTCGCCCACTTTGTCGGCTTCGACCATGCCGCTGATGCAAATGATCTTCACATCGTCAAGGGCCGTATCGCTGCGGACGCGCTGGCAAACTTCCTTGCCATTGATGTCAGGCAACATCACGTCCAACACAATGATGTCGGGATGGTATTCTCGAACCACCATTCCGGCGTCGAAGCCATTGTTAGCGACGCGAATCTGGAAGCGACCGTCGGCTTCCAGAACGTCTCGGATCATTTCGACGATTTCTTCATCATCATCGACGATCAAAGCCTTCCGCTTTCCGCTTTCCAAAGAGTCCGTCGGAATGCCGTTTTCCTTCATGAAACGAAACAGAACATCCCGTGGAATACGTCGAAAACGCGAGCCTGGGACACGGAATCCCTTCAATTGCCCAGAATCAAAACAGCGAATAATCGTCTGTTGGCTCACTTTACAGATTTTCGCAGCTTCGCCCGTCGTAAAGACTGTTTTCATGTTGTTCATCCATCCTTTGAAACGGCCCACCGTCCGGGAAGGCATTCACTTGGAGCCCAAACCATTGGTGATTGTTCTCGCATTGGAAGAAGTCTTCTGTTGCTAAAACAAACGCCTTTGTGCCCCCACTTTGTTCGAGAACGTTACTCATGCTTGAGTTGGCGACAAACACTTGAAGTGTTGGTGAACTTTCAAGTCACCTCGCCACATACATGAAGTCAGAGATTCTCAATCCGAGAATTGTGGGCAATACGCCATACGCAGCCCTTAGCTGAGGGTAGCCATGTGCTGCATGGGCGATTAGGTAATATCGGTTATAACGATTTTACCAGATTTTCCACGGGTTCCGATTGTATCTATTTTATGGATTCGGTCAACAGGCAAACGTCGTCCTGATCACCGCAATCGCGAAAGATTGCCAAAATCATTCTTTGAGCGCAGAGTCGCTATCTTCTTGCCGTGTTGGGCGGGTTGGTGAGCTTGACGACACAACCTGCGTTGCTCGATAGGATCGAAATTCTGACAAGCCTTGAGCAAATTGGAGTGCAGTCTTAGCCGCCCTCACCCGCCTACTTCGATCGGCTAAAGCCTGCACTCCAAAAGCTTTACGGTTCAACGAGCAAGATTGGCTTCACGTCTCCAGACGACGCAAACTTGCCAATAAACGTCTCGTACGAGGAATGTTGCCCCAAGAATGCTCTGGGCACTTCCGGCTCGCGCAAGCTTCGATAAACCAGCAAGTGGTGTTTGCCGATGCGAAGTCGGTGGCTTGACGCGACACCGTGATTCACGATTTCTCCGTCTTCTGTGACGGTCAAGGTTCGCCATTCGGCCGCACTTCGGCGGCGTGATCTGGACCAGTCGAAGATCAACGGAGCGTACAAACCGTCAGAGGAACTGGACTGAGCCAGACAAAGCTGCTTGTCTTGGCATTCAAAGCCACCGGCCGTGCTCAGAACACGGCCCTCGGGCAATCCCAACGGGAATACGCGAGCCACCTTTCGGCGACCGCGTAGTTCGCATTCGCGCGAATCTGCCTTCGGCGTCGCTTCGATCTGAGTCTGCAACGGCAAACGCGAGACATAATCGATTCGACCATCGTCAGTGCCCGAAAGGCAATCGGCCAGCATCAGAAAGTCGTCTTTGCGAGAAAGCAGCAACTGCCGATCAATTTGCACCCCATCGGCTTCCATTTGAAGTTCCAAGTAGTCGGCATCTGAATCGGATTGCCAGCAAACACACGACCACTCGTCTTCCAACTTGACGATTTCACCATCGAGTTTGACTTCGATTTGCCAAGGGCCGCTCATGACAACTTGACCGTTAATAGTTAGGTCCAGCTGTGGATACTGCTCGTGATGCGTCACCACCAATGTGCTAGCAGCGGTTGACCAGCTGGTTCGCAGGCAAGCCGTTTGAGCCCAGTCGGATTGGGCAACGGGACGTTCCTTCTTCCGATAAGCGGGTGACTCGGATGGCTTCCTCTTTCCCGCGCTCTCGGCAACATGCTGAAGATAGCGGTGCGACAAGTCCGACGGACTTAATCCGGCCACACGTGCTGCCTCGGCTAACAGCGAAGGAACTTCGTTCGAGCTCCCGTTGGTCAAAGCAATTCGTCCGTCGTGTCCACAAAAGACGGCGATCATGGAAACAACCGATTGAAACAACTTGTTCGATTTGTTCGACCAAAGCTGTTGATCAAAGCGCTGAGCACAATCAGTGGCTCGCACGAGTGGCGCCATCCAAAGCGGGTAACGATGTAATAACTTGCCATCGGGCGTGCCGTCGTTGTCGGCCGAATCCGCCAAGTTGCGATTGAGTTGCTGTTGGCCTCGCTTCTTGACGGCGCCAGAACCTTTGATATCCGTAAACAGCAAGCCTGCGAGCCACGGAATCTCGCCGCGTACGACCAGCGCCTGATCCTCGAAGGAATCCGTTCCGAGCGGATCGTCGCTGCTGGCAAACTCGATCGCCGCGGAAAGTGTCGTCCGCCAGAGCTTGCCGATGGCCTCAGGAGTCAGCGTTGGCAACTCGTCGCTACACAAGATATCCGCCAAGGCCAACCACTCGAATGGTGTCAACTCTCCGTCGAAGGCGGCACCGTCGAGCCAGTCAATGATCGACTCGGACAGGTCGAAAGTTTGCTTCCGGCCAGCCTTGCGTTTCTTGGCCTTATGAATCGAGTGCTTCCGTCTTTCACCCGCACCTGCAGCCGCCGCGTTCTCAAGAATCTCTGCCAGCGAGTCCGTACGCTCCGTGCCTGGAAAGGCGTAACGTGACCAGAGTGGCAGGGTGTGCTCAACGGCTTGCTTTCTTGTGCGAAGCTTTTTCTTTCGAGGTTGAAGTCGCTCGGCCAAGGTTGCTTGCCAGGCCGTCACCATTTCCTCAAAGTTGCCATTTCGCGAGGCTTCGCGGACCTTTGCAGATGTTGATTGTTTCCAATCAATCGCGGTGACAAAATCGGAATCGCCTAGTTGAGCTCCCGCAATCCGAGCGTTGCCGAAGCCAATACGTTGCCCGTCCATGAGTGTCCATCCTGAATTAGCCAAATGAATATGCGATGCGAATAAGGTAAGGCTTTGATTGGCGAAATCAAACCAAAACGGTGAAAATGCGTGTTGAGATTTCAGATTTCGAATGCCAGCATTTGAGATTCCGCGTTTCAATCTCGCCAGTAACAACTTTGCGAAGGACGGCCTGATGACCAAACCATTGTTTTCAATACGTTCCAATCGGCGCGAGTTTTTGGTTGGAGTTGTTGCTGGCACAACGCTAGGAAGCGGCTGGTGTGGTCAAGCTGCCGAAGCTGTAGAACAGCAGGCGTTCGACCTGGCAAGACGACAAGCGGCTTGGCGACCGCGCCGTGTGATCTTTAACAACGACGGCGACGACATCTGGGCCAAGGGTGCCAATACAAAAGATGACTTTCTTGCGGTTCGTCACACGCCACTTTTAGGGACGCACGTCGATAGCATCTTTTATTGCACGACTCAGAGCTTCAATCACTTCACGCATCAAACAAAGGTCGCCGAGATCTTTCGCTCGAAGTCTGGAAGTTTTGCCAACAACAATCTGGCTGGATTCCTCGAGCAAGACACCGACGGATTACGAATGTCGAGCGAGTTCGCTCGCAAGAATAATCTCGAATCGATCTGGACGTTGCGGATGAACGACATCCACGACTCGCACACTCCAGCGTTCTTTCCGAAATGGAAACAGGAAGATTCGACCCGGATCATGTCGAGTAAGGATAAAGTTCAGAAGTTCAATGATCGACGTCGGCTGTGGAGTCTTGTTGACTTCGCACATCCCGACGTGCAACCGCGAATGCTGGCCATCATCAAAGAGGTACTGCGGAACTACGACGTCGATGGAATCGAGTTGGACTTCTTGCGTGCCCCGTTCTATTTCCGATCCGCTTACGAAGGAAAGCCGGCGACCGCGAAAGAGACGGCGACCTTGTCGAAGTTGACGACCGCCATTCGGTCGTTGGTGTTGAGCGAAAGCAAGCGAAAGGGCAAGCCGCTACTGATGACGGCGCGAGTTCCAACAAGCGTTGCACTGTGCCAAAAGATCGGCATCGACATCAAAGCATGGCTCGAAGCGGGATTACTCGACGTCATGTCGCTCGGTGGCGGCTACATCACGTTTGATGTGGATGTTGCTGCCATGATCAATCTGGGGCACGGCCATTCCGTGCCCGTATATCCCAGTTTGAGTCAATCAGGATTGCTCTACCGTCCGCCACGCGGGAAAAGTGCGCAGCAGCAGCCTGAGGCATGGTTCGGCGCAGCATCTCGTCTGTGGAATGACGGTGCGGATGGGATCTATACGTTTAATCTGTTTCCAGGGCCGGGCAATGACGAGACTCGCAAGTATGCTCGCACGGTGCTTGGCAAGATCGGCTCGCATGAAGAGCTACAACGTTCGAACATCATGTACGCGATCTCGGATGCTGGCTATTGGATGCCGATTCACTACTGGGCAAAGGATGCCGCTGATTTCTCGAAAGCCTTGCCGATGGCGATCAAACAAGACGAGTACACGGCAACTTACATGATAGTCCCCGAGGATCTCAGCGATGCCGGCTTCGGTGTCACGGCTGAATTGCGAGTCGACTTCACGGGCCTCAAGGAAGACAGTCAACCGACCGTGCTGTTCGGCTCCGCCAACTTCGGTCCACAAAAAGGCGGCAAGAAAATCGAAGGTGTCCGCCGATTTGTTTGTCCCGTCCCAGTGCAATCAATCACAAAGGGCCGCAATCGTGTGATGGTCAAGGTCAAGGAAGCCGGCGCAAAGCTGGCAGGAGCCGAGCTGTGGATTCGACGTAGCTGATGCGAGTTTTGCTTTCCGCGAAGTCTGCGTCTGTTTTTCAACGCCCAGCCGAAGCCGCCGGCGACCAAGTAGCAAAGCATGTCATTGAGCAATCTGCGTTTCTTGGTCGCCTGCGCCTCCCGCTGGGCGTTAACGATGAATGTATATTGCCGACACTGTTCGCAAATGCGTCTTGACCTATCTTGCTTTGGTAACGAAACTTCCCACCCCCCAGCGGTTTAGTTTGCGCACAATTTGCGTTCACTACGTAATTCCGACGACAAAGGAGTGAAGTCGTGACAAAGCGCGTTCTTGGGACAGTGCTAATTAGTCTCTGGGTTTGGGCCCCATTAGTGGCTCAGGACGAGTTCCCTTCGCTCGATCAATCAGTGTCGTCGAATGACGAAATCCTTCGGCGGCTTAACCGCTTGGAAGCATTGGTCGGCCACTCGTCAATTGGCAGCGATGAAGCGCCAGCTCAACAATCGCTTGACGAAGAGACGATTGTCGACAAAGCGCTCCAATTGACAGGGGCAACCAATTTAGTCGAGGCCGTCGAGTACCCGATCGTCAACTTGACGGGATTCTTTCAAGCGGACGTTGGCTGGGTGAATCAGGATGCCGCGAGTCTTTCCGCCGTTGGTGATGCTGAAGATGGCACGCACTTTCGGCGTGCTCGACTTGCGGCCGTAGGCAATGTCGCTCCCAATGTCAGTTACATGTTGGAAATGGATTTCGCGTTCCCAGGCAGACCCAGCTTTATGGATGTCTGGGGCGAGTTACACGACACGCCGTTCCACAACGTACGCTTTGGACAATACCGGCAACCATTCGGTCTCGACGGTCTGACAAGCGTCAAGGACTTAACTTTTCTCGAGCGAAACTTGGCGTTCGCGTTTCTTCCGTTTCGTCAAACGGGTGTGATGTCTTACGGCCACAGCGAAGAAATGGACATGTCTTGGTGGATCTCGGGCTTTCGAGCTCCAGTTGATGTGTTTGGCAACAATACCGGAGACAACGGCGGCTACGGCATGGCGGCTCGATTGACGGCCGTCGTGTTGGATGACGGCAAAGGCGGCATCGTACACGTTGGTGGGGCTTACAGCTTTATCGAGCCATCCACCGGTACTGTGCAGTACCGGAACCAACCCGAGTTTTTTGTGTCGGACGAGATTCTTGGATCGACGCCGTTTTTCGTTGACACAATGTCGATAGCTACCGACCGAGTCAACTTGTACGCTGGCGAGATCGCGGCGACTTCGGGCCGTTGGCATGCTCAAGGGGAAATTGTCTATGCGGCTGTCGATCGATCGGGGGCCTCGACGGCAACCTTTTCTGGGGTTTCGGTTCAATCAGGTTGGCTTCTGCTCGGCGGACATCGTCCGTATGACCGCAAGAACGCAGTGCTTGGTCGCGTCGTGCCTGTTTATATCGATGGCTTCAACCACGCATGGGAGATCGCGGCGAGGTACTCGTACCTTGACCTGAATGATGGCGGCATCAACGGCCGCCAGCTTAGCGACGTCACCGCGGGGTTCAATTGGTATTTGAACCAGTTCACGAAGTTTCAATTTAACTATGTGCACGCGTTCCTGAAGACGGCAGGTGCTGGGGATAGCGATGCAGACATTGTCGCGTTCAGGGCGCAGATCGATTTTTGAGAGTGCTCGCGTCGAGTCACAGCAAAGGCTCATCACTCGGAGAGTGATGGCTACTTTAGTTTGAGGCACCGCAGGTTGCCGTCTCGGTCTTTGCAATACAATCGCCGGTTGGCTAACACGATGTGAGGCCATACGTCTCGGTTGAACATCTTCGGCCGCTTGGCAAGTTCTTTGTACTTCTTGGGCGAGAGTTTGGCAGACTCAACCAGAGTCAGATTGCCCTGATTTGACCACACGATCAGCCGATCGTCTTTGGTAGCGATGCACGTCGCCGTGTCTCCGTAGAGCCCGCCGCGCCAAATTGGGCGGCCTGTCTTAAAGTCGAGGCAATACAAACCGCGCCAACACCAATAGACGAAACCATTCTTGATCACGGGTGTGCAGACGCCCGATGCGTAGGGCTGCCGCCAAACCTCTTCGGCTCCCTTGCGAGTGACATCGACTCGACAGATCGAATACTGATTGTACTCGGACGTGACAATGATCGAGTTGCCTTGCACGGCGGGCGTGGCGATGCTGTTGGCAAAGTCAGTCTCCCACGGAAACTCGGCTAGTGTCTCGCCTTCGTGGCCCTTGTCCAGACGTGCTACTAAAAGATTGTGAATCGTTAACACGGCCACACACGAGATTCCCTCAACAGTGATCGGCACCAAGCCACCCGTGTGTCCGGCTGGGTCTTTCGATTCTGACGTCCAAAGCCGCTTACCAGTTCGTTTGTCGAAAGCCATCAAGTTGCCCTCGTCATCGCCGACCTCGACGATCACGTTGTCTTTGGTTACCAACGGTGAGGTTGTGTAGCCGTAATCTCGAAGCCGCCGTGTTCCGACGAGCGGTCGTTGCTTGACGTCGTACTTTTCATAAAAGTTTAGACTCCAAACACGGCGTCCTTTTTCGCTGACATCCCAGCAGTTCAGGTCGCCATCAGTGCTCAGCGTGTAGACGAAACCCGTGTCTTTGTCGAACGACGGACTAGCCGACGGGCCGGCGTACAGGCCCTTGTCACCCTCGCTCTGCCGACCGTACTGGGGGCACGAGTACGATTGCTGCCACTTAACGTCTCCCGATTTGGCATCGAGGCACATCACGGTGTCTTTACCATCGCTCCAGCCGACCGTAATCAAGTTGCCATCGGCAACAACAACCGCGCAAGAGCCGATGCCAA
This sequence comes from Planctomycetaceae bacterium, assembly GCA_002722955.1. GTDB lineage: Bacteria > Planctomycetota > Planctomycetia > Planctomycetales > Planctomycetaceae. Next base: position 8,068 of record PBMZ01000139.1, on the reverse strand, counting down.
CCTTAGCCGCCCATGTGCGTTCGAGCGCCCAAGCATCGTTAGCCCACCCGGAGTTCTCATTCACGAGTCCATCGCGTTGGATGCCTCGCCAGTGTGGCCAATCATCGGCGGTGGCAAGATTGAACGAGCAATGCGTAAAGGCCAACAGGGTAGCAGCCGCAAGAAAACATGGTTTGTGTTTCATGGGATCCAGTGGGGGAGAGGGAACCAGATTGTTGTGCGCGACGACGAACACAACACCGCACACGCTTCGTGTTGCACTCGGCAATTGATACCATTTTGCGAAGCAGTCCTCACCACCGCAATCAACCGTTGCCTCGAAATACGTCGTATGAAGAATCTCGAACGAACTAACCACGTCGATGAAATCTCGATAATTCCCACCGGTGGTGCTGTGGGCGCAGAGATCCGCGGAGTGGATCTTGCGTTGCCATTGGACGTTGATTGCGTCACTCGAATCAAGCAAGCGATCTGGGATCACTGCGTTTTATTCTTTCGCGATCAACAGATTGATGAAACGCAGCAAGTTCGATTTACCCAGTACTTCGGTCAAGCCGTACCGCATGTTCGCAAACAGCGTGACCGACCGGTCGAGGAAATCTTTATCGTCTCGAACGTGAAAGAGAATGGTGAGGAGATCGGGGCACTCGGTAACGCCGAGATCAGTTTTCACTCGGATTTGTCGTACTTGCGGAAACCGGGCACCTTGTCGTTTTTGTATGCCGTCGAGGTTCCTCGAACAGGCGGTGCGACTCAATGGGTCAACTGTTATCAAGCGTATGAAACGTTGAGTGACTCGATGAAAGAGCGCCTGCTTGGTTTGCGAGCCGTTCATCGCCATTATGTAGAGGAACAAAACCCGCCGAAGTTGGTCGATCACCCAATTGTTAGGACTCACCCAGAGACAGGCCACCAATCACTATATGTTGGCCCCCATTTGACAAAGTCCATCGTAGGATTCGACGAAGCCGAAAGCCGTACGTTGTTGGAAGAACTGTACTCACACATCATGCAACCTCAGTTCATATGGACACATGAGTGGCAAGTGGGCGATTTGTTGGTGTGGGACAACCGACCAACCATGCATCGCCGCGAACCCTTTCCGCAGACGGAACGGCGCGTGATGCGGCGGACTCAGATTTTCGGTGACGAGATTCCGGTAGAGTGAAGAGCGGTTTCTTTTGACTTCGCCGTCGACGGCACCTAGACTCGGATTTGTTGAAAGTCAGCAGAAATACCGAAACCTTTGTTGGCTCGACGGATTAAAATACTACCTACCCATATCGGTACGAAGAATCTTGTTTCCAACGTGAAGCCAGAACACCGGCCGTTGCGAATCCGCCGCCAGATATTCCCGCCACAATTTTAGAGGGCCCCGCATGAGCGAATCGCAAGAGCTGAAGCTGCAACTGGACGAATTTCGCCGAGACTTCCAAAAGCTGAACGAAGAGGTCGCTAAGGTTATCGTTGGTCACGAGGAAATCGTGACCGGCACGTTAACAGCACTGATCGCTGGCGGACATGTCCTGTTAGAAGGCGTTCCTGGCTTGGGCAAAACATTGCTAGTGCGGACTCTTGCTGACGCCTTGCATTTGCAATTCCAAAGAGTCCAGTTCACTCCGGACTTGATGCCGGCGGACTTGATCGGAACAAACGTCGTCTTGGAAACACCCGAAGGTGGCCGCAAGTTCGAATTCCAAAAAGGACCGTTGTTCGCCAACATCGTCTTGGCGGATGAAATTAATCGAGCGACGCCGAAGACGCAGTCAGCGTTGCTGGAATCGATGCAAGAACATTCGGTTACCGTCGCTGGGGCGACGTATTCATTGCCCGAACCCTTCTTGGTCATGGCCACGCAAAACCCGCTCGAGATGGAAGGCACGTATCCGTTGCCGGAAGCTCAGTTGGACCGCTTCATTCAAAAGCTGCTGGTCGAGTTCCCGACGGCAAACGACTTGGCCACGATTCTCGAACGAACAACAGACGTCGAAACACCAAAGGCCGAAGCCGTCATGTCCGGAGAACGTATCCTCGAGATGCGCAACTTATCTCGACAGATTCCGATCGCCGATGATGTGAGAGATTACGCCATCAACACGGTCCTCGCAACGCATCCCGACAATCCACTCGCCACAGATGTCGTCAAGCGGTACGTACAATACGGATCAAGTCCACGCGGTGCCCAATCATTGATTTTGGGCGCGAAGATCCGAGCGATCTTAGACAATCGATACCATGTTGCCCGCGAGGACATCCAAGCCGTCGCGCACCCAACCTTGCGGCACCGTTTGATTTTGAACTTCGAAGGCCAAGCCGAAAACGTCGCGGCCGACGACGTCATCGACAGCATTCTGAGCGCTGTTGCCCAATCAGCAGCGGCATAGCTTCACGCAATTGCCCTGGCGACGCCATGGGCCAAATCACGGGGTCGGCCCATTGGGCCTAGACGTGCATGAGCAAAATCTTCGACTCCGATTTTCTGAACAAACTTGAATACTTGTCGCTCATCTCGCGGCGTGTGTTTCGAGGTCAATTGATGGCTCAGCGGCGCACGATGCAGCTAGGCGGCGGCATCGAATTCGCCGACCATCGTGAATATACCCCCGGTGACGATTTCCGTTACCTTGACTGGAATCTTTACGCTCGACACGACGAGCTGCTGCTGAAACGGTTTCAGGAAGAGGAAGACTTACACGTTTATATCCTGCTGGATTGTTCGCACAGTATGGAATTTGGCAAACCGGCCAAGTTCGATTTGGCCCGGCAAGTTGCTGCGGCATTGTCATACATCGCCTTGGCCGATCTCGATCGCGTCGCTGTTGTCGCATTCGCGGACCGAGTCATCCAGGACTTCCCGCTGATGCGAGGTAAGGCTCGCATCCTAAGCTTGATGAAGTTTCTCGAGGATCTAAAGCCAACCGGCAGCGCAACAAACTTGACGGAATTGGTCACCTCGTTCATTCATCGACCGCAACGTCGTGGCTTGGCCGTGGTGATTAGTGATCTTTACGACCCGAACGGATTCCAGCGAGGCTTGGACATTTTGCGGCACCATCGGTACGAGCCCAACGTCATACAACTTTATGACCCTGCGGAATCCGAGCCGGGATTTCTTGGCGACATCGAGTTGCAAGACATCGAAAGCGGCAACATTCGCAAGCTCACGGTCACCGAAAAGAACATCAAAGAATACAAACAAATCTTCGAGAACTTTCTGGAATCGGTTCGCAATTATTGCAGTTCCTACGGTTCAAGCTGCACGGTCAGTCATACTCAAATCCCCTTCGATGAACTGCTACTCGGCATGATACGGCAAGCAGGCACGGTGCGATGAATTTCACAAACCCGACATCTTGGATGTGGGCCGCTTTAGCGATCCCCATCGTGATCTTCTACATCTTGAAGATCCGATTACGTCGTGTGCCGGTGTCGACAGTGATGTTCTGGCATCAAATCTTCGAGGAAAAGCAGCCACGCTCGATCTGGCAAAAGCTTCGACATCTGCTCTCATTGCTCCTGCAGTTAGCGTTCTTGATGTTGTTGACGATCGCGTTGACCGACCCGTTTTTCGATTGGGAAATCCGTGAAGTCCGACGTCTAGTGGTTGTCGTCGATAACTCGGGCAGCATGCGAGCCCTTGTCGATGACGAGGACACGCGTTTGGATGAAGCCAAAGACGAGACGCTCGCCATCATCGATTCTCTACGACCACGTGACGAGATGGCCATTGTCGCTGCAGGAACTCAACCTCGAGTCGTCTGCGGACTAACGGGACATCAACGCACATTGAAAGACGCGTTGGGAACCATCGACGTGACCGACGGACCGACTCGGATTAAGGAAGCGATCGAGCTGACGCGACGATTGATCTCTGATCACGAAAATGGAAAAGCGGTTATCGTCAGCGATGGAAGTTTCGAGAATAGCGAGGAGCTGGTTCAAGCCGACGACATTGTTTGGCTGCCGATCGGCGAAGAGTCCGACAACATCGCGATCACTCAGTTTCAGGTTCGCCGTAGCTTGGTCGACCCAGTTGGATACCAAATCCTTGTCGAGGTTCGCAACTTCGCTGACGAACCTGCCGAAACACGACTCGAATTGGAATTGGCCGGCAACGTTGTTGACGTCATCCCGCTCAAGTTGGAAGCGGACGGCCGTTGGTTCCAAGTCTTCGAAAAGACGTCGCCTGACGGAGGCGAGTTGCTCGCGAAGCTCGAAGCTGAAGACACACTGCCAATGGATAATGTCGCCCGCGCGATCTTACCCGAACGAAAGAAACAACCAGTCCTTCTAGTAAGCGAAGGCAACGTGTTCTTGGAGCGAGTCTTCCAGGCGTGCCCGTTGGTCGAGATGGCTTTCCGCAACGATCCACCAAGCAAAGTACCCGCTGGTGGTGTCGTGGCTTATCACAAGAAGATTCCCAATCCGCTGCCGGACGGCGACTTGATCATCGTCCAGCCAGAGAACGCTACGGACTTATGGAACATTGGTGACACCATCGAGAATCCAATCGTTGCCAAACAGGACAAGGACTCGCCGCTGATGAGCTTTGTTCGGTTGGACAACGTATTGATGCCGGAAGCTCGCCGGCTGACGATTAAGGGCGAGCATGCCGTGTTGGCTCAGTCGTTAACGGACGATCCGATTTACATGTCGATCGAACGCCCAAACGGTCGCGTAGTGGTTTTGACCGTGAACCTTGACCAGGGGGATCTACCTTTGCGAACGGCGTTCCCGATTATGGTCAGCAACGCGTTGTCATGGTTTGCTCGAAATCAAGGCGAGTTGCGCGAGTCGTTCGCCACCGGCGCGGTTGCTGAAATTGACTTGAATGACCAACTTCCAGCGTCGCTACTAGGCAGCGAAAGCTTGGAACTTGAGCTTCACTCGCCCGACGGCCGTAAGCGTCCGCTGGCACTGCGGAATGGCACGACAACGATTGGTCCGCTCGATCGTTGTGGCCTTTGGCGTGTTGCTTATCGCGACTTCACCGTTACTGTCCCGGACAAAGAAGAGCCTCCGTTGGTGATGGTCGACGAGGTTGCTTGCAATCTGACCAATCCCGACGAAAGTGATTTACGACCGGCCATCGAACCGCCTGAGGATGCGGAAACTCTGGCTGCAGGGTTGGGAGGACGGCCGGTTTGGTTTTACTTGATTGTGCTCGCTTTTTGTTTGATTGGAACAGAGTGGTTCTTGTATCAACGACGATTCATTAGTTGAGAAATCATGAATTTCTTCAATCTCGAATTGACGCGGCCGATAATGTTGATCGGACTGGTGGTCTTACCAGTGCTGATCTTTTACTTCATCCGTAGCCTTGTCGATTTCCCGCGCAAACAACGGCTGGTCTCATTGATCGTCCGCTGCGTGGTCGTGATCCTGCTGGTGCTGTCGCTCGCGGGGCTGACACTGCTCAAACCAACACAAGAGCTGTTCGTGGTCTTCGCCGTCGACGAGAGTCTGAGTGTGGGCGAGGACTCACAAAAGGCCGCGAATGAATTCATCACCAAGTCACTCGAAAACAGCGAAAAGAATGAATATCGCTTCGTAAAGTTTGCCACTGAACCCAGCGAGTTAGAGCCTGAATGGACCGCATCCGACGACAGCGGCAATAGTGGTGATGTCACGCCGCCATTAGACGCATCCACCGACGAAGCGACCGAGGGCGATACGAAAGAAAACGAATCCGACACGCTCCCGATTGGACCGCCAACTGACGGCGCAGATGAGGCTCGAAAGGGAACAAACATCGCAGCGGCCATCGAAGTGATCGCCGCGGGCATTCCGCCTCACTACGTCCCGCGAATCGTGCTGATTACTGATGGCAACGAAACCCAAGACGACGCACTCAAGGCGGCGCTGTCATCGGGAATTCAGATATCGACCGTGCCGCTCAAGACTCGAGATGATCCTGAAATTCAAGTCTCCGCGGTAACCGTTCCGGCGCAGGTCGCTCAAGGCGAACCGTTTTACGTCGAAGTTGTGGTCGACACGAATCACGACGATAAGGGCATGATTGAAGTCTACCGCGGGCCTCACAAAGTTGTCAGCGAAGAGCAACAACTGAAGAAGGGCGAGAATCGCTTTCGGTTTCGTCAGTCGATCGATCGCGATCGCTTAGCAGAATACACCGTTCGAGTCAGCGGTTTTCAAGACACGCTGCTCGATAACAACAGTGACTCGGGCTTAGTTTTTGCATCAGGCAAGCCACGCGTCCTGTTGATCGAAAGCAACCCGGAGCTAGCCCGACATATGGAATGGGCGCTCGAAGAAGAAGGCATTCTGGTCGACACGCGGCCTCCGCAAGGGATGCCGGACTCGTTGGCCGACTTGCAGAATTACGAGATTCTTGTCCTCTCAAACGTGCCCGCCACGGATCTTTCGACTCGAAAAATGGAAGTCGCCCGAACGTACGTCAGCGATCTTGGCGGCGGACTTGTAATGATCGGCGGCGATCAGTCATTCGGTCTTGGCGGTTATTACAAGACTGTGCTCGAGGAAGTCTTGCCCGTCCGTAGTGACTTCGAAAAGGAAAAGGAAAAGCCCAGCTTGGGCATGGTCATCGTGCTGGATAAGTCGGGTTCGATGGGCGGGCAGAAGATCGAGCTTGCCAAGGACGCCGCAAAGAGCGCCGTCGAATTGCTGAGTCCGCGCGATCAAATCGGCGTGATTGCGTTCGAAGGAAGCAGCTATTGGGTCAGCGAACTTCGACCGCTTGTTGACAAGTCGCTACTGATGGATCGCATCAGCACAATCGTTGCCGGAGGCGGCACAAATCTTTACCCAGCCATGGACGAAGCTTTTCAAGCTCTCCAAAGCGCCACGGCGAAACTGAAACATGTGATCATTTTGACCGACGGACACTCATCACCTGGCGACTTCCAAGGAATCACCCAGGCGATGTCATCGGCTCGAATCACGGTTTCCACCGTTGGCGTCGGGCAAGGTGCCGATCAGTCGCTGCTTGAAGAGATCGCCAGGATTGGACGCGGGCGGTATTACTTCACCGACGATCCACTTGCGATTCCGCAGATCTTCGCCAAGGAAACGATGACGGCCAGTAAATCGGCAATCAACGAGGAACCTTTCTTGCCGCAGGTCATCCGGCCGTCTCAGGTGTTCGCCGACTTAGACTTTGAGCAAGCACCGTTGTTGCTCGGCTATGTGATCACTCGCCCCAAGCCTACCGGCGAAGTCTTGTTGGGCACGGAAACTGGCGACCCGCTTTTGGCTTGGTGGCGTTACGGACTGGGCATGAGCGTCGCGTTTACTTCTGATGCTAAGAGCCGTTGGGCTTCCGAGTGGTTGTCTTGGCCCGGCTTCAATCGGTTCTGGGCTCAGATTGTTCGTCACTCGATGCGCAAGAGTGAAGCAAAGGGCTTCCTTGTCGACGTTCAACGCAAGGGCCGGCAAGCAACATTAAGCTTAGATTCCGTAGACCTTACCGGGCGTTATTTGAACAACGCTGATACCGAGCTAAACATCATCGACCCTCAACTTGGCAACCAACAAGTTCCGATGCGGCAAACGGCTCCTGGAAAGTACGTCACGGACTTCGAGACACTCAAGCCCGGCGCTTATCACTTAGAGATTGCTCAAAAGCAAGACGGCAAGGTGCTTTACCGACAAACTCGTGGACTGATGGTTGGCTATCCCGACGAGCTAAGATTGCGGCCCACCAACGAACGATTGTTGAAATCCATCGCGGATGCCTCTGGCGGTCAATTCGATCCCAAGCCTGAAGCAACCTTTAAGAACGAATCCGATTCCGCCGACCGAGCCACTCCACTGTGGCCGTATCTGCTTGCCGCGACACTGATTCTGTTCTTGATCGATGTCGCGTTAAGACGCATCGACTTTTCTCTACTGCTGCCTGCTCGACCATTGCGTGCGAACCTATAGTTGGCCATAGTCGTTGATCATCATGATCAACCGCTTCCCCAAACACGTTTCGCAATCGTATTTGGCATAGTAACCCGACGCTTGAGCGAGGGATTGGTCACACGTGTTTGCGGCCAACAATTGTCCATCGCCAACACGTGTGACCAATCCCTCGCTCAAGCGT
>PBMZ01000138.1 GCA_002722955.1 Planctomycetaceae bacterium | reverse complement strand
CCAAGACCGTCTGACCACGAACGTTCGAATGATATTCGGCGATCCGGAGTGGAAAGATTACACCGTCGAGGTCGAGTTTCAAAAGACCGGCGGGACCAAGGAACCGTTTCAATACGACGCCGGCGTTTCGCTGATGTTTCGCGCGACGAATCTCAACGAATTCTACTGGTTACGCTTGGGCGTTTCCGACAACCGCGAACATAGCCTGGAAGTTTGCGATGGCGGCGCAGCCCCGATCACTCGCAAAGTACCGGGTAGCTTGCAAGACAATCGCTGGTATCAATTGCGCGTGAGCGTGGTTGCCGAATCGATGCGAATTCACGTTGATGACCGATTGCTGTTCGACCTGAAGCACTCACGGCATCGAAAAGGCGGTATCGGAATTGGCAATTGGCTGGCGACAACTCGTTGGCGAAATCTGAAAGTACAAGGCTCCGACGGATCGATTTTGATGGGTCAGCTTCCCGACCCTTCGTCAGCGATCTCGCCGAAGAACGTCCCTGACTTCGCGACGATCGATGAACTAAACCAGCAGATTCGAAATCTGGAATCGAAGAAAGCTCGACTGCCGATTGCTCGTTCGATTGCCGACAACGGCCGTGATCCGCGCGAGACACGTTTGTTCTTGCGCGGAGACCATCGAACACCGGGACCGGTCGTGCAACCCGCTGTTCCCGCGACGCTTACTACGCGTCCTGTTGCCTTCAATCCGTTGGCGTCATCAATTGCCTCAACAGGTCGCCGATTGGCTCTCGCCGATTGGCTAACATCAGCCGAGAATCCGCTTGTGGCTCGCGTGATGGTCAATCGCATTTGGCAGTACCATTTTGGCCGGGGCTTAGTCGACACCCCCAGCAATTTCGGCCTACGTGGTTCGAAAGCTAGCCACCCCAAACTATTGGATTGGCTAGCGAGCGAATTTGTCCGAAGTGGTTGGAGCATCAAACACATGCACCGCTTGATGATGACGTCGAGCGTTTATCGCCAAAGTGGCGTAAGCTTCCAGCTTGCGAAAACAAGGAAAGCCGCAAGCAGCAAGCTGACCCCACGTCTGTTATCCCGTTTTCCCAAACGACGTCTCGAAGCCGAATTGATTCGTGACCGAATCTTGGCAGCCAGCGGTTCATTGAATCGATCAATGCACGGCCCTGGTGTCCGACCGCGGATTCACCCCAGTGTTATCGAAACCAGTACGACGCGCAAATGGCCGACTATCGAAACCGAAACGCCCGAGCACTGGCGACGTAGCGTTTACATTTTTGTCCGCCGTTCGGTGTTAATGCCAATGCTCGAAGCCTTCGACTCGCCAACCACCACACAAAGTTGCGAACGCCGGCTGACCACAACCGTGGCGACGCAAGCCCTGCAATTGATGAACGACGCCTTCACCAATGAGCAAGCAACCATAATGGCACGGCGCGTGGCTAACTTGGTTGGATCAGACTTTGACAAGCAGATCGAACAGATCTACTGGCGCAGCTTATCCCGCAAACCAACGACCGACGAACAGAATGACTCCCGTGAGTTCCTCGAACAGCAGCGTTCTTATCATGGCAAGCGAAACTCGAAACAAGCCGGTGTTCTTGCTTTAACCGATCTGTGTCATGTGATGTTCAACTTGAACGAGTTTGTCTATGTCGACTGACTGGCCAAAACCGGCAAAGGCGATTGTGGGCAAGTAGGACAACTACACTGAAAGCGAATTCATGAATCGTTCCTTCTGGTCTCGACGCCGATTGCTGCAAACCGCAGGTTGTGGGTTTGGTGGGTTGGCGTTGCAAAGTCTGCTTGCCGAGGAAAGTAGACTTGGCGTTAATCCGCTCGCGCCAGCCGCTTCGCACTTTCCGGCGAAAGCCAAGTCGGTGATTTTCATCTTCGCCTACGGTGGACCAAGCCATGTCGATTTGCTTGACCCAAAACCAGCGTTGGACAAGTGGCACGATAAGTCAATTCCTGTCTTCAACAAAGACGACGCGTTCAACAAGACGACCAAACCCACGGCCATGCGCAGCCCGTATCGATTTGATCGACAAGGCGAATCGGGGCTGCCTATCTCCGAACTGTTTCCGCACATCGGAAGTTGTGCCGACGAGATGTGCGTGATTCGCTCACTGCATTGCGAATCCAACAATCATGCACCAGCATTATTCCAGATGAACACTGGCTTCACGCTTGCTGGTCGACCGAGTATGGGAGCGTGGGCAACCTATGGTTTGGGCAGTGAAAACGATTCGCTCCCTGCATTCGTGGTGATGTGGGATTATCGCGGCGGGCCAATCGGTGGAGCACAAAACTGGACGTCAGGATTCGTTCCCGCCGCTTATCAGGGGACGCCATTTCGCAGCCAGGGCGAGCCGATCATCGATCTCAATCCACCCAGCAACATCACTCCAGAGCAGCAACGAGCTCGACTGAAGCTACTTGCGAGGTTGAACCAGCGACACTTGGAGAAGAATCCTGGCGAGCAAGAACTGGCGGCTCGCATCTACAGTTACGAACTGGCCTATCGCATGCAGATGGCAGCACCTGAAGCCGTCGATGTTGAGCAAGAAACGGCAGCGACGCAGAAGATGTACGGAATGGATCGGCCGATCAGTGGCTACTTTGGACGGCAATGCCTGATGGCTCGTCGGCTGGTTGAACGTGGTGTGCGGTTTGTGCAGTTGTACTCCGGTGGCGGCGACCAGATGCTCAGTTGGGATGCTCACGGCGATTTGCGAGGCAACCTCGAGCAGCATTGCCCCGAAATCGATCAGCCGATCGCGGGACTAATTCAAGATCTCAAGCAACGCGGTCTGCTGGATGAAACACTGATCATCTGGGGCGGCGAGTTTGGTCGCATGCCGACTCACCAAGGCAGCAAAGGCCGCGATCACAATCCGCGCGGCTTCTCGATGTTCCTCGCCGGGGGCGGCGTCAAAGGCGGAACAAGCTACGGAGCGACGGACGAGTTCGGTTATGCGGCGGTCGAGAATCGCGTTTCCATTCCCGACTTGCACGCCACCTGTCTACATCTGCTGGGCCTCGATCATACGCAATTGACATTCCACCACCGAGGCCGCGACATGCGACTGACAGACGTCAGCGGCAACGTGATCAAGGAAGTCATCGCCTGAGGTTTGAGATTCGTTTTCGAAAGAATCATGATGAACAGAATGTACCAAGCGATTGTGGCACCGTTGTTCTTGGTCATTCCCGCGATGGCCGCACCGAAGGTCTTACTGCACGAATCGTTTGACGAGACGGTCAACAAGCGTAGCGTTCGCGGACCTGCAATCCGCGGCAATGCAGCTTGGTTTACGACAAGAGACGCTCAAGAATCGTTGCGACTTGACTTGAAGGAGAAGCTCAAAGGCGATGAATGGACGATCGCTCTCTGGCAAATCATTGAGGTCAAGGAATGGCTCGCGGCGCCAGAAGACAATTTGCTCAGATTGCTTGATGCGGATGGTCAGCCCATTATCTCGCTGACCAAAAGTGGTGGCGTCTTTGTGCACGAGCAAAGCCGGACGATTCATCTGGATTGTTTCGATGCGCTCTACTGGGTTCGTGGCAGCCGCGAACATCTCACACTCACGTGGGATGCAAACGGAAGCGGCGTCGCAAAGCCGAAAGGCATGCTGCGCGCGTTTTGGAAGGCGCGGCCTTATGCGTCGCTGGCCGTCAATCTCGACCGCACTCCGGTGACGCTGGAAATCGGCGGTCCCTCAGTCGGATTGGCAGCAGATGATTTGTTCGTACTCGACGAGGTGCTGAGCTTGCGAGCGATTTGGGACTTGATGCGTTACGACGGAAGTGACGTTGGGGCACTGGAAAAACTATTGGCGCAACGCGAAGCAATCGAAGCAGAACGAGCAACGGCGAAACGGCTGGCGGCATGGGCCAAGTTGGCCCGCGAGGGTAAAGTCATCGAAGCAGAGGCCAACGCCGGCAATGGAAAGGTGGTCGTCAGCCCGACGCCACCAGAGAAAGGCAATCGCCACAAAACGAAGTCCAACAACGCTTCGACGGCATCGGGCCGAGCATGCGTCGAGCCGGGCAATAAGCCGCTAACATTCCATGTCCAAATCGACGAGGCCGGGGAATTTGCGCTGGCGTTACGCTACTGCTTGCAGCGGAAGATGCATCCACTGTGGCCACAGAACTCGACAGCCAAAACGCCTTGGACTGAGAACTACGCGCAAGTTGAAGTACAAATCGACGGCAAGCCACGCCAGCTCGAACTCTATCCGACAGGAACGTACAACGGCCATGCCGGAGACGTTGAAATGTGGGCGTGGCATGTTATCGACAAAGTGAACCTCGACGCCGGAAAACACGCCGTCCAAGTCGCATTCAAGGGCGGACTTGCTCAGCCAATCTATGATGCCTTGCTCGTCTCCAATGCTGCTGGACCAATGCCAACCCATCCACGGCACATCGATCAATACCGAGTACCGCCGTCCTGGTGGGTCAGCAATCACAAGTCGACCGTTCGTGATGGCAATCGATTTGACACTTACATCATCGAGTTGAAGAACCGTTGCGAGGAACCATGCAGTTACGAAATCGTCGTCGGCACAGAAAAGATGCAACGACAGAAGGTGAGTGTCGATCGCAATCAAATGGAATTGAAGCCATTCGAGACACAGCAATTGGTCGTTACTTTCGAGTCGCCCGCATCGCTGGAAAACAATTCCGAATGGGCGAACATTTACTTATGGAACAGCAACGTCGCATTGCGGCAAAAGTATCGGCTTTGGAATTTGATTCCAGCCAAGTCCGCGGCCACGGCCCAACATCCGGTGTTGACGAACTTGCCTGATCCAAAATTACAAACGGCGTTTCGCGAATGGCTCAAGAGTCGCGATCCCAAACAACTGACTACGGCGTTGAAGAATTGGACGCGCAGTCAAAACTTCCAGATCGCCGATGGTTCGCCCGTGCGAGGCTTTCCGAGCACGATGTCAGCTAACCGACTGGCGGCTTTGGACGCCTGGATGAAAATGAGCGCATCGGAAATCGAACAGTATCTTCCCGACGGTCCGGCCGAGTTCAACGGTTACGGATCGGGTTGGGAGCGAACCGGTGTCGATTACGCGGGCATCTGGCACAAGATGCCGAAGGTCAAAAGTATCTCGCCACCTGGCGACATCGATTTCGTCACGTCGCTCACGGTCGAGGCTCCGCCGCAAAAGGGCAAAACGGAAACTTATCGAAAGACTTACAGCGACACGAATCTCATCTGCTGCGTCCGGGACACGCGGTGGGCGTCTATGATGGGACATAAGTTTTACGGCGCGGCCCCCCACCAAGACACGCCCCTGGGCCGCGAACCTCACACCGGCATCACACTGCTGGCCGAGGCGTACTACCTGACCGGTGACAAAGCTTATGCACGAAAGGCATATCAGATGCTGCGAGTTTTCGCTCGCAAGTACACTCACTTAACGAAGCACTTTTACTTCACGCTGCATCGCGAAGACCGCGATTGGTGGGGCGGGCGAATTGGCGGACGGTACTTATCAAAGTTCGGTCCACGGTACTATCACGCGATGGGCATTTATGTGCTCGACCTGATCTGGAACGCGCTAACACCGCAAGAACGATCGGTGATCGAACACAACGTCGTGCGTTGGGGCATGTACGAAGCCATGAGTGGCCCGCTGTTCGAGACGCCCGAATACTTCGCCGCGGTCAACAAGGAAGACATGCCGTTCTTGACCATGGGCAAAGTGCTTGGCGATCGCGCGCCGGTCGAAGGCTTGAGTTTCTTCTACGACGTCTTTCGTGACGTCGTGCTACCCGACGGGATTCACAAGTGCTCGCTTGGCAGCTACGGCGGTGTTAACGGTTACGCGACGTTCTTGAAGAAGCTCAGCGACCTCGGCCTCGATGTAAAACAAGATCCCGCGTTGCGAAAACTGTTTTCGGCTCATCCCAGTTTCATCTTTTCCGGTGGCGGATTTCCAAACATCGACGACGGCGGCGGAGTGAATCTGAACGGTCTCGGTGCGGGATTCGGCAGCCCGAACAAGGAACTCTACGCCTGGGCCAAGCAACTCTATGGCGATAAAGATTTCGGCTTGTGGCCCAACCTGATTGCCGCAGCACAACGAGTCAACAGTTCGCCACCAAAAACCAAAGCCGATGTAATTCGAAAGGAGTACGCGGACAACAAACAACTGGTCGAAAAACTTTGGCCGAACGTGTACATCGCCCCGGTCAAGGGTCTCGCCATCTTGCGCAATCGCGAGTCCGCGGAACCCATTGATTGGAAGGAAGTCATCTTCGACTATGGCTTACACGGCGGTCGCTCGCACGGCCACGCCGCGAAGCTGGCAACGATCCCTTCGTTCAATGGACAGATCGTTTCCATGGAATACGGCTATGGCATGTTGCAACCCGTCGGCTCTGGATTTCATACTCGCAGCTACGCTCATAATGTCGTGGTGGCAGACGGCAAGAGCCAGTTCGGTGGCGGCGCGGCCGTGCAAGTCGGCCAACTTCGCGAGTCACACGGCGATGCAAAAGTGCAATGGATCGATGCCGAATCGACGAAGATTTACGACGGCATCTACATGCGCCGCACGGTCTTCACCACCGACTTCGGAATTGTCGACTTGCATGGTTGCCGCAGCGACGAACCGCATGAATACGACTGGATGTTCCACTCATTCGGCGAGGCAAGCGGCGTCAACTTTCAGCTCGCGAAAGAAAAGCTTGCTGACTCAGGCCCACTGACTTTCGCCCGCAATCCGCGCACTCACACGACCGACGATCCGATCCAAGTTATCTGGGAGAACTCGCCAAGAACAAAGCCCGTCAAAAAATCATCGAGTGCGCTTCTGCACGAAAAAGCGTACGTCCGCCTCTGGAGCCTACCTGTCAAAGACACCACCGTTGCCTTATTCGGTATCCAAATGACAGAAGCAGTGGGTGGCGAGATCGACTACGCGATGCTTCGCCGCAACGCGAAGTCTACCGTCTTCGCGACCGTTCAAGAGCCGTGGCGTGAATCCACAAGATCAAAAGTGGCATCCATCCAGCAATTGCCCGTCAAGTCGAAAGATCGTCACGTCGCCGATCACGAAGCCTACGCGATTGAGGTAACGCAAACAGATGGCATTCGCTGCGTTTTCTTTGTCAATTACTCGAACACGTCGAAATCCATCGGTCGCGTCACGACCAACGCTCACGTTGCGACATGGACCGTCGACAAGAGCGGAAATGTACGAAGCGTTCAACATACGAAAGACCGATCATTGTCAGTTCAATAATGTTCTAGCTTCCGCTGAACTTGAGCGAATACAAGTCGGCTCCGTACATCGTGATTTTCAGGCGAACCATACGGCCAGCAAGCGACGAGATGTCGCGGCGTTTACCAAAGTGAATGTAATGCTGGATTTGGTCACCGTAAAACTCGTTGCTCGCTTCAACCCCCCCAATCGGTTCCATCGTATTGGCGTCAAGAAAGCCAACACGAATTCCCCCGCCAGCTCCAGTCGCCGCGTTGACTTCCAAACGGTCACCTTCAAAGACAATCGGTTTTGTGACGGCGACGCCACCGGGATAGCCACCCGCGTGCAGCGACCGAAATCCGTCAACTCGGAGTACGCCGCGGCGAATGAAACTGTCCGCTTGATGGTCGTGTTGCAGATAGTAAAACGACAGCTCGTCGCTGGCGGTTTGCAACATGCCCCATGCCATCATGTTTCCGTGCTTACTCCAGTTCTTGGGATCACGACCAGGTCGCAAGAACGGCTCGTCGATTATCGTGAATCGTCGAGTGTCTCGGCTGTACATAAACGCCGATTCGCTCATCCCGAATGAAGTCCCGTGAAAAGGACGCCTCGGCGAGGTACGCAGAGGAAACCCAAGATAAATATGCGGCGCTCGATCGTATGGCTTGACCATCGAAGTGTAGAGCGAATGAATCCACTGCCGGCGCGGCTCTCCATAGTCGATCGGTTCAATGTTTTCCCATCGCAAGAAATCTTTCGACGTGCAACGCATGACCGATCGAGTTTCGGGCAATTTGCGTTTGCCATCGCGGGACAAGCACGGCAAGTACGCTCGGAAGTACAAAACGTACTGCTTGCGTGGTGCGTCCCAGAAACAAACGTTAAGCGAGTCCAAGATCGCCCGTTCCTTACCAGGATTGTGACCCCAGCGAATCGCTTCGTGCTGGTCAAAAGCCGCTTCTTCACCATCGATGATTGGTTCGTCCTTGAGTTTGCACCAGTGCAAACCGTCGGCCGACGCGAACACGTAAGCTTTACCATTGCCACCAATAGCCTTGTATCGTTGATCGGCAGGCACGTCCGGACGTGTATCGATGAAGGGAGCAAAGTTGTGCGAGGTCGCTCCTTGCAAGACGATGTTGTTGTCTTTCGAATCTTCAAAGGCAACTTGTCCCAAGGAAACTCGACGCCAAGTGACGCCATCGTCGCTTTCGCAGTAGCAAGTGAACTGCTGCTCGACATCCACGGGCTTCAATCGCAGCCCGTGGTAAGAAGCGTAGTACATGCGAAATGTTTTTTTGTCTTTCAACACGACCGGGTAGCCGCACACCGAAATACCGTGGTACTTGCGGCCTTCCCAATTTGCGTCGAGATCGAGAATCTTTTCAGCTTCTCGTGGTGAATGTTGGCGAAAGCTTAAGTTCTTGAGCTCCGCGAACAAGTAGTTATCCAACATGAGTTCGCGGCGGTTGCCAATACGAATTGCCGCTTCCTCGGCATGGACTGACAAACCTGACAAGCAAAGACAAAGGAGTAGACTGTGTTTCATAGCTTTGAGGAGCTCACGACGATTGACGATTGTGTTGTTTACCATCTTTCATGATGACAGAAAGTTTGCTGTGATCGAGCAAGATGTTTGAGTCCGCCAAAGGATCGCCTTCGACCAATAGCAAATCGGCTAGGAAGCCCTCACGAATCTGTCCCAACTCGTCGGGCATATCCATGGCCGCTCCGCCAAATTTAGTCATGCTGAGCAGTGCTTCCATCGGCGTGAAACCGCAATGCCGTACCAAGTGGTCCAGGTCGCGAGCGTTCTGGCCATGTGGAGTCAGACTGAAGCCGTAATCGCCGCCGCCAAGAATTCGCACTCCGCGGCGTTTTAACTCTTGCAGCCCGCGGGCAGCTCCTGCCAACTCTTCGCGAAAGCCGAGTTCGATGACTTGCTCTTCCGTGAACCATTGCTCGCCTTCGTAAGCCGCAACGGATGTGAATCCGATGTTGGGGCTGACGAACACCCAATCCTTGTTTTCTTCGAGCATGTCGATTGCTTCTTCGTCAACGAAGTTCGCGTGGTAAATGACTTTGACACCATGCCGAACACATAACTTGACGGCTTCCGCACTACGCGCGTGAGCACTCATACGCTTGCCATGAGCGTGAACGACTTCGGCGGCGGCAGCTACTTCAGACTCCGACATCACAGTCGAATCAGAACCCGCATGCGGCACAAACGTGTCACCGGAAATGACCAGCTTGATGATGTCCACACCTTCACGGATCAATTCGCGAACTTGTTGCCGAAATTGATCGGGGCCATCCAGCACAATGGCCATCGACGACATGTGTGGCATATGCAGCGTTCGAAGATCACCCAACCCGCCAGTCACCGTCAGCCAAGGGCTAGCCGCCAGCAAACGCGGACCGGGAATCTCACCAGCATTGATCGCGTTGCGAATGACGACATCCAACCTCGGCTTAGCAGCAGCAGCACTCATGCAACTGGTTATCCCACAGTCCAAGTAGAACGCCGCGTTTCGGGCTGCGACCAGCGTGTTCTCTTCTGGCGGCATCATTCCGATCTTGGCCAAGTCGTCCGTGTTATCGACGCTCAAGTGAGCGTGTGACTCGATCAAACCCGGCATTAATGTGGACTTTCCGCCACCGTCGATGATCTCAGCGCCGTCGCAAGACAACGTTCCGCTTTCTCGGCTGATCGAGGTGATGCGATTGCCTTGCACCAATACCTCGCCCAAAAAGGGCTCCGCCCCAGTGCAATCCAACACGTTCACATTGGTAAACAAGGTGTCGCTCATGACTGTCTCTGCAAGTTGTGAGTTTCAAGAAGCCAATAATTCCGCACTGACGTTGAGAAAACATCCCAACTGTGAGCAATTACCACGGTCGAAGCAAGCGGCAGGTTTATGTCATGTCAGGCCAGTCACAGCAACCGAAACATCTCCGGCAAGGGTTCGTTTCGAAACCTCTACATCGCGTCGTTTACGAACAAGGTTATCTACTTCTTTTTCGGCTTGTCTTCGTGTTTCTTTTTGTCGTACGGATCGATTCGCTTTGGTGGTTTCTCGCTCGGTTTCATGCCGTGGCGGGCCAATGCCTTCTTGAAGGCGGCCATGGTTTCGTAGGACGGTTTGAAGTTGCCGGGGCGATAGCCGGCGGCGATTAGATAGGGGGTGGAGCCTCGTTTGTTCCTTTGATGCCAGACCTTGACGTCAGCTTTTTGCTGGTCGAGGTACGCGACAACCTTTGGCAAATTCTTGTAGGCGGCTCCGTGCATGGCCGTTTCGCCAACTCTGTTAACGGCGTTGATGTTGACCCCAAGCTTGAGCAGGTACCTGGTCGAGGCCAAGATTTCGTTTTCGGTGCCTGCCGAAGCTTCTTCCATCTTTCGCCCGATGCCCGTTGCGGCCATCAATGGAGTACTACCGTCTGTGGAATTGATCATCGGATCAGCACCGAGACCGACTAGAGTTCGCATCAAAGGAAGGTCGGCAGTCCACGCCGCCAAATAAAACGGTGTCGCGCCTTTCCAATGTTCTCTGCCGCCATTGATGCGTCCATTCACTTTCGCGCCATGTTCAACAAGTATCTTGGCGAATTGCAGCGAGCTGATAGTGCCTGATCCATCAGGCGGAGGTAGATCATTAGGGCCATCTCCACCGCCGGGTCTGCGAACCCAAGAAAGCATATGCAGCGGACTAAAGCCGGTGCGATCCTCGTTCGGATTGGCACCAGCTTTGAGCAGTGAGATCGCTAGTGCGAAATGGCCGTTCTCGATGGCGAGTGTCAACGGCGTAGAACGTTTGGGCAAGCGGCCTGTTTTCGGAGTTACCGTCTCGTTTACATCGAGGCCCGCTTTGAGAAGAGCGTGAACGACGGGCTCGTGTCCCTCGCGCACGGCAAACAGTAAGGGAGTGAAGCCAGAATTGAGTTGATGACGAATGTTCGCTCCGACTTCGATCAGTGTCTCGACGACTTCCAAGTTGCCTTCGGCAGCTGCCCACATCAGAGCGGTCTGGTTATTGCGGTCTTTGGGATCGATTCGCGCGCCGCTTTCGATCAGTGCTTTGACGACTTCAACGGACCCGGTGCGGGAAGCGGTTAGTAAGGCTTCTTCTCCGTCTAGCGAGGTGTCGGGATCGACGCCATGCTTTAGTAGAGCTTTCACCAGCTTGGCGTTGCCGTTTTGACAAGCGCTGTACAAAGGAGTTACGCCGTAGCGATTCTTAGCGTCGGCTTTGGCACCTGCTTCGAGAAGCAATAGGCCAAGTTCCGCATCGTCGTGATAGGCCGCCCAATGCAAGGCGGTCGTGCCATCGACTTGCGCTGCATTGACATCGCTCTTTTGCTTCAACAGTTTGACTGCGGTAGCGCGATCCTTGGTTTCCACTGCATCAGCAAGCGGTGATTCGGCGGCGTTTAAAGAAACGCAGTGCAACAGCAAGCATAGGGTGAAAAAACAACGGTGCATCGTACATCCTTTGTCTACCATCTGGTTACCCGAACAGTCCTTCTACAACACCAGTGCTATCAGCGAATCTGTCTAGCGGCACACCAACCTTGTTCAGCAAGGACAGATGAAGATTCGCTAGCGGAGTCGGTTTATCAAACTGGATGTGGCGCCCGCCACGCATCTTGCCTGCCGCGCCGCCGGCGACGATGGTCGGCAGATTGGTGTGATCGTGCATGCTGGGATTTCCCATACCCGATCCGTAAAGGTAAAGCGAATGATCCAGCAGTGAACCGTTGCCATCGGGCGTCTTATCCAGTTTCTGTAGAAACTCAGCGAACAGCGACACGTGGAACGCGTTGATCTTCGACATCCGCTCGACTTTGGCTGGATTATTGCCGTGATGAGACAGCGGATGGTGTGGATCGGGAACGCCGATTTCCGGATAAGTACGATTGCTCGTTTCGCGAGCCAACTGGAAGGTGATGACACGAGTGACATCGGCTTGCATCGCAAGCAACTGCAGATCAAACATCAGCCGAGCGTGATCGGCAAAGGCAGCAGGCACTCCAAGAGGCCGGTCTAGATCGGGCAATTCGATGTCTTTGGCCTGAGTCTCGGCGGCCTGAATTCGGCGTTCCACTTCGCGAACGGAATCGAGGTATTCAGTAACTCGGTTGCGATCGGCGGGCCCGAGTTCGAGTTGGAGAGCCTTCATGTCTTCGCGCAAGGAATCGAGCAAGCTCGCCCGTTTCTTCAAAGCCTTCTGTCGCTGAGCCCGAGTGCCTCCTTCACCGAACAACATTTCAAACACGATGCGAGGGTGTGCCTCGGCTGGCAGCGGAGTCGTTGGCGAGGACCATGACAGATTGTTTTGATACACGCACGCGTAACCGTTGTCGCATTGCCCGACCAGCTTGAGCAGATCCATCGCGATTTCCAACGACGGCAATTGCGTGCCACGGCCGATGTGTTTAGCCGCGATTTGATCGACGGTTGTGCCTAAGTGGTAGTCAGTGCTCTCGGTGACCTTGGCTTTAGCGCAACTGAGAAATGCCGAGTTCGATGTAGCATGAGAGCCTGGATAGGCGTTGGCCAACTCCATGTTAGAAATGACCGTGATCTTGTCCTTCACAGGGGCTAACGATTTCAAGATCGGCGATAGTTCATTGCTCAACTCGCCGGACTTCTCCATCTTGGGAGTCCACCGCGACATGTCGGCTCCCATCGGCATGAACACATAACCGATGCGACGCACAGGTTTGGCGGGTGTTTTTTCCAAAGCGGTCGTAGCCGGAACCATGGCATCAAGCAACGGCAGTGCCAAAGCGACACCGGTTCCTCGCAGAAATGTTCGACGCGGCAAACCTTTTCTAGTCAGAGTCATAACGCTTTACTCATGCGAAAGGGAACGCTGTTAACAATGCCAAGTATAACCGATGAAAACCGATAATCATCATCGGCAGCGGCCTTGACGATCTTTCGGATCGCCGGTCCATCGGTGGGTTCGATTCCGCGTCCCAAACCGAAGGTCATTAGCTTTTCAGTAAAAGCAGTCACGAACAACTCAGGACGTGCAAGTAGACTTTTCTCGAGCCCCTTGATACCGGAATAGGTTTGTCCGTTAGGCAGCGACCCACTGACATCTAGTTTAACACCATCTTGATGGGTGCGCCATCGGCCGATTGCATCGTAGTTCTCCAATGCAAAACCGATTGGGTCCATCAGATTGTGACACGACGCACAAGCCGGGTTGGCCCGATGCTGGCTCAGTCGATCGCGAATGGGGAGATTCTCGTCGACACTGTTTTCCTCGAGCTCTGGAACATCGTCAGGCGGAGGTGGTGCTGGTGAACCCAAGATGTTTTCTAGCACCCAATTGCCGCGAAGAACCGGAGACGTCCGCGTCGCGTAGGAGGTCACTGTGAGAATACTGCCGTGACGGAGCAAGCCGCCGCGATGATGTATTGGCTGCAACTTCACTTTGCGAAAGCGAGTCCCATAGATACTGGGAATTTGGTAGTGCTTTGCGAGCCGCACGTTCAAGAATGTGTAGTCTGCTTGTGGTAACTGAGTCAGGCTGCGGTTCTCCTTGATGATGCTGTCAAAAAACAATTCCGTCTCGATCCGAAATGCCTGACGCAAATTGTCGTCGAAATCAGGAAACAGGCGATGGTTCGGAGTAATCGAATCCAAGTTGCGCAGGTAAAGCCATTGATTGGCGAAGTTATTCACTAAAGAACTAGACCGAGGATCCGCCAGCATTCGCTGGACTTGTTGTTTGAGTATTTCCGGGTTACTCAATTTCCCACGTTCGGCCAAGGACAACAGTTCGTCGTCTGGGATGCTGCTCCATAGAAAAAACGAAAGTCGCGACGCCAGTTCGATATCGTTCAGAGTGTAAGTCTTTCCCGAAGCGACCTGTTCGGTTGGCTGCTCGACTCGGAAGAGAAATCGCGGGCTCACCAGAATTGAACTGAGCGCGGCTTCGATCCCTGCATCAAAGCCTCCTTCCTCCAATCCTTCCCGAAAGAATGTCATCGGCCGTTTCAGGTCAGCCTCCGTCACGGGACGTCGATGCGCCAGACGAGTCAACCGCTTCACAATCTTCTGAGCTGCCACATCTAGTGATTCGCCCTCTTGCGGCGAAGCGATCATGATGCGTTTTCGGCTGGGTGTTTCGATGGTCTTGGAAGCATCAAACGGGCCGGTAATTGATAACTGAAATACCGCCGGATTTTGGCGAGGATGCCGATGATAGTTGAAGCGAGCGATGTACGGTTTGCGTTTGGTTTCGATCAGCGATTTCGGCTTTTTAATAAAGGTAACGCCGACCTTTCGCGGTCCACCTTTTACGACTACTCGCTTCTTCAAGTTCGCATCCGCAAGCGAGTGATCGCGTCCGGCTTTGACTTCGAAGGAAGCCTTCTTCTCGCGATCCAACAAGATCTCCATGTCATGAGCACCGTTCAATCCCTCGATGTGTTCATTGCGATCCCGCGTTAGGTGAACTTGAAACTCATAGATGCCATCCTGCGGAAAGTGATAATTGATCAACATCCCGCCGCGAGTTCCTAACGGCAAACCTAGCACATGATCCTCTTGGCTTTTATCCGGCGGCGGACGAAACGTCACGCCTGCTGGTGCACCACCCGTTCCAACCGCAAGACGGCTGATCTTTTGCGCCGCGGAAACATAGCGATTTAGCAGAACAGGAGAGAGTTCATCGACCGTGACGTTATCGAAACCATGGCTGGGTTCGTCAGCGGGAAGCAGAGTGCTGGCATCAATATCCAAGGCAAGTAGATCTCTAATCACATTCTGATATTCCGTTCGATTCAGTCGACGCAGATTCTTTGGTGGGCCAGGATCCAGATGACGTTCGGCGTGATGATCGAGCCGGGAGACCAAAACGGCGACGATTGACGTGTACTGTTTCGATGATGGCCGATTGGCATCTAAGGGCGGCATGTGGCGAGTCGTCAGCTTGCGTACGACCTTCTCCCAAATGCTCGAGTGCTTTGCAATTGGAGCAGTCAAAATCGCAGCCAGATCTAATTCACCCTCTTGGGTCTCCGCATCGTGACACTCCATACAAAACCGGTTGAGTACCGCAAGTTCAGTCTTAGGCAAAGAGTCATCGTCGTTCTTGATTTCGTCAGCTTGGCACGCAGCGTTAGTAACGTGAACGAGAAATAGGAGAAGCCCTCCGATGCCGACAGTTCTTGCTACGTGTGATGGAAAGTGCATGAATTCAACCCTTGACACTATTGTCTACGCAACAATCTGTAAGTCCAAGACAGATTGCGTTTGCGTCAGCTTTGACAGTAAGTCTTGTTTAAACTTTCGGCAGGTTGCACGGAACAAAGAAACAATGGTTTGCTGTTTTGAAGAATGCATCGATTGGGAGACCTGTTATCATAGCCGAAAATGATCGTGATTCGCGATAACTATGTCTTCAACACCGGCCGCATGTGCATCGGCTTAGGTGGCGATGGCACAATGTGCGCGAACAATATCACGAGAATCAAGAAGGATGTTTGGCGACCAACGGTGACAGGCGAAAACGCAACACACGGCTCGTCGACCAACGATAATCGAGCGATCGAGATGCGAGGCTGGCGTTGGGTCGTCGATGGGAACGACGTTTCGACTCCTGGCAAGATCGCGGACATCTACGTCAACGCCAACCGCAACAGCGGTCCTCAACCTTGTCGCAACGTCACGATTGCGGATAACACAACTCGCAGCGACGGCATCTTAATTCAAGGTTCACCCGCGTCGAAAAACGTCATCCGCGACAATCGGCACGTGGGTGGAAAGGGTAGAATTACGAATAATGCCAAGGCGAAACTGTCTGGCAACAAGGGTTGTTAGGCTTTTCTTTGCGCCGTCGCTCTTTGACGACCTAAATTGCGTGCCGAATTCGTGCTAGAGCAGTTTCGGTTGTCGTCGTAAGCCCTTGTGAGATGAAGTACACCCGGTAGGACTCGAACCTACAACCCCTGGTTCCGAAGACCAGTGCTCTATCCAATTGAGCTACGGGTGCGAAGGTGATGGAACGATGCCATCAATTGCGATCGGTGAAAGTAAATGATGTGATGGCGAAGTTCAACCTTTACACCGTTGATTGAGCAATTTGTGGTCAACTTTTGATTCTTCACCGAATTGCGGGAAAGGCATGGCTGGAGAGTCTTCGAGCCCCCAGAGTCGCACAGATTTATGTAGCTACGCTCGCCAAAGCGTGGATCGCCGACGTCTGGCGACGGCAGCTACGCCAAACTGTATCACTACCCGTCGCCAGCTCCCCCGATATTCAGTGAGAACTACATCAAATCCGCCTCAGGCTTCCGGAGCCTCGCCGGAACATTCGGCTGATGTGCAGCATCCGGGGGCTTGGACCAGTTGGCAACCGAAACGTGCGAGGCAAGCTCCCAGGACCGTTGCCGTGAGGTAAATCCACAACGTGTCGACGTTTCCACTGACAACAGCCGGCCCTAACGAGCGGGCGGGATTCATCGAGGCGCCGCATATTGGGCCGGCAAACAACGCTTCCAGGGCGACAACACCGCCAACGGCAATTCCGGCTGTGATCCCCTTCTCCTTGGCCCCGGTCGAGACGCAGAAGACCACAAACATCAGCATCGCGGTCAGGATCACTTCCAAGATGAATGACTGCATCAGCGGTCCACTTGGCAGAGTCGCTCCCAGAGTTTTGTGATCCATAAATAGCAGCTTCAGAGTACCGCTCGCCAGCAACGCACCCAAGCACTGACTTCCGATATACGGTACCACTTCGCGGCCTTCCGTTCGGCGAGCCACCCAAAAGCCGATCGTGACCGCTGGGTTAATGTGAGCACCGGAAACATCGCCGATTGCATAGATGATCGCCATCACCACCAAACCGAACGTCAACGCAATACCGACATGAGTGATCTGGCCTCCGGAGACGTCGTTGATGACGATGGCTCCCGTTCCTGCAAACACGAGGATATAGGTACCGAGCACCTCGGCCGCATACTTTTTCATTTTTGTTGCCCCGTCGAGGACATGGTTTTCATGCGTAGGCTTCTGCATTGCCACTCAAAGCTGTCGCAAGCTGGAAGCGTACGCCACTAAGCCGTGCGCAGATAGCGTCGTTCGATCTTTCCGGCCACCGTACCAATTCCGTAATAGCCGACCGAAATTCTACCGACATGAGTCAGAATGTCGTAGGCTTTCCAGCGATCCCAGCCGAAGTCTGACTCCATCCATAAAATCAGCTGCGCGTAGGCTTGGGCGATCGAGTACTCCATGGGAGACCCAGTCGCGACTGTGGCGATTTCTTCGGGCGATTCGATTCGAGGTCCTGTCAAGGACGCGTTCTTCCTCAACTCGACGGTGATCGTAGTCTCAGCCGCCATCTCGAGCCCGGTGGCTGATAACTCTCCGTGTCCCATCGCGGCGTGCGCATCGCCGAGATACAAAAATCCACCATCAACGAAAACTGGCAAGCAGACTGTTGCGCCGGGACGCGTCTCGACCAGATCCATGTTTCCACCATGCGGGCCCGCAGGCACAGTTGTGGGAACACCCCAATCAGGAGCAGTACCGATGC
Source organism: Planctomycetaceae bacterium (assembly GCA_002722955.1). GTDB lineage: Bacteria > Planctomycetota > Planctomycetia > Planctomycetales > Planctomycetaceae. The sequence continues at coordinate 41,848 of PBMZ01000138.1, read as the reverse complement.
AGCCCAACATTGGGGCCATCGGAATGCGGATCGTGTCGCTCCAATGAATCTCACCGTCAACGATCGGCATGACGTGGGCACCGTGAGGAACATCGGTTCCTAGCCATTCGGCAAGCCGGCGTGGGTTGCCAGTGTAGGTCGCACATTGTCCGTCGCGTGGCTTAATTTCCTGAATCGTGACGGCCAGCGAGTCACCGGGCGCCGCACCTTCAATCCGGATGGGACCGGCCACGGGATTGCTGTAAGGGACGGCGGACTTATCGCGACGATCGTCGTTGGTTCGCAGCTGACCTGACAGCGCGTCTTCTGATTCGACAACGATGGTCTCGCCAGGCTTGATTGTCAGGCGAGGTTCCAGGTGGCGAGAGAACTCGTAATTTAGCGGTGTAGCAGGGACTTGTTTCATGGCTGAGTTATACGCCATGCGCGTCGTCGCTGCCATGATCAGCGTTTATCGGAAACCCCTCACTTGAGAGAAATAGTGGTATTGCCCAGAGCGATCGTGGATCACAGTTCGCAAGCTTGGCATATCAATCATACCTTAACTCAAAAGAATTCTACCAAAGAATGAGCTACCGAGGAGACTGTTACGACAACGCACCAATGGAGAGCTTCTTCAGAAGCTTCAAAGTCGAAGAAGTCTACCGGCAACAATACGAGACTTTCGAGCAAACGACGCGAGCCGTCAGAAACTACATCGATCGATTCTATAACCGAGAACGATTGCACTCATCAATCGGCTACGTCAGTCCATTAGAATTTGAACAGAAACATCATCGTCTATGATGATGTTTCCTATCTTGAAAACGGCTTGCGTGTTTGAAATCTGCCTTCGTCGGAGCCGTTCGTCGCTCGTTCAACCAAACTACGAGCAACGAACGGAGACAGAGAAGCCAGATTTCAAACTACTGCCTTTGTTGGTGAGTTCACAGAAATTCGACAACAAAAATTACCCAACCACTTCAACAGTTCCACTGTCCACTTTTTCTGGGCAATACCACTGAAAACGTGCACGCATAGCGTGTTTGTTCTGAGGCTGTCGTTCCTGCAAAGGATGCTGATTCCGTCATACTTGCCTACCCGACGAACAATCCACGGTTGGCTCAGTTCGGATTGCAGGCTGCAACTCGCCTGCATTCAACAAACATTGCCATAGCTCAGATAAACGTTGCCGAAAGTCCGTCTGCCAAAATGGAAGAACAAGAATTCAAGTACTGGGGATTTATTAGCTACAGCGACCGCGACAGCCGCTGGGGTGATTGGCTGCATCGAAAACTCGAAACATACAAAGTCCCAAGCCAGTTGCGACGCGAACGAACAGACAGCGAAAAGCTGCCGGCCCGGATGTTTCCCGTCTTTCGCGAGCCACGTTTTCACACAGAACCGCGTAAACCACGAAATACTCGCAAACCGAGCCCCCACTGGCCCGTCGCGTCTTAACGCTTAGTGTCTGGAAACAACTCAATCAACATCCTGTCCATGTCCACGAGGCTAAGAATCAGGACCAATGCGTGCGGCGTTTGGGAAGGTCGCTTTAGTCATGCAGACGATGAGAATCACCCGCCCCCGACATAAAAGTCAGGGGCGATAGATTCTCATCTGTCGTGTGCCTTGAGGCTCAGGTGTTGCTGGATGAGGCGGCGTTGTTGGAGTTACTGTTGTTGGCTTGCATGCAATATGTGGACTTGAATCCCGTGCGGGCTGCCTTGGCGGAGACTCCGGAGAAGAGCGATTACACGAGCGGCCAGGATCGCATCCGGGACTTGCAGTCAGCCGATGAAGTCAGCAGCCGTGAGGCTCAGGATAATCGTATCGAGCACGGCGAGCGGGCCGGTTGGTTGGCTCCGGTGTGTTGACAGTGACGTCATCAGCTGCCATTGGTGGCGAATCTAGCTCAAGAATTGGCAATCCGTCTCGGTGCAGTGAACATCGGGATTCGCAATTGAGCGTTTCCCTTCCAGACCGATGTTGTTACCTATAGAGCTAATGGTTGCTTAGATTGCATGTTGTTGTGATTTCTGTTTATCGATAGCTCGAAACACGGCCCATGACGAATACGCTCGTACTCGCTCCAACATCGTTCGAATTGGATCGCGTCCAAGCTCGGATTGCCGATCGGCTCGAAAGGGCAAATGGCGCGATCGAGTTGTGCGGTTTTGGTGTCATCGCGTCGGCTTCGCGGTCTGCGTTTCTTATTGAGAAATATCAGCCGAACCGAGTGCTCTTGGTGGGCATTGCCGGTGGGCTCACCGATGCGCACGCTTCGCGCCGTAGTCCTGGAGCAGCTATGGCATCGGAACTAGTGAACCCCAAAACTCCCCAGAGCAATCAATCAACGGCGGCGCTCAAGGTTGGAACGGCGGCGTGTTTTGATCGTGTTGCTTGTTACGGTATCGGAGCTGGCACGGGAAACTCGTTTCTGTCGGCCAGTGACATCGGTTGGAAACATTGGACGGGCGCGGTTGAAATCGAGGATCAAATCGGGATAGGAATAGACGACGCCGAAGAGATTTCTCGACATGGAACCCTGCTGACATGCTGCTCGGCAAGTGCCGATGAGGGCGATGTCAGTCGTCGTCGAAAGGCTTTTCCTGATGCAACCGCCGAAGACATGGAAGGTTTTTCTGTTGCCGTTTCGTGCCGGCTTGCGGATAAACCATTAGAAATTGTTCGAGGGATCTCGAACCGCGCCGGTGACCGCGATAAATCGAATTGGCGGATCTCCGAGGCGTTGGATGCAGCCGCTGACTTGGTACTGAAGTTGATTGATCAATCTGATGAGTAAGAAAATACATCTTGGCATTTCAACTTGCCCCAACGACACATTTGCGTTTCACGGTTTGATGACTCGCAGTGTCGACATGCGAGGTTTGGAATTCGATATCGAACTGATTGACATCCAACAACTCAATGACCGGTTGTTTGCGGGTGAGTTCGATTTTGCCAAGACCAGTTTTCATGCGGCCTTGCTGCTCTGCAAAGACACGGTTGTTCTGCCAAGCGGTTCGGCGCTCGGTTACGGTGTTGGCCCGTTGCTGTTGTCTTCGAAACCGGATGTCGTGCCAAGCGATCAAGGCCAATTGACATTGTGTCCCGGTCAACACACGACGGCGTCAATGTTGAATACACTGTTCTATCCGAATATTACACACGTTGATCACGTCGTGTTTTCAGAAATCATGCCGCGATTGCAGAGAAGCGAAGCCAATTTTGGCGTGTGCATTCATGAAGGCCGGTTCACTTGGCAAGAAAAAGGACTTGGTTTGGTCGCAGACTTAGGGACTTGTTGGGAATCCGAAACGGGATGCCCATTGCCACTAGGTGGGATTATCGCCCGCCGAAGTTTGCCCGCTGAAATCATCGCTGCCGTCCAAGCCGTCCTCTATGATTCGATCCAATTTGCGCTCGCAGACCGTGATGCCGCATTGCCCACAATGCGTCAATACGCACAAGAGTTCGATGACGACGTCTTGATGAAACACGTCGATCTATACGTCAACGAGTGGACAATCGATCTTGGCTCGACCGGTCAATCGGCGCTCGATCAGCTTTCCGAGCGAGCCAAGTCCTGCGGATTACTCGACGACGAAAACGCTAAGATGGAAGTTTTCGGTGGATAATCGAAGGCTGGTGAACAGCTTCTAAAGCAAAGCCGAATGGATCGATTCGTTGATCACGGTTGGCACATGCGCTACCTGGATAAGAGCGATTACATGAGCGGCCAGGACGACATCGCGATTTGCAATCAGCCAGCGAAGCGAGCAGGCGTGAGGCTCGGGACAATTTCATTGAGAATGGGCAGCAAGCTGGTTGGTCGCTTGCGCCGGTCGGGGGATAGGGTGATGAATGTCGAGATTGAATTCTCAGTGTTGTTCCGCAATACTTGCTTGGGGTGGAGATATGAGGCAATGATCGCGCATTAGAAGCGGACGGAATTCATGGCTTCGCAAGGGTCGGCATCTCCACAAGACGGTACTCCGGCCGACGCTGATATTGTCGATCTGGATGCCACAGGCCAGTATTCGCCGACCGAGCATGCCGCTAACGAAAGCACAGAGCAAAATCAGGTTTTCGCTTCCGATGCAAAATCGCAGGATTTTCCAAACCAAATCGGTCGGTATGCAATTCAACGAGTTCTTGGTGCGGGTGGATTTGGTCGAGTCTTTCTGGCTGATGATGTCGAGTTGAAGCGGTTGGTGGCTGTCAAAGTTCCACATCGGCAGAGCCTTGATGTGCTTTCGAGTCTCGAGGAGTTTCTTGATGAGGCTCGTATTCTTGCCAGTATGGATCATCCTCATATCGTGCCCGTTTACGACGTTGGCTGTTCGGATGATGGGAACTGCTATATCGTCTCGAAGTATGTTGATGGGGTGAGTCTTCGTCAGCGGATTAAGAGAGACCGGCCGGCATTTCCTGAGACGGCTCGGATGTTGGTAGCGATTGCGGATGCTCTGAATTTTGCTCACGATCGAGGCATCGTGCATCGTGACGTCAAGCCGGACAACATTCTGCTCGATCACACCGGCGTGCCGTTTCTGTCTGACTTTGGGCTCGCCCTGAAAAACGAACAGATTGGTACAGGACCCGGCTTTGTTGGCACGGCTTACTATATGTCGCCCGAACAGGCTCGTGGCGAAGGTCACTTGGTCGACGGCCGAAGTGACATCTTTAGTTTGGGAGTCGTCCTCTATCAGATGATCACGGGCGAGCGGCCTTTTTCAGGGGCAACGGTCTCCGATGTTATGCGACGCATTTTCAATGCGGAGATCGATCGTCCTCGTGAAGTCGACCGCAATGTGCCGCGAGAACTCGAACGAATTTGCATGAAGGCACTCGCTCGGCGGATTCTCGAGCGATACGAAACGGCGACGGAATTTGCTCATGAGCTAAGGGTATACGCTAAGAGCGAATCGTCTATGGCGGTTGCCGGCCCGGGCATCTCTAGTTCCAGCATTTCGGCGAATTCGTTTTCTATGGATCCGCCGTCTCTCATCGGAACGATCGTTCCCGGAGGTCTGCAAGCGTTCGATGAGGCCGACTCGGATTTCTTTCTGCAATTGTTGGCAGGCGTCGTTGATCGAAAGGGGCTGCCGCCATCCGTTCGCTTTTGGAAGGACTGGATCGAACGCGACGATCCACAGAATCCACTTCGCGTTGGATTGCTGTATGGGCCATCGGGTTGTGGCAAGTCGTCTATGATTCGGGCTGGTTTGCTGCCTCGTTTGGCGAGCGAAGTTGTTCCAGTGCTGACGGTGGCAACCGCGACAGATACCGAAAAGCGATTGATTCAATACATCCGAATTCACTTTCCTGAAGCGGAACAATGTGACGATCTGGCTGAGACATTGATTGCTGTGCGGCGTGCCAAGCTTGATGGGGAACGTCGATTGTTGATCGTGATCGATCAGTTCGAGCAATGGCTGCAAGCTCACAGCGACGATGACAACGCTGAGTTTGTACGCGCCATGCGGCAATGCGATGGCCGTCGAGTTCAGACATTATTGTTGGTGAGTGACGAGTTTTGGATGTCGGTCATTGGGTTTCTCAAACAATTGGACATCACTCTGGAAGAGGGGCAGAACAGCAAGGCGGTCGACCTCTTCGAGAAATCTCATTCACGAAAAGTGCTGACTGCATTTGGACGAGCGTACGAAGCGTTGCCAACTTTGCCTCAGCAACTTGAACCCGAACAGCAGCAATTCATCGAAGCGGCCGTTGACGAATTGGCGGAAGATGGCCGAGTCGTTCCAGTGCGATTGGCGCTATTTGCCGAGATGATGCGACGTCGGCCTTGGACGATGGACTCCCTGCAAAAGCTTGGCGGCGCTGAAGGCGTTGGTGTCGCTTTCTTGGACGATTGCTTTCGATCGGAACATGCTCCGCTCAAGTATCAGCAGCACGGACACGCAGTTCGAGAGATTCTGCAGTCAATGCTTCCCCAAGCTGGCCAACGGATTCGAGGTCATCGATGTTCTATTCAGAGTCTTGCTGACGCGTCTGGTTACGAACGCGAGTCCGTCGAATTTCGTACTGTTCTTCGAATCCTGTGTGATGAGTTGCGTTTGGTTTCGTCAATCGATCCACTCGACGCAGAGAGAGAGCAGCGATCTGAACCGCTTTACGAATTGACTCATGACTACTTGGTGCCGTCTTTGCGAACTTGGTTGGAGCGAGAGAGGCGAGAATCTCGTCGAGGACGCACGCAACTTTTGCTGGAACGTCGCGCGAAGTTTTGGAGTGCTCGACCTGAACGCAAGCAGTTGCCGACGATGCTCGAGACGTTACTGATACGGTTTTACACTCAGCCTGGCCATTGGACTGAGCGGCAAACCAAGATGATGAAGTCTGCCGATCGAGTTTACGGAAGTCGAGCCGTTAGCTTTGGCGTGATTGTCTTGGCAATCGTCTTCATTTCTCTCGTGACCACAAATCGCATGGCGTCACGAGAAGCTCAGCGTGAGACGGATGCTCGAATCAGCCGATTGATGCTTGCCGAGCCTTCGCGTATCCCCAGCGAGTTAGCGGCGTCCATTCCCGACCTCGCCTATTGGTCGGCTCAACTACGAAAAATTGTCAACGATCCAGCACGACCAACTTCAGAGAAGGTGAGGGCGTTGCTTGCGTTGCTGCAGGAAGACAACGACTTTGCGAAGCTGCTTGCTGAATCGCTTGACCAATTGAATCCCGCGGAACACGAGGTTGTCGTTGAGGCGATTCGCCAATTGGACAAGCCGCCAATCGACATCATCACGGCCAAGATTGAGGCGGAAGAAATTGAATTGAACGGCACTTTGAGTTTTGCCGGAGCATTGGCGAAGGTCGATGCAGAATCGCCAGTGTGGGATGCTGTTGCTCAACGAGTCAGCGAAGCGTTGTTGGATGTTGGAACTGGTCAGATCGATTATTGGACTCGCACATTGTTGCTCGTGAAGGGAAGGCTGCGCCCTCATTTGGAGAAACGCTTTGATGACGATCGAGCATCACTATCAGCACGCCAGTTTTCATCGACGATTCTCGCCCTGTTGTTAAGGGATGATCCGAAAGCACTTGTTGAGCTGTCAGTGCGTGCCGAGAATTCCCAACTGCGCGATCTTGCGAACGCGATGCGCTCTCATTCGGAAGCGGCCATCGCAGAACTTAAGGTCGTCGAAGATTCGCTCGAAGGACGAGGGACTCTGACGGAAGAGCAACTCAACGCTCTCACAATTGCCACGACTTCGCGATTCGAACTTGGCGACAAACAACCGCTATGGTCTCGCCTCAAGATGGTGGAAGACCCCTCACTCAGAACGGAATTGATTTTGTCGATGCAGGGTTTTGGAATTCCATTGCGCGAAGTGATCGAGCAGCTTGACCAAGAAACACGCCCTGCCTGTCGTCAAGGCTTGCTGTTGGCATTGGGTAGTTATTCGCTAGAAGAACTCGAGGAGGAAGAGCAGTCAACTGTAATCGGCAAAATACGTCAAATCGGGGAATCGTCGAATTCTCAGGCTGGTTCACATGCTGCCGCGATGTGGCTCTTGGAAAAGTGGCAGCAGCCACGACCGTCGTTTGAATCGATGCCACCCACAATGATTGCAGGTCGGCAATGGTGGCGAAACTCGGCAGGTCATACGATGTTACTGATGCCTCGGGCAAGCTCGTTCATCATGGGATCGCCATTTGATGAGCCGGGTCGTACCGAACTGGAAGGCATACGCGAAGTGCCTCTGAAACATCGACTCGCGGTCAGCATGTGCGAAGTTAGCGTGGAACAATTTCGGGAATTCATCTCCTATCACATGGTTGATGGTCGAGTGTGTCCCGTTGATACATGTCCGGTAACACAAGCCAGTTGGTATGATGCCATTCGATATTGCCGCTGGCTTAGCGAGCAGGAAGGAATTGCTGAAGATCAGATGGTGTACCCGCCACTTGACGACATCGACTTCGACAGCTTGCATCAGCCAAATGCCGAGATCTTGGACGAGTTGTTCAACTTGCCAGAGGAAAAGCTGGCTCGTACAGGCTATCGCCTGCCGACATCGGCCGAGTGGGAATACATCTGTCGAGCAGGCTCCCGAACACGATTCTTTTTTGGGGCTTACGAGTCCCGCATGACTCAATTTGCGTGGACAGCTGCTTCGAAATCCGGCGGACTCTCGACAGCTTCTATCGGTTCACTGCGTCCCAATCCATGGGGCTTGCATGGTGTCCTTGGCAATGTCTCTGAATGGACGCACGACCACCCGATCCGTTTTGCGCTCGGTGATCGAGTGCACGCGAACCAAATCTACTTGCACGGCGGTAGCTTCAAGAGTGTCGCTCTCTCCTCACGAAGTTCCATGTTATCTACTTACCCGCCACAATCTCGCTATAGTTTTACAGGTTTTCGCGTGGTGAGAACGGTGACCGATCCGTAGCAGCGCGGGATTGAACGGCGGGCGACTGACTCTGAAATTGATTTCTTGGGTGTGAACTAGAACTCATCCGAGCGGGAAGACGAAATGAGTGATCGATGGCAGTGTGTGTTGACTTTGGACTCATCACGGCACGTTACCAGTGGAAATGAAGACGTCCTTGTTTCGGCCATCCGTGCTGGAGCCGACCTGCGGGTTGGAACAGCGTTTCGTCACAACGAGCATATCGATCCGTCGTCGAGCAGTACCGAGTTGATTCGCGAAGTCATGGATTTTCGCATCGCGTACCTGATTCAAGATCGTTTTGTTGCTGGCATCGAGAACCTACGGATGCCGGTTCAACTTCCAGGCGGTTTTGGTCCGCGCGAATCGATGTCGTTTTTTCTTTACAACCAAGACGGTCATCAGGCTATCGCCCGTCCCTTCTTAGACGGACAACCGGCCAGCGGAGAACCGGGACCAGCGTCCATCGACGAGTGGCCAGACTTTCCGAAGTATCATGAGCTGACAAGTTTCGACGCGGAGACAAACGCGCCGAGCAGCACTTTTGTGTACGACTTTGAATACTTCCGCTACTTCGTAAGACAGAGCTGGCGCGAGGTACTCTCACACAACGAAACCGGCCAGGTTGTGTCCGGGGACGTCAAGGATCTGGTATCTGCCTTTGAGCAAGGGGCCGAGATCAAGGTGGCGATTCGCGGTCTTTGCAGCGACTTTGACGGCACCGAAAGCGGCATCGATCACGAAGTCTTCATTCATGCGGGAGCTTGTTACTTCTACACCGACCAGGCGTTATTCATAGCGTCATTGCATCCAGTTGTGAGGACGTGCCCCTCGATCCCCTTAGGATATCAAAGCCGCGGTTGGGATTTTGGATGGCTGATGCCGCGAACAGACGGTCATGTCGCCCGCTGGCTTTGTGATCCTTACACGCTGAAGTTTCACCGCGACGAGCGGCGTTATGCGATCCGCTGGTTTGTTAGCGAGTGACCAGGTTCATTCAGTCGCATCACGTATCTCAAGGGAAGGTCCTGGCAACCGAAGAACATTCTGCGTGGTGCCAACGAGATGGCTGCTTTGACCTATTGCAACGTACCCATCAACCCGACCTCAGGCCGATAACCGAATCGTTAGCGGGCTGGTCGCAGAGCGGGATCGGGGAAGTCTTCGTCGTCAGATGACTTCGCGCGGCTGGGGAATGGGATGAAGTGAGGTGTGTCGTCGATGTCTGGCGCAAAGTCCTCGTTGTACTCGGGCGTTTGCTGGCGAATCTGCGATTGATACAGCTTGCAGTACAATGGGGACGTCTCTCGCAACTGCTCGTGAGTGCCGATGGCGACAACTTTTCCTTCGTCCATAACAACGATTTGGGTGACGAAATTCAGGATGCTTTGATTGATCGCGTGAGTGATCAAGAACGTTGTTCGGTTCTTGGTAAAGTCCGCAAGCACCTCGTGAATCAAGGCCTCGCTCTGTGCATCGATGGCCGAGGTGGCTTCGTCCAAAATCAAAATCGATGGATCACGCAAGATTGCCCGCGCAAGAGCGACGCGTTGACGTTGCCCACCGGAAAGCTGGCGACCTTTCTCGCCAACACGGGTTTCCAATCCATCGGGCATTTGTTCCAGGAAACTCGTCACATAAGCCTGCTTCGCCGCAGCGGCGACTTCTTCATCCGTCGCGCTCGGGCGCCCGTAACGAATGTTTCCAGCGATCGTGTCATCAAACAAGATGGTCTCTTGAGTAACGATGGCAACTTGAGAACGAAGTTCGCCAAGGCTGACGTCGCGAATATTCACTTCGTCTACTTCGACCGTTCCGGAATCGACATCGAAGTATCGAGGCAGCAGACTTAACAACGTCGATTTTCCGCAGCCGTTCTCGCCAACAATGGCGACAGCTTCGCCAAAGGAAATGCTTAGGTCGATGCCTCTCAAGACGACGGGACGGGTGTCTGCTTCGTCATTTGTCGCATACTTGAACTTCACATCATTGAAAGTGATGGATTTGCGGTGTCGACCAAGGATCTTAGGTTGCTCGGGCGACTGGACTTTGGATTCCATGTCCATCAACTCAAAGATGCGATCCGCGGCTGCCGCCGACCGCTTCAGCTTCGTATAGACAGACGACAACTTGCGGATGGGATCCAATGTACCAATTAGAAGAGCGTACAATGTTGACAAATCGGCGATGTCCATCTTTGTTGATGTCAACTTGATGCCCCAAATCAACGTAACTTCGCGCAACACTAAGTACGCTCCGGGCAAAACGGCCAAACATACCGCCAGGATGCCGAGTAATTCGGTCGTTGGACTGGTCAGCGCATCGACCTGGAGCACCTTCATCGACTTGCGATAGTACTCTTTGGTCTCTTGATGAAACTGGCGACGGTGCCGCCGTGCGCTGTTAAAGGCGATAACCACTTTCAGACCGTCAAAGGTTTCCTCAAGCGTTTTGTAGATTCGCGACATACTCTCCATGGTGTGATGAGAGGCTTGCTTCAATGTCTTACCGAATCGATAAAACACGACGGCGATCAACGGCACCATCAGCAATGAGAGCAACGTCAACTGCCAGTTGAAGAAGAACGCGAATCCGATACAGGCGACAGCTTTCAGCGGCTCGCGAATCACCTTGCCGCCGAGCAACAACAATCCGGTGGCCAACATCGTAATGTCATTGGTAAAGCGCGCAACGAGATCGGACGTGCCGTTATTAGACAACGTTTGGTAGTCAACTTTTAGCACGCGTCGAAAGCATGCTTTGCGCAAGCCCATCATCACCAATTCGACGACCGAACCGATCAAGTAGTCTTGGATGAAGACGCTTGTCCCTTTCATTGCCGTCAAGAATACAAGCAGCCCCAAGATCAGCGCGTACGTGTCAAATTGATCTTCTGGAACAAGCGGGATTACGTTGGCTTGCACCCATGACAGTACGAGCAATCGTCGAGACGCCGCGCTCAGCTTGCGTTGTTGGCGCGACTTCTCCTTGTAGATTGCCACAACGGTTTCGTCATCTTTGTCCCTTGTTGCTTGAGCTGCCGTTAGTCGGCTGTCGAGTGACGCTAAAGAGTTACTGTGCCCTTTGATGTCGCTTTGAGAAGCTTCAATTCTGTTGGCGACATAGGACGGCAGGCTTTCGCCTTGCAGCAAGACCTTGACGACCAAAAACGTGAAGGACAGATTGACCGCCCAAAGCAGCGCCACGATCACTGCGAAGAAGGCGGATGTCGCGATCTTGCGTCTGTGTGGCATTAAGAATGGAATGAGACGTCCAAATGTCTGCATGAGATAATCTATCCCGCCTTGCGGTGCTCCTGAGGTTGCTCGATAAAACTTCGCCGCGCGGCGTCTAGTGCCTTTTCGCTCTCGACCGAAATCGGTCGACGGCGAACGCTGGCATCAGCGACAAAGCTAGCAAAAGCAACTTCGGCGACTTCGTGAAATGGAGTCGGACATGCGCGGTGGCCTCTAACGGCTTCGATAAACTCATAGACCGCGCGAAAATGGCCCTTGTCTGGCTTCCACAGTTTCATGTGTTTAAAAGGTTTCCAACCCAACATCCGTACGCGGCGAAAGTTTTCGAGTTGTACGGTTCGACCACCCACGAAAACCTCAAGCCGCTCTTGAGGAAAGCTGGGATGACCAGTTGAGACGAATTGGATTACGCCCACGGACTCGTCGGCGAACTGAAGTTGAATGCTGGCCGAATCGTAAACCTGGTCGGTTGAGTTGGCGGCGTTGCCCGAGCCTTGGCCCAGACCAACCGTGTTCATGTCGACGATTCCGTGGCCACATAGGAATCGCACGAAATCAATGAAGTGAGACGCTTCGCCAATCAAGCGGCCGCCACCAATCTCTAGATCATGCCGCCAGTGATTTGGTTTGAGTGACCCAGCATTGACCGACATCACCAACATCTTCGGGTCGTTGCGACTTTCCAGCAATGAGGCAATCCGCCGCGAGTGCTGAGCAAACCGACGATGAAAACCAACCATCAAGATTTGTTCACTCGCATCGATTCGATCAACCGCATCGGTCACGTATTGAAACTGTTCCTGATTCAAAGCGACCGGATTCTCGACGTAAACGTGTTTGCCAGCGGCCAGTGCTTCGGCAACGTACCGGTAATGTTTGTGATGTCGAGTAGCTATGACGACGACATCAATCTTCGGATCGTGAAGTACACATTGAGGATCCGTGGTCGTGACTCCAATACCAAATCGGCGAGCCGCCCGAAACGCTGACAGTGCCGAGAACGTGGCGACCGCCTCCAGCCTTGCTCCATGCTGTTTGAAGGCTGGCATCAGAATCCGCCGCGCCGTCTTGCCAGCGCCAATGAAGCCGACTCGCAACTGACTACTTCGCGGCCTGGGTGAACTTGTCGTGGGCATTCGGATCGTCGGAGAAAACGTCAGGGTGGCCTCACTGGATTCTTCGACGGGGTAATCCAACAAGACGCCCAGATGCTGTGTATCTCCCAGCACTTTGAACGCGTCCTCTGCACGCTCGAGTGGAAATCGATGCGTGATCAACTGATCGGTCCGCAAACTTCCAGCAGCCATCAGATCCAACACGACCTGTAGCGACTTACTCTCAGTTTTCGAATCCGGCTGATGGCCGTCGATGCCAGCGAAGAAGACGCGCTTCCGAGTAACGTCCGCATTTACGGAGGGCTTGGGTGTATCGTTGAGCACGATGATGCGGCCATCAACTCGAGTGATTGACGAAGCAATGGCCAGGGCGTCAAATTCGTGATTCGCCGAACTGATCAGTAAGGTGTCGATTCCAGCTCCGCGAGTAAATCGGTCGACGCAAGATTGCAGGTCTTCTTCAACGGCAAGGTTGACGGTTTCAGCGCCAAATCGTTCGGCAAGCAAAAGCTGTTGGGCTGACGTATCGATACTTAAGACTCGACAACCGCTGGCTTTGAGTAATTGCACGGCCAACAGCCCGCTCAGGTCCATGCCGATGACGGCCGTCGATTCACCTAACTGAATCGCATTACTTTGGATACCTCGTAAGACTGTCGCCGCGATTGGTGCAAAGGCTGCAGCGTCATCACCGACACCTGTGGGGATGATCGCAACTCTGCTAGCTTCAAGCACGGCGACTTCCGAGTGCGGTCCGAATCCGATCACTCGATCGCCTAAACGAAACTGTTGCGAGTCGTTGGAAGCAGCCGCAACGGTCCCAACACACGACGCATTGGCCGTCTGCGGTCCATGCGAAATGACGCCAGCGCGATTGCGAACCAAGACGTGTCCGGGTTCCAATACCGGACACGGCACATCCGCGAGCACTGTCGCCATCTTTTCTGGCGAGTGAAAGACTTGCTTCATCGTTCCCGCCCGGAACTTCCCTGTTTCCGAACATCGACACGTCGGGTTCGTGGGAGAGAGACGGGACTATGTAGCCCTATTGCAAGATTCTGTCAATTGCCAACTGTGAAGGTTGGTGTTTCGGGAAGAATAGAGAAGTTTGTGTCTCCGATAAACAGGCTGCCCGAGTTGCTGTGTTGCTGCTGTCGCTCGGTCGTCATGTGCTCGACCGCCGTTGTCAGCACGAGCTTGATGGCACCGTCTAACTCGAGTAACTGCGGACAAGTACATTGCGGTGCCTTTGCAGTTCTCCAAATCGCCTCAGTTTTCCTAGTTTCCAAGTTGTGTTGTCGAGCGACTCCGTAATCGGCGTCGTTGGGGTTGTAGAAGGCGATAATGACGCCGGTACCGTCAGGAGTCAGAATCATGCCGTCGGGAAAGATCTCCTCGGCGGTAAAGTCCAGCAGGACTTGCTTCTCGCCCAGAGTGCCCGCTTCAACGTCTATCGGATAGCCAACGACCGTCTTTGTTGGTGAATCAATATCGATCAGCGTCAGTTGTCCGTTTCGCTCGACCAATGCCTTGCCATTCGAGCAAATCTGGTCTGTACGCAGTGTGATCAACTGCCGATCCGCACTGCGATAGAGGTACAAGCCCGCGATGGTCTTCGAGAATGTCAGTTCCTTCGATCCAAATATCAATCCGCCGTCAAAGGCCATGCCATCGTTGATGATCGTGTTTTCAACGTGGTTATCGACACCGTCACATAAGAGGGTCTCGTCGCCCGTGTTCAGATCGACAAGCACAACGCGCCGCTCCAAACCGACCACGAAGGTATCTTGACGATCTGTGGGGAAGGCGAATCCAGGACGACCTTGAAGCTCGAACGTCTTGTTCGAGCCGTCGGCAAAGTCGTACACGTTCAGTGAACCGCGTTCTTGATCACTTCCATGCTGAATGGCCACCCAGCTGAAGCGGTTTGCTCCGTATGGGTAAGGCCCTTCGGGAAGGAATCGGAGGGCATCGCTATCAGGGCGAAACAGAAGTTCGCATTCGTATTCTTGCACTGATTCATTCTCTAATTGTTGATAACACGGAACTCACCAACATTATTGTTGAACTGGCGTCTGTGAGTGGCGAAATGCTAAGACAATCTCGCCAGGGAGGACTCCGCGATCCATCAGTTCTTGGTCCCACAAGATTTCCGTTTCATTCTTCAGCAACTCGATCTTTCCGCTTCTTATAACCAAATGCACCAAACACATATGGACGAATAGATCGTCTTTCCAGCCGGTTCGAATGATCTGAAAGTGTCCGTGAGTTTGGTCGATCACAGCTTCAATAGATGTACCATCATGAGGATTCCAGTCTTCCGCAAACTCATCGATTAGCTTCGTGACGATGCTCTGCAGTTCGTTTAGTCGATCCATTTGATTAGTTCCTCGCTAGTCGGCTCGAACACGACCATCTTCACTGAGTGTAACTGAATTATGTCTTGGACATCTTGCTCCTGAAACAAGTCGATCAGAAGCAGACTGGAACGATTTGATCTCAAGCGCCACCTGCTCGTTTCCCTTTTCTGCAGCAAAAAGCTTTTCGGCGCCCAGATCAATACCGATCAGTTTACCAGCGAATTCGAGAGTAAGTGGGTCATCCGTTATCAGCCATCCATCCTTTTTCAGTGCATTGACGACCGACTGATGATACTGATCCCGCCGTGACATAAAGGCACCTGGATATTTCGAACACTTCATTCACGATTCTACCATAGCATTCATTGGCTCGCTAGAAGCTCTCATCTCGGTGTCTTGGCTTGATCACTTAGCTTGGTCCAATCTCGCAGCATGTTACCCAACAGATTCAGCTCGCGAAACAATGCGTTGGTGTCGGTGTTGGCGTGCTCGAAACACCACGGTCCACGGAACCCAGCTTGCCAACCGATCTCAAAACACTGTTTCAGATCATAGAGCGGATGTTCGCCTTTGGGGCCAAGCTTGCGGGCCTTGAAGTCACACGTAACGGCAATCGGAAAAGTCTTCTTGAGACCATCGATGCGGAGTTGTTTGGAGTCCCAGTTTCCCGTGTCCGGGCACGCTTCAACGTTGTCACCCACTTCCTTGATCAGCTTGACCACGGACTCGGAGTCGTTTTGCATCCAGCCGAAATTCTCGACCAACATCGTCACCTCTTTCTCGGCAGCGTACTTGGCGAGTTCTTGGTAGCTGGCGACATAGGTCTTTCGATCGGGTTTCTCGGCGCGAGGCAGCGGCCTTGCCCAGCGAAGGCCCAAGTGGGCGGCGACATCGATCGACTTCTTGTATTCCGACAAGGCCAGCGATCGCGCGTCTTTGTCGATGCTTCCCATCTTCAAATTGCGTTGGTTCATCTTGAGGTTCGTCAATATGCAACCCGCATCGTCGGTCGCTTTTCGTAGCTTGTCCAAGTAGCTCTTTTTCGTTGATGCCAGGGATGATGTGTTGAGGTCGATGACCTCGAACCCAAACTCGTTATTCAGAATGTGAGGTAACTCGAGCAACGTGAAATTCTTCGGCTTGCCTCGCCCAGCCAATTGGGAACCCACAGAAGATGTGGTGATTCCGAGTTTATTGGCCAGCGCTTTCGGACCGGCAGCTTGAGTGGGTTTGGGAATGCAGAGGGTGGCTGCACTACAGGCGGCTAGGAAGTCTCGGCGCGTTGGCATGGTATCCTCGCTCGGCTTGCGTCGATGAGTGATTCACTTGTAAGCTGAATTCTGATGAGCATTAGAGTCGGCTCCGGAGGAAAAACCAAGTGCCCCGTTGGGATTGCATTGTTTGTGGTGAGATTTGCGTCGATTTGCCAATCCGGCCAGTGCCGATGCGGCAACCGTTGATGGATATCGAACTCACGCCGGTTGATGCCGTGATTCCTGGTGGCGGCGGCATCGTTGCTAACAGCGGCTTGGCGTTGGCTCGTTTAGGCTCAGTAACCGCGGCCTTTTGTTTCGTCGGAAGAGACGATATCTATGCGGAAGTGCTGCGCCGCATTCTTGAAGACGGACACGTCGATACCAATTACGTGTTTTCTCATCCTATACAAGCGACCAGCACAACGGCCGTGTTGATCGGCGACGATGGCGAACACACGTTTGCATATCACGGTGGTGCTTCTCGAGAGTTACGCAAAGAGACGATCATGGAGAGTCTCGATATCTTTGCAGAGGCTCGGTATGCGCTGTTTGGCTATTACGCGTTGATGCCGAACCTCGAAGACGACCTGCCCGAGGTCTTCGCGGCAATCCAAGAAACGGGCTGCAAAGTCGCGCTTGATTCTGCCGGCGGCGGTGGTTGCATTAAACCATTAGATCGCATCTTACCGTATGTCGACATCTACATCCCGAGCCGAGTCGAGGCGCAAGCACAAACGGGCCTTGACGATCCTCGCCAGATGATCGCCGAGTACCGCAAGTACGCTCCCAACAGCTTGCTCGGCGTCAAATTGGGAGCTGACGGACTGTTGCTGAGCCCCTCGTCAGATGAGTGGATTACTGTAGAAAGCGTGACTGCGCCTGGGCCAGTTGTTGATACGACGGGTGCGGGAGACAGCTTTTATGCGGGTTTCTTGACCGGACTTTGTCGAGGCTTGAGTGTTCGCAACGCGGCTCGTATTGGCGCGGCGGCAGGTGCTTGTTGCGTTACGCAACTCGGAGCCACAGCGGGCATTCGCAGCCTTGAGGAAACTTGTCAACTTGCGAATGTTGAGATGCCGGGAGAGAGCAATGACTAGAACATGCGTGGTTATCCTCACTTTAGCAATCGTGAGTCACCACACGCCGGTGGCGGCTGATGACAACGACGCGCGACAGCGAGCGATTTCCGTCTTCAAACGCCTTGACGGTGCCTATCAAACCCGCGGCAAACCCAAGTTCGGCCCGTATCCGCAAATCGATTTGCAAGATACGAAAGTTGACGATTCTCACCTGGTCCATTTAGCGTTGTTCCCAGAAGCGGTGTCGCTGGACTTGCTGGGCACGTCAATCTCCAATCTGGGATTGGCGCATGCGCGGTCGCTCACCAAGCTCCAATCTCTAAATCTCGACCATACGAAGATCACCGACAAAGGGCTAAAGCATCTTCGTGGACTAACGAAACTTCAAAAGCTTGACCTCAGTGGGACTCGCATTACAAATGCTGGAATGGTTCACTTGAGAGGTCTAAACCAAATGAAGTTTCTGGTTCTTTCTGGTACGCAAGTCACTGACAAGGGGCTCGCCAACTTGAGGTCTCTGGTTTCGTTAGAACGGCTTGGCCTTTACGATCTAAGAATCTCCAGCGCTGGCTTTAGGCATCTTAAGCCGTTGCAAGAATTGCGGACGTTGATGTTGGGAAAGTCCGATATCGACGATGACGGATTGGCAAACCTGCGTGTTCTCTCCAAGCTGGAAGTTGTGAATCTACGCGACACCAAGATCACGGATGCTGGGCTGCGACACCTTCATGGAAAGCGTCATCTTCGGCTGCTGTCACTCCAAGGCACCAAAGTTACCGCGACGGGCGTCAAGAAGTTGGCGGGCTCCTTGCCCGCTTGCAAGATCGTTCACGATCAGTAGCTTCGTTGTCGCTTGATCTCGTTGCCATGCCTCTTGACAAGAATGGGGATCGCGCAGACATTTACGCCAGTTAGCGGCTTTCGTATGGCGAATGATGAATGGAGTCCAACGATGGGCGATGCGATCAAGTTTGAGGAACTGGACGGACAAATCGGGCTCGTAACGCTGGACATGCCCGGCAAGAAAGTCAATACGCTGGGCGAACCGGTGCTGCGAGAGATTGCCGAGTTGGTCGAACAACTGGCCGGTCGCGACGATCTGAACGGGTTGTTATTTCGAAGTGGCAAGCCCGGACAATTCATCGCTGGGGCGGATTTGAACGAACTGGGTGCCATGGCTTATGCGACGCCCGATGACGTGGCCAACGCGATCAGCCAAGGACACGCGCTGTTCACAAAGATCAGTCAGTTACCGTTCCCAACCGTGGCGCTTGTCGATGGCAATTCGATGGGCGGCGGGACCGAGTTGATTTTGTCGATGGATTATCGGCTCGCATCAGACAGTCCGAAAACGAAAATCGCGCTACCGGAAGTGAACATCGGATTGATTCCAGGATGGGGCGGTACGCAACGGTTGCCGCGTCTGATTGGCATCAGCAATTCGATCAACATGATTTGTGGTGGCGAAACCGTCGATACCGAGAAAGCCGCATCGTGGGGACTTGTGTGGGATGTCGTGCCCGCCGAAGCGCTGGTCGATGAAGGGCGACGCCTGATTGAAATCACTCGAGCTAACGGCGAGTGGCAAAGCAATCGAGCAACGCGCAGCCAGCCATTGGGTCTAACCTCGGACCAAATGAACTTTGCCTTTGCCTGTGCCGAGGGACACCTTCGGGCGAAGACCAAAGGCCAGTATCCGGCACCGTTGGCGGCATTGAATTCTATCAAAGAGGGAATCAACCGACCTTTGGACGAGGGGCTCGCGGTCGAGCAAGAGATTGGTCGAGAAATCGTCGGTTCGCCGATTTCTGCCGCCTTGATTGGCGTGTTCTTCATGGGTAACCACATCGCTCGCGATCCTGGTTTGCGAGGCGCAACTGCGGAAGCCGAAGACATCAGCCGCGTTGGTGTTTTGGGATCAGGCTTGATGGGCGGAGGTATAGCAACAGCCAATGCACGCCGCGGCATCTCGACCGCTATGGTTGATGTCAGTGATAAGCTGCTACACAAAGCGCTCGCTAACTCGGCCCGCGTGGTCGAGGGGCGCATCAAGATTGGCCGGGCGACTCCGGCAGACATGCAACAAATGCTGGGACTGTTGAACACATCGACGGCGAAGTCGGCTTTCTCCGACTGTGATGTTGTGGTGGAAGCCGTTCCGGAAATCGAAGACCTGAAGAAACAGCAGTATCAAGAGCTGGCCGAGGTGATGAAGCCGGGAGCCATCCTGGCAAGCAACACGTCGACAATCTCGATCACGCGCATGGCGGAAGCGTCGCGCGATCCGGAACGATTTGTCGGCATGCATTTCTTTAGTCCCGTCGATCGGATGAAGCTAGTCGAAGTCATTCGCGGCGAGAAAACCAGCGACGAGACCGTGGCGACGGTGGTGGCGTTGGCGAAGAAAATCGGCAAGACCCCCATCGTCATGAACGATTGCGCGGGCTTCCTTGTGAATCGTATTTTGCTGCCTTACATGAACGAATCGCTGTTGTTGTTGACGGAAGGCGCATCGATGGACGAAGTCGACAAAGCGGCCACGCGATTCGGGTTGCCAATGGGACCGATCGCGTTAAACGACATGGTTGGCATCGACGTTTCTTACTACGCCGGAAAGGTTGTTGCCGAGGCCTATGCTGATCGAGCCGCCGCGACTCCGTTGTTGGGCGATCTGGTCGAAGCCGGTCGTTTGGGCAAGAAGACCGGCGCCGGATTCCGCACTTTCAATCGCAAAGGCAAACCCGTCAATGATCCCGACTTCGAACCGTTCTTGGAAAAACATCGCACGGGCGAGAAGCAGTTCTCGATGGAAGAACTGCAGGACCGGTTGTTCTTGCCAATGTTGTTAGAAGCGACACGTTGTTTGGAAGATGACATTGTTCCGGAGCCAACTCATGTGGACATGGGACTCATCTTGGGAATCGGATTCCCACCGTTCCGCGGAGGCATCCTGCGTTGGTGCGACAGCATTACGGCAGACGGCATGTTGAAAAAGCTGGAGCCTTACGAATCGCTTGGCAAGCGTTATGAAGCAACAGACATCTTGAAACAAAAGGCAACTGCCGGCGAGTTGTTTTATCCGCGTCCCTGACGAATGGCTGACGCGAAGCACTGAAAACAATATAGAGGCCGCGGATCGGCCGCGATAATACAGTTAAGGAGACTACCCATGAGACGAGCAGTCATCATTGACGCCATTCGCACACCTGTTGCCAAGGCAAACGCGAAGAATGGCTGGTTTCGAGATGTTCGCGCGGACGAGCTTTCCGCCGACTTGATGAAGGTGCTTGTCGAGAAGACTGGTATCGACCCGCACTTGATCGATGACGTGCGTTGGGGCTGCGTCCAACAGCAAGGCGAGCAGGGCGTTGATGTGGCTCGCATCGCGCTTTTAATGGCTGACTTACCGATCGAAATCGGTGGCGTCACCATAAACCGCAACTGTGCCTCAAGCCTGCAAGCCATCAATGACTGCGCGATGAACATCGCCGCAGAATGCGAAGACGTTCAGATCGCGGGCGGCGTCGAACACATGGATCATGTGCCGATGACACAGGGCTACGATCCACCACCTGGATTGTTTCGACGTAACAGTGAAGCGGTCATGCACATGGGGCTCACGGCTGAATACCTGGCAATGAAATATAGCATCAGCCGAGAAGAGCAAGACGACTATGCGGCGCGAAGCCACCAGCTGGCAGCGCAGGCAACTTCAGCAGGCGAGTTCAACAACGAAATCATTCCCACTTGGGGCCGCAACGACGCGGGGCAAAAGAGTGAGATCACGTCGGATCAATGCATCCGTGCGGATTGCACCTCGGAGGGACTTTCTGCATTGCCGCCGGTCTTTAATCCCGCTGGTGGTTCGGTGACGGCCGGCAACAGTAGTCCGCTGAACGTTGGAGCTTCCGCGTTATTGGTTATGTCGGAAGACAAATCCAACGAACTGGGGCTGAAACCGATGGCTCGAATTCACTCGATGGCCGTTGCTGGTGTCGATCCTTCCGAGATGGGAATCGGTCCCGTCCCCGCGGTTCATAAAGTTTTGAAGCGAGGCGACTTGTCATTGGACGACATCGGTTGCATCGAGTTGAACGAAGCATTCGCCGTTCAAGCTTTGTCGGTGCTCAAGCTACTGGGCATCACCGAGGAAAAAGTCAACACGCGCGGTGGAGCCATCGCCATCGGCCATCCGTTGGGAGCCAGCGGGGCTCGGATTGCGACGACACTCTTGCACCGCATGAAAGACAGCGGTGCCAAGTATGGGCTGGCTACGATGTGCGTCGGCCAAGGACAAGGTGTCGCGACGATCTTTGAAAACCTAGCAGCCTAACGCTCGCGCTTTTGCGTGTCCGAAATCACGCGAACGCTGATCTCTTTCCCGGAGGAATTGAGACACTTTTCCGGCTTGACGCTTCGGCGATTTACTGACTTCGCAATTGCCGCCCGTGAGACCTCCGTCACCGTCATACCTTCTGTCGGGAGGTGTTTGTCGATTAGTCGTCCAGTGGGATCAACGACCAACGACAGTCCAGGGAACCAAGCCCGTCCGCTATGTCCCGCTTGGTTGGCGTAAAACACGTACATGCCTGTTGAGATTGCGTGACGACGCATGATTTTCTCATGCAAGGACTTGTGATAATCGGCCTGCTTTGATTGATCCCCCGACTCACTAACAAGAGTCGCGTTGCCGCTGCCGCCAACTGGTAACAAGAAGAACTCGGCTCCGTGAGCGGCCGCTGTGTTGAAATAAGTTGAGTAGTTCAGGTCCGCACAGATGCCAACGCTAAACGTCCAACCTTGAGATTTGATGACAGGCAACGTTGTCCCTGCGATGAAGTATTTCTCTTCGGTTTTGTTCGGTAACCACATTTTATGAAACGTGGTCAAGTGACCGCCTGGAGTGACGACGAGTGCGCTGTTTCGAAACTTCTCGCCTTCATTTTCGATGGTTCCGACAACCAGCGTCATCTTGAGTCGTTTGGCAATTGACTCGAGCCGCGGCACGGCCAGCTTTTGAGCCTCCTCGACGATTTTTCGAGCTTCGTCTATCGGAATGTCCGACTTGTTTAATGATCCGGTAATGCACTCTTCCGGAAACACGGCAAACTTAGCATTCTCTTTGTGGGCTTTGATGCACCACTCTTCGATCCGATCCAAGTTCGCGGTGGGCTTGCCCATTTCGCTATGCATGGCGATCGATGCGACGCGAGTCGTTTCATTGTCTGGAGTTTCTTCGGCCCACCCACTCTGGATGGTCATGATTGAGGCAAACAACGAGCACAGAATCAGAATTCGAGTATTGCGCATAATCTGTTTCCCATTGGCGATGGACGAAGGCGTTAGGGGTTGCGAACACAGTTACTGCAAGACAATCGGCAGCGCCAGCAGTTCTTTAGACTTCGGAATGAAGTAGGGAAAATTGAGCTGGTGGATGTTGACTGAGAGACTGTCGAGCATGCTCTTGCGGATTGTGCCGCTGTTGATTCCCTCGGTGAATCGTCGAGATGAACTGACGTTTAAAGTGTCGCGCCAAATCGGTTTCGACTCGCCCTCAACAACCAATTCCACGATCAGTGAACCTAATGCTTCGGTTGCTGTACGGTCCGTCTTGCGTCCGCGGAAATCAAATGCGTTTTGTCGTTCGTAGATCGGCAAGGTGTCGCCGGCCTGTTCAGCAAACCTCATACGAAAGACCGCTGGCTGATTTGGTTCGACCCGTAAACCGTCGCGGCCAAGGCGCTGAGCGAAGGCGGTAAGAATCGTCTTTTCTGCGTCAGCCGATGTCTTCTTAAATCCTTCGACGATCTCAACACTGACCGGTTTTGCGGGGCTAAGGTAGGCGCTGTTGTCGGCTTTCATTTGAGCCAGCGACTCGCGAATTCGCTGCCATGGAATTTTCAGGAATTCCAAACTCTCGGTGTTGTTCGGAAACGTGCCGATGATGTGGTTGTCGTCAAGAACTTGCATCTTCTGTTGGTGAGACAAACGATACTGCATCGACAGAACGACCTTGCCAGATTCACGATCAACGATGTCGTTCGCTAACAACCACGCTGTCCGATTTGGAAACCATTGCAGAGTGCTGTTCACCATCGTCCGCTGAACAGTCCGAAATGGCTGATCCATAATCAATTGACCTGTGTTGTTCCAACACATCATGCGTTGTCGTGGATGTGTTGAAACTGCCGACAGCTCTTGTGCATCGGGCGAGAAACTCATCGATCGCAGCCAAGCGTAAACGAACACAGGCCGAGGATCCCTCGGAGTCGAGTCGGTGATCTCGATGTTCTCCACAACGAACTCGTCGACGGGCGCCTCTTTCTCCATCAATCGAGGGGAGGCCATTTGAGCGACTTGCTTTCCCGTATCGGTGTCGACGACGAGGAGCTTGTCACTATCGACGGCAGCGAAGTACTTGCCATCAAGCGTCAACGCATTGTTGTCACGATTGAATCGTAGCCGGCCGGGAAACGTAACGTTTTCTAGTGGCTCTTTGGTTTCGAGATCCCATCGGTACAGCGTTGGTTGCAAACGGCCGCCGATATAGAGTCGCTCGTTACTAAGCTTCATCAGATCGACAAAGCGTTCCTCATCGCCAGGCGCTGTGAACAAGACTTTTCCTGTTTCGGTATTCCAAACCGTGACGGTGGTGTCTTTCTGATTCGGGCTCTTGTCGCAAGCAGCAAAGTACTGACCATCGGGTGATAGGGTAGTTAGACCGCGGGCTTCAAATTCCCCTTCGAGTATTGCCAGCTGACGTTTCTGGTGCCAATCCCAGACGGCTTTTCCAGACACCAAGACAGGGCAGCCTGCCGGTCCGAAGGTGACTCCTTCACGTTCGTTGTAGGGAAGGATGTTGGCATTCCGACTGGCCGAGTTTGGGGCGTTATTTCCGGTACTATTTGGGGTGGTTGCTGGTGAAGCATTCGTACTGGCAGGTGCTGAAGGATTTGCATTATTCGGAGTGGATGTATTGGATGAGGAATCCGGCGACGACCACTCAGCTTTTGTCGTGTTGTTCGTGTTTGGTGCGGAGGGTCTCGGTGGAGTATTCGTACTGACAGGTCGGCTGGGTTGATACGTGTTGCTGGGAGCGACCGCGTTGTTCTCGTTGTCCGCAACTGCGTTTGCCGGGGGTGTCGAGCCACGACCGATCATGAAGCAAAGCGTTCCGATCAACGCCACGACAACAATTCCACCACCCACGATAGCTGGCATAGGGATCGACAAGCCGCCTGACGATCCTGACGAGCCACGCGATTTGGAGACATGAATGTCACCACCACATCGCTTGCAAGGAACAACGCGCCCAGACAGTCGGTCCGGCATATTGTAGCGCTTGCCGCAATCTTCACATACGCATCGCAAACTCATGACTCGCTCCAATCATTGTCGTGAAGTTGCCGCGGATTGCCTCATGAATCGTTGGGATCCAGGGGTGCACCTCACAGCAGTCGACTTGCAATGAATACAATAATGCAGTTATGGAGCGATCAAAAGTCAGAAGTGGACATTTCACCGAGTCAGCCGGATGTGCCTATTTGGCGTCCTTAGCGGGCGCGTCGGCTGCCTTCTTTTCTTCTGGTTTCGCAGCCGGTTGCTCTTTGTTAGCTGACTTTTCATCTTTCGAGGCATCAGCAGCTGGCTTTTTCTCTTCCGCGGGCTTCTCTTCTGCAGGCTTCTTCTCTTCTGCCTTTTCTTCCTCTGGTTTCTTTTCCTCAGGCTTGGCGCTGTCCGGCTTCGCTTCTGGCTTTGGCGCGGCGGAATAGTCCAGTTCGCCACTGACGGGGATGCTGACAGCTTGAAGGACTTCGTGTGAATCCATGTTTTGCACGAAGACGACAAAGTGCAGCTTTTCGAGTTCCAGTGGCTTCACCGAGAAAAAGACACCTTGGCCTTCTTCGTAAGTTGTCAGGTATTCGATGATGGAATCACGGAACTCGGACAAGACGATGTCTTCGGTAAACGAATGCGTGGCCTCTTTCAGGGCGACGCCATCATCTGGTGTAATAACGCTACGGACGACCATGTCGTGTTGTCGAATTCCGTTGCGACCTGCGAAGTCAATGCGGTCTTCGGCGATGACTGCGTGCAGCCGAATGTCTCCGTCGATGCCATCCAAGCCTTTGATTTCGGCTCCAGCCTTCACAACCCCGTTGGCGGCTTTTGCGGTCGCTTGGATGTTGATCTCCGTGCTCTCTTTGATAGCCGTGTCGATGACCTTATGGATGCTGTCGTACGAGTTCTTCGCCATGGGCAAGTAACCCGCAACTGATTGCGTGTCGACGTCCTTGCCGTTGATGAAGAGGCTAGGAGTGCCGGGCGTTTGGTAAAAGTAAGCGCGGAACTCACCATCACGGTTGGTCAAGGGGTCGATGCCCGCTGTGTGCAAGTGATACCGAAGCACGACCAACGCGGATTCGGGCAATTCGCGTTCAACGCTTCCCAATGCGACGTCAGCAGCAACACAAGGCGGGCATCCAGCCCCCGTGAACAGCTCAGCCAGCACGACGCGATTTCCAGTGTCTTCGGTCGGACCCTTTCGCGACTTCGCCTTCGAGAGTAAGTACAAGTTCTCGTTGTAGACCTTGGCGTTGAATTCGTCCAAGCCTTCGGTGTCGCCGTGTTTTTCTTTCCAGAGCCTGTCGAGCGCTTCGGAAGGCGACGGCTTCTCGACCTTGGCATTTTGAAAGATTTGGTCCAAGAAACCCGCTAACTGTGGCAAGATCACCAGTTGTGAATAAAAGTTCATCGCGGCATCGACATCGCCCATTTTTTCGGAAACTTCAGCCAAAGCGTAGATGACTTCCGGATTGAACGGATTCTCGCTCCGCATGTTGTTCAGAGTGGCAACTCCTTCGTCACGTGTCTTTTCGTCCTCGCTTTGCGTCAGTTGGATCGCATTGTTGGTCTTCGCTTCTTTGCGAGCCATCTCGATTCGTTGCGCTTGTGCTTCGAGCGGTTCGAACTCAAAGTCCTTGGTGACTCGATCGAGGAGCTCCAAGGAAAGTTTCGGGTTGTTACGTGTCCGAGCCAAGAAGTAACCGGCATAAAACGTAGCGGTTTGCTGCATTCCCTTGCCCCAGCGACCAGCAGTCTTAATGTAGTCGTCGATGATAGGTTTGATGTCATCTGCTGACTCGCCAGCCGTATTCATTCGCATGATGAGCTCTTGGTAAGCATCCACGGTCACCGGCGAATCGGGATTCTCTTTGCAAAACGTCTTCAAGTCTGCGACGGGATCGTCGGAACGCAATGCCTTGCCCAAATCAAGTCGGCCGGGTGTTGGCGAAAAACCGTTTTCCTCGGAGATCTTATCACTGTCGGTTGGGATGAGACGTGCTGCTGTGCGGATTGCACCACCCAATGACATGTTTCCGAAAACGACGCCGTTATCAAACTTGCCATTGAAGACAAGCTTCATTTGGTCGACATCGAGAAACTCGACTTGAACCGTCTCGTCAGTTACTGCGTACGATTCGACTTCGGCTTCGCCAATCACGGGAGCCTGAAACAGTTTGCGGACTTTGTATTTTTCGCCTTCACTTTTGCTTTCGCGAATATCCAACACGAATGCGCTGATATCAATGAAGTCTTCGGTCTGGCTGCTGCCGCTGATGACAAGTATCCAGTTTCCAACGATCGTTTTCCGATCGGAGGTCAGATACGTCTTCATGTCGATTTCTTCGGCCTTCTCTGATTTATCGCCAGGTTCGACTTGGCCGTCGGGGGCTTTGCTTTCTTTATCTGAGGCCGGAAGGACCGGCGGGTCGACTTGGTTGTCGTCGGTGGCGAAATCGTTTTGCACAGTTTGCTCAGTGTCGCTTTCTGAGTTACAGGCGAGCGACAGGAAACATAGAGCGAAGACGCCAACATAAGGAAAACAGCGATACATGAGATTGTCCTTGCGGTAAGTGTAGCCGCGTATTTGTTGAAGCTAGGGCAAGTAACGCGTAGCCAGATTTCTAGATGGGTTGCGTACCCAATTATACGCAAAGCGATGCACCAGTAATTGTGAGTATTCTAACGAATCTGGTGAAAACTCAGAAGTGCTCGGCTGATGTTCGCAGTTCGAGCCTGTAGTCTTTCGTGGCCCCGCGACTCCGCTCGCGGGGAATTGCATCAGAATGCTGTGAGATTGCCCGCGACGGGGCCGCGGGCCCACAAATCCGTTCGCGGTTCATGGACGAACAGCGAACGAAACAACTAGTACCACTGATATGCGTAGTCGTAGAAACGCGCCAAAGCTTGCTGCTGTTTGTCCTTATCGTCGAATTGCGTCCAGCGATCCGCGTGTGGTTCTAGTTGAGCGAGCATGCTGTGGTCTGCCCATTGGAACGCAGTCCAACCCAGTTGCTGCTGAGTTTCAACGAGCGATTTGAGTTGCTTGTGCCGCTTGGCCAGTAGCGCCGTGACTCCCTGACGGATCTCCGGATCGTCGCAATCAAGCAATGGCAGCAACAGAGCAAGAGCCTCGGTGTCAGTCTTCTTGACACCAATTTGCATGCAAGCCGCCGGATCACCCGCCATGACTCGCCGAACGTTGTACGACACAACGATCTGATCAACGGGCGTGATCAGAAATAGAAAGCAAGCCACAAATGCCGTCCACAGATCGCGGCGAACAAGCCACAGGAAGTTTCGACTCTTGCGGATCTTGTACAAGACAACAATGAAGCCAACCACGACGGTCGTCACGCCAAAGAAGCCGAAGACTCGCAGCTGTGTCATTCCGTTAAAGCCAACATAAATCCAAAGTCGATTGTAGACGGCCAACGCCAGCAGCAGATTCTGAATGGCCCAAATCCATGCCAAGCGGTTCAGCATCCGAAGCCGGCTGTCTGCCAGCACATCGCCACGAAAAACGGCCGACAGGGTCACGCTGGCTAATGCCAGTGCCGCCGTCAACCAGCCGGCACCTTCGTGTGCGTATCCGGCGTAATAAAAGCCAACCGGAATTTCGCGAAACCACAACGTCGAGAACTCGAAGACTAAATAGATGCCAAACAGTCCGATCAAGGTGATCAGCGTGTTACGGAATGCTTCATAGTGCACGGCTACCCGCGAGTCCTTGCCAAGGACCACGTCTTCCGGGCTGTCTTCTGTGAGTTGTGTCGAAATCACAGGTCGCAGCAAGCCAACAGTGATCCACAGGGCTGCGCACCAGAACACAAGACGACCAGGATTCGGCACGGCTTCGATTAACAAAGTATGCAGATTCGAAAACACCCAATTCAGATGTTCTCCGAAGGCGATCGACAGATCCGGATTGGCCAAGATGAAAATGATGCCAAACGAGATGCCAGCGAACAGCGGTAATCCAATGTTCATCCAACGTGTTCGAGGTACCGAGACTCTCGGTCGACTTCCACTGCGCACATAATGAATCAAACCGTCCAAACCAGAAAGCGTTGTCATGACGGCAGTAGCGAAGCCCTCGAGCAAAAAGGGACGCATCCCGCTCAAAGTCATAGCAAAGGCCACTGTCACAGCGGCTCCATAAACGACCATCGCGACAGAGCCTGCCCACAGTAATCGAAGTGATAGCAGTGCGGTCATCGCGGCAACAAACCAACCGTGATGACGCCAACGCCGTCGCGGTGCACTAAAGCTCAAGATGATCGGGGCGGCCGCGAAAAGGCAAGCGGCCGCGGCGAAACCTTTCGCGTGATAGATCGTTAAGTCGCAGAGCGCAACCATCAAACCAACACCGACGAACTCTCGCCAGGAGAGGGCTGGTTTTTCCTCGGAGTCTGGTTTGTTTTTGGCGACGAATTCCTTGATTTCCGTTGGGTGCTCTGACGAAAACGTCGACACAAGCTGTTGGCCCGGCGATGTATCAATCGCTTCACCTTGTTGCCCGTCTGGAAAATCCATTGGCCGTACTCGCTGGATATGAGCCCGAAGATGGTGGAATTGGATACACGATGCATGATAAGCCAAGAAACAGTATCCAGCAATTTCATTTTCAGCCGTGACGTGCTTGCGTACGGTCGAAGAAGAATAATCAATGGCCTGAAATACTTCTTGGTCGCCGGCTCCTTCGGTTGGGCGTTAACGTTGAAATTCGTCTCCTCACCCGGTCGAGATTTGGATTGATTGTTGGTAGGATGGGTAAGGTCTGAAATCAATGGAGAAGCCATGTATCTAAGAATGGCCAAACGCGTCCTCTTGGAAACCGACAAAAGATT
Source organism: Planctomycetaceae bacterium (assembly GCA_002722955.1). Taxonomy (GTDB): domain Bacteria; phylum Planctomycetota; class Planctomycetia; order Planctomycetales; family Planctomycetaceae. The sequence goes on along the minus strand of PBMZ01000138.1, from coordinate 12,185 downwards.
GTTGTGGAAGTTTGTCTACAACATGGGGTTCAAGGGAGTCCGCTCGGTAATGAAGTACAAGAAACGCTTGAAGCGGGGCGAGTTCTTTCCGCCGTTTCTGTACGTGTCAGTGATCAATTCCTGCAACTTGCGATGCCAAGGATGCTGGGTTGACGTCGCGGCCAAGCAAGAGCGAATCAGCCCAGAAGCGATGGGCAAGCTGATCAACGAAGCCAAGGAAATGGGCAACGTCTTTTTTGGTATTGTCGGTGGCGAGCCGTTCATGCATCCCGAATTGCTTGACATCTTAGAGCAGCACCCGGACTGCTATTTCCAAGTTTTCACCAACGGTCAATTCATCACCGACGAGGTCGCTAAGAAGCTGCGCAAATGCGGAAACGTCACGCCGCTGATCAGCGTCGAAGGCAACGAGATCATCAGCGACGAACGTCGCGGTCGACCCGAGACGCTGAATAAGACGATGGAAGGCATCCACAACTGCCTGAACAACAAAGTCTTCACCGGCGTCTGCACCAGCGTCTGCAAAACAAACATAGACGATTTGGTCAACGAGGCCTGGATCGACCGCTTGATTGAAATGGGTGTGCTTTACACTTGGTTTCATATTTACCGGCCAATGGGGCCGGATGCTTGTCCAGACCTTTGCTTAACGCCAGAAGAACAATTGCGAGTTCGCAAGTTTGTTGTCGAGATGCGCGCCAAGAAACCGATCGCCATCATCGATGCCTACTTCGACGGCGAAGGCCAAGCACTCTGTCCGGCCGCCACCGGGATCAGCCATCACATCAATCCTTGGGGCGATATCGAGCCTTGCCCGATCATCCAATTCGCCACCGATTCGATTCACGACGAATCGAAGTCGTTGAAGGATAAGCTTGCTGACAGTCCATTTCTGAAGGACTTCCGTCAATTGGCTCAAAAGACGACGCGCGGCTGCATTGTGCTCGAGCGTCCCGATTTGCTGCACGAATTGGTTGTGCTTCACAGTGCCAAAGACGCGACGGCTCGCCAGACAGCATTGGCCGAACTGCAAAAGATGGAAGTGCGGACGTCTCAGTACAATCCCGAAAACGCCGTGCCGGAAAAGAACCTTGTCTACCGCTTAGCGAAGCGGCACTTGTTCAACGACTTTGGCGTTTACGAAGGCTTTGATCATAGCCAAAGCGCGGCTCCTGCTGTCCTACAGCAACGTGAAGAGCGGGAGCTGGCAACGGTCGAATCGAAAGCTTGAGAATTAGTCGTTGCCATCGAGTAGCCTGCGAGCTTCGTCGAAGACAGCGTCTAGCATTTCTTTGGTTAAGCGGCCCGTGAATGTGTTTTGTTGGCTGGGGTGAAAGCTTCCCAGTAGCCAATGCCCGGAAGCAAACTGAACACTGGCTGCGTGAGCGAACTTGGGAATCTTGCCCTCGTACCAGCCTTGATGTTTTGCTTGGTCGATGACGGCTCGCCAACCGATTTGACCCAGAGCTAAGAACACTTTTGGTTTTAGTAACGAGATCGTCTGATCGAACCAATCACGGCAGTTGGCGATCTCTTCGCGAGTGGGCTTGTTATCTGGCGGAGCACAATGGCAAGCGTTGGTGATTGCACAGTTGATGAGCTTCAGGCCATCGTCGCGGTCGGTTGATTCCGCTTGATTGGCGAAGCCTACCCGATGTAGTGCTCGGTACAACCAATCGCCGCTGCGGTCTCCCGTGAACATGCGACCGGTTCGGTTAGCACCGTGAGCACCAGGAGCCAAACCGACAACTAATAGGTCGGCTTTTGGATCGCCGAAGTTCTCGACAGGCTTCCCCCAGTAGTCCCAGTCCAAGTACGCCTTGCGCTTTTCGCGAGCGATCTTCTGACAGTGCTCCAGTAGGCGAGGACAACGATCACAGGCCACGATGTGGGCGTTCAGTTCATTCCATTGACGCTTACTCATGAATTCCTTCTCGCGTGATCAATTCCCCCCTCCTCCGCCTTGAACACCTGGATTGGTTTGAGTTCCCGCACCCGGTCCTTGAAATGTAAAGGTGAACACATCCGTGATGGTGTTGAAGACCGGCGTCATGGAAACTCGAACGTATCGTCGATCCGCCGAGATAACGGCTGTGCCGCTGAGGAACACACCTTCCGGGATGAATTGAACGACAGGCGTGAACCCGACGGCTCCGACACGATTGCGTCGTGACTGAGCGTAACTGCGAGCCGCACGTCGGCCGGCGGCTCCAGTATCTCGGATTCTTGGTATGCGGCTCGTCTTGCGACCGGCGGGCTCCAACGCGGTCCGATCGATATGAGGTTTCTCAGAGAGTTTTTCTCGTCGTCCGCGCGGCAGATTGAATCGAACAACAGTCTCTTCTTGTTCCAACACAAGCGGCATCTTGTGAACTTGTTGCTTCTCACCGCCGTGGTAGCGGATGATCGTCAGCGTCGCGCGCTTGCCGACGATCGAGCCACCTTCGTGTCGCACTCGCACTCGATAGTCGCCGCTAAGACCGTACGGGCAAATGTACTCTTCGAAACAGTTCTTTTGGTTCGGTCCATATCCGTCATGAATATAGATTCCGCCACCCTGCGAAATGGGCTCGGCGTAAGAGCAAACTGTGCCGAGTGGTTCTTCCACCAGCATGTCCAAGTCGCCCGTTCCGTTCCATGAAAGCTTCAACACCAAGTCGCGTTGACGAGCCGCGGTGACCGTCATCCGCAGCTTTTTCAATTGCTCACTGTTGCCAGCTTGCTTCAAGTCTTTCTCTGCTTGAGCCACGATGTCGAGAGCTTCTTGATGTCGCAGCTGAAAACCGGGTGTCCAAACATAGGCTAAGACTCCAGCTGCTCCCCAACCAATGGCGTCGTAATCCTTCAACTTGTCAGCGATCTTCAATCCCAATACGTAAGGTTCGGGTCGCGTCGGCTGGAGTTTCGATGCTTGTCGGTAGAGATTGAGAGCCTGTTGGTCGCCACCGAATCGTTTGAGATACGCGGCGGAGAAAATCATGTTGGGAACATCAGTCGCCGTGAAATCCAAACGCGACAAAAGCACGCGCTCGATTTGCTTCTTGGGCCGGCCGGTGATTTCCATCGACATGGCCAACACGTCGTACATCCATGGTTGCGCTTGACCATTGAGCATCGCGGCATTGATCAAGGCGATGACGTGGTCGTGCTTCTTAGCTTTGTGCAATCGCATCGCGAGTCGCGAAACGTCTGACGCTGACGGCGAGCGTTTTGTGAAATAATCGCCCCAGATTTCTTCGGGCGACTCGGCGGTCTCGTCCAACGGCAATTTCGGTTCGTCTTTTTTTGCCGCAGGCGCCTTCGATGGCGGCGCCTTCCTAGGAATAGAAGAAGGCGAGGCAGCCTTTTGGGGCCGTCTCGCCTTCTCAGAACTTTTCTTTTTCTGCGTATCTTGCGCAGAGTTCGGCTTTACTTCACTCTCAGCGTTTTTTTTTTGAGAGCTTTGATCGATTCGTTGTCAAATTTGAAGGGCTTCTTCGATTTGGGCAACGGATCGTCGATTTGGGCGAAGTAAGGCACCGGTTGTTGAATGCTGGATGTTTTTCGATCCAGCACCTTGTCCAAAATGTCTCGAGCTTCTGCATCAAGACCAACGGGCTTGTTCGCTTTCGCGCCCTTCTTCGGCAATTTCATTGGTGGGATGCTAAATCCACCGCCGCCGATGCCGCCGCCTTGTTGACCGCCACCTTGCTGACCGAAGCCGCCACCTTGTTGTCCGCCGCCGCCGATACCACCGATTCCACCACCGGGCGGAGCCAGCGGAACAACCAAATCGCCGACGGGATAAACGCGTGTGGACAGTTTCTCTTCAGCGACAATTTCAGTCGTGATCTTCATGACTTCGTCTTCAATCACGTACGTCAAACCGAGCGGCTCGAGAATGAGCTTCAATGCACTGCGGAGCGTAATGCCCGAAAGTTGCAGGTTGATGGGTTCATCCGGATCGATACCTTCTTCGCTTAAGTCTTGGTCCATCAACTGAATGTTGATGTTGTGCAAGTCGGACAAGTAAGTCATGACGTCGCGAAGGGGGTTGTCGGCGAATTCGAATTCGGTTTGGTCCCGCAATGCGGCTCGAATTCGTTCCTCAGCCGGACTGGCTTTGTGCAAGTCGACCGAAGCCCACTTCTTGCGGCGTTCGCTGAGTGCCTTCCAAACTTCTGCCGGTGGCCAACGAATCGGAGGCTCATCCGGAAAGGCAACGTGCGAGATTTCAACTTGTTCCAATGTTTCCAAGAACCGGTCGGCACGCAAAGCACGCCAACGGAAGGCCATCGCCAACTGACCGGAGGCTTCGGATGTGACTCGAGCCAATTCGGCAACACCATTACCAGGTCGCAAGTTCACAGCCGCTTCAGCAACAGATTCTGCTTCTTGGTAAGCCGCGTCGTTACCGCGAACGCCTTCATCAATCAGGGCTCGCACGCGATCGATCAGCTGTTCCAGTTTTTCGTCTTCCAATTGCATTTGCTCGATCAAGCGACGCTCGGCTTCCAAAACCGCAACGCGTTCTTGTTGCCGCAGCAATGCTTCTTGGTTCACGTCTTTTTGATTTCGGATTTCGATCAACACGCCTTGCAGACGCTTATCTAATTGCAATCGCAGGTCGGGGTTGATGTCCGTCGCGGCACGCACGGCACCGCGAGCTTGTTTGAGCAACGTCAGCGCTGCGTCTGGGTCGTCACCAGCCAACTCGCGAGCTTCTTGAACGTCGCGCGAGATTTGCAGTCGCAACTGCTCGCCACGCAGACGACGGATTTCTTCGATTTGATTGATCAGGCCTTCGTCATCCGTGTTGGCCGGAGTCTCGCTGTTTTCCAGAGCGTTGGGCGGTTGAACTTGGCTGACGGTGCGAACCTTCAGTTTGTTGGCGACACTCAAGAGTGCTTTCGCATCGACGTTTCCAGGATCAACTGATTGGATTTGTAAACCAATACGCTCGGCATCTTTGTGCTGTCGTCGAGCCACCGCCAATTGGCCAAGTTGCAACATGTTGTCGATGCTAGCATCGAACTCGTGTCGAGCCATGTTCAACATGTCGTTGCCAGCCAGCGGGCTGAGACCCTTGTCGGCCTGAACTTTGTTCCACATCGTTGCCAAGAACGCGTTGGCCTTGGTGCTGGTGACTTGCTTCACTCGCCAAGTCAATTCAGTCGACTTTTGATTGAAGCTACCAACTTGCGAGATTAGGGCAGTTTCTGAAATCTTGCCTTTGCCCAGGTAGACCGTGGTTCGATCCGAGCGGACTGGCAAGGCTTGGGTTGGCGAGAGACTTCCAGTCTTCTCGACCACAATGTTTTCTGGATAGAACACGGCCATGTGACTGCCGCGAGCAAACTGCTTTCCAATCAGCGATGCTTGGCTTTTGATGTCGTCAACGACAACCAAGCCGCCCGTGTGTTGGGCACAGATGCCAAGCATTCGTAGGTCTTTGCGAGGACCAACGGCGAACGAGTGCATTGCAACTTGCTTTTTGCGAAGACCGCTCAACGTTTGGCCGAGCTCTTCGCTTGCCAACAGATTCGCCGTGCTCATGCCATCGCCGATGTAAAACAACGAGCCGCGATTCTTGCCATCAAATTGGCCGGCAGCCGCTTTCAGTGCGGAAAGCATGTTGGTGGCACCCAACTGAACTCGCTTCGTGAGTTCTGTGTATGCAGCATCTGCTTCTTTGCTACCAACGGTGACAAAGCCATCAGTAAGTGGCTCGGTCATGACATCGACGGCCATCAGACTGACGCGGTCGCCGTCGGGCAGGCTGGACAAGAACGACTTCAACACAGCCAGCGATTGAATGCGATGCTCTCCCGTTTGACTGGCTGATGTATCGACAATCACGACGTGATCGCGCGAAGACTCATCAGTCTGTCCCTGATCTAACTGAAGCTCTAAGGCGAAATAGCTATCGCCGTTTTTGGCTTCATGTCGGGACACCTTTGCCGGGAATTCTTCGGCAGAGGCCAAGGATGTCAATAGGCCACAGGAAAGAATGGCACACACAACGCTTCGAGAAACGTTTGGCGAGAGCATTTTGCAAACTCCGCAGAACTCGAACAATAAACAACGCAGCGCGAACGTCGGCTGCGCGAATGGACCCTCGATTCATTTCGAAGACTTCCTCGCCGAGAGAAAGGCTTCCAAATCAGCCCCAGCTCTTGAGGGATCCGCCTTAGCGCCCTCAATTCCGGATGTCTTACAAAGACAACAATCCCAGAATGAGAAAACCTCAATAGCCTTATTCTATATCCAGTCTCGGAACGGGCAGAAGAAAATTTCCGTGTTTTCTTCGGAAATCCAACAATTACCAAGACATGCGTCTGGGCAATGAACCGTGCACAAGCATTGCACAAAGACGGCGAGTTGGCAGTGGCATTCCGTTTGCATTCGGCGAAATGGACACAATGAGATTGCCGATTTGGCCCGTTGACCACATTGCGCGGATCGTTTTGGCCCTGGTTGCGCTGTGTTTGGGATTCACACAAGGTGGATGCCGCAAAATCCGAACACACCCTACGACGCGCAGAATCGCTAAAGTTTCACATCCGGACATGACGACCAACAGAGGTAGTCGAATGGGCGATGGTGCGCGCTGTGCGCAAACTCCGCGAGCCTCTTGTTGCTTGCCGTTCCTCGGCTTTGATTTGTGCGAATATGCACGGTAAGGGCTGGTGTGGGGACCAGACATTGTCATAAGACGAATGCAGAGTGCGATTGGGTGCGACCGAAGCTTTTGTGGGCCTGCGACTCCGCTCGCAGGACGTCCCGCGAACGGAGTCACGGGACCACGAAAGAATCACAAGGTTGCGCTGTGGTCGTCAAAGGGGGGGATGGATGTCCAAGTTCACACGCTCGCGCCACGCGATGGCTTGGGGAATCAGCTTCTGTCTGATGAGCCTCACTTTGGGCTGCAACCGGCAGTACTACCGCGAGCAGGCGGATCAAGAAGCGGCCGAGTTGATCGAGGAAAAGTCGGACGACCCGCGTTGGTCGCTGGACGAATTCAGCATCTTGGTCGATGAGCGAAGTCGCTACGCTGACATTTACGACCCGGACCGGCCGCCGATGCCAGAAGATGATCCGGCTTCGCATCAGTTCATGAATTACATCGACGGCAAACAGCATTACGACGGATGGCTCAACGATGGCGTCGCTGCTCAGCTCGAGAATCCCGATTGGCGTGAGAGTCTGAATCAGTTCACAACACTTAGAGACGATGGTAGCGTTGAACTTTCGCTTCCGGTCGCCATCGCTCTGGCTCGCACCAATTCGCCGTCGTACCAAGAGAATCTTGAGACGCTCTATCTTTCCGCACTCGATGTCAGCACTGAGCGATTTCGATTCGATGTACAATTCTTCGGCGGCAACGGCACGGCTTATACACAAACCGGAGAAGAACGCGGTGGTCCAAGCAACTTGATTCGCAATGACACCGACGCTCTTGCCCGACGCCGATTCGCGACAGCGGGCGAGTTGTTGGTCAACTTTGCCAACAACTTGACCTGGGAGTTCTTCGGCGCTGATAACAATACCGCCAGCTCGATCATCAACTTTAGTTTTGTCCAACCGCTACTAAGACGTGGTGGCCGAGCGTTCGCGCTCGAGCAACTCACCATTACCGAACGCGGCTTGTTGGCGAACCTACGAGCCTTTCAGCGATACCGCCAAGGTTTCTACACCAACGTGGCCATCGGCGATCTTGGTGTGAGTGGCCCGCAGCGTCGCGGTGGGTTCTTTGGCGGTACAGGTTTGACGGGCTTCACCGGGCAAGGCTCTGGCGGCTTCGGCGGCGTTGGCGATGCGACGGGCTTTGGCCGATCGTTCTTTGGTGGTGGAACAGGCGGAGCCGGCGGCAGCGGTGCCGGATTTGCCGGTGGCGGTGCTGGCACGGTGGGTGGTTACATCGGCTTGCTGCAACAACTGCAACAGATTCGAAACACCGAGGAAAGCTTGAACGCCCAGCTTCGCACCTTGAGGTTGCTCGAAGCGAACCTCGATGCTGGCCTAATCGATATCGCGCAGGTCGATCAGTTCCGCCAAAACATCGAGACCGAAAAGGCCAATTTGCTGCAGGCACGAAACAATCTGGAATCGGCATTGGATACGTTCAAGCGGTCCACGTTGGGGTTTCCACCGAACTTGCCAATCGAGTTAAACGACGAATTGATTCAGCAATTTCAATTTATCTCTCCCGCAAACGCGGCCGTTCAGAAAGCCATCGGTGCTTATATCGACGACTTTGGGCAGCTGCCCGAACAGCCCACGGACGAGCAATTTGCCGAGGCGTTCAAGAAGATCGAGGAACTGCGAAAGTTGGTCGAAGGTCAATTCGACGTGGTGCCACAAGAGCTCAAACAGCTCGACGAGCAAATCTCGAAGCGATCGGAATCCTTATCGGACCTTGAAAAGAAGCGACTGGCCAGCGAACGCAAGCGAATGGGAGAAGCACTCTCGGACGTTAAGAAACAGTTCGATCTGACCGCCGAGCAACTCAAGAAGCTCAAGGACGGCCTGAATGATCAAAATCGTGAAGCGACCGGCGATGGGATCGTCGAGTTGTTAAGCGACTTGGCGAACTTGGTGGCCGAGCTGTCGTTGATTCAAGCCCGAGCCCGGTTGGAGTTGATCGAACTCAGCCCGATCGATCTCTCCGAAGACTTGGCTTTGGAGATTGCTCGCGCTCATCGTTTGGACTGGATGAACAACCGGGCCGCCTTGGTCGATACGTGGCGATTGATTCAATTCAACGCCAACGCATTGCAATCGGATGTCTCGATCCGCTTCGCCGGTGATTTGCAAACGCTTGGCAATGACAATCCGGCGAAATTCCGCGACGAAAACGGTTCGCTGACGGCGTCGCTGCAAATCGACCCGCCGTTCACTCGCCTGATCGAACGCAACAACTTCCGCCAACAACTGATCGAGTACCAACAAGACCGTCGTCAGTTGATTCAGTTCGAAGACTTGGTGCTGCAAAACGTTCGTCAGTTGCTCCGAACATTGGAACAACTACGAATCAACCTCGAGATTCAGCGGCGCGCGGTCGCCATCGCCATTCGCCGAGTCGACCAGACACGAGAAGCATTGAATCAGCCCGTCCCGCCTGCTCAGCCGGGGCAGCTGCCTCAGTCGTTTGGACCAACGGCGGCTCAGAATTTGTTGTTTGCGTTGTCAGATTTGCGGAACACTCAGAATAACTTGATGAGTGTCTGGCTGAATCACTTGGCAACGCGAATGCGCCTCTACCGCGAATTGGCCATCATGCAAGTCGACGAAGCGAACCTCTGGAATGACATCCCACTCGAAAACGCGATCATCGAAGCCTTTGGCGAAACCGAGCCGCTACCGCCAGAAGTTCCTGACGACGTCATCAATCAGTTAGAAGAAGAACCACCAGCCGCGCCAGGGGTCGAGCCACCCGCGCCCGTGCCAGCAGCTGATAATGCCAAGCCAGTTCCGGCTAACGAAGAAAAGCTTAGCGCTGCTCGCCGTGGCCGCATTTCGCTGGCGAGTTGGATTCGAGGCAACTTGCCACCTAACGATGAATCCAATGACAGCGCGTCTGAAGATTCTTCGATCGAGACTGTTGCCGCCGAACACTCAGACGAAGGGAGCGAGCCAAGTCGCGCGGTCTCTCAACGAAATCGCCGCATCATCCCCATTAAGAAAAAACAGCGTGACCTACGGCCGGCAACGAAAGAAGACATCATGCGGCTGATGCAAGCAATCGAACAGATCGAAGCGGAACGGGAGAAGGATCGACAGCGCGCAGAGAAGCCCGGATTTTCCGAAAAGCCGGGCTTCTAAAGCAGCATCGCCGCGTCGGCTCGCAATGCTTTTTACCTCAACCGAGTCACACTTACTCAAGGTTTTCAGGTAGAATCTTAACCCTTGCAATTTGTTGCTGAGATCTCGATTTCAACCGCTCGATCATGGGAACTCGACTATGGCCACCACCAACGAACCAAATGCTCGGCCGCAAACTCCCAACCGTCCCAACATTCAACGCAATTCGGGCTTCGGCGTGTTTGTGTTGTTGCTGCTAGTCGTCGCCATGGTTGCTGGCGGAGCGTATCTGGCCCCTCAAGTTTCGGGCATGAACGAAGAAAGCCGTGATTCAGGCACGCTGACCTATTCCGTTCAGAAAAGCGACATCCTCGTTACCGTCGTTGAAGACGGTAACGTCGAAAGCGCCAGCAATGTCGAATTGAAATGCCAAGTGCTTGGCGGCAGCACGATCCTGTCCATCGTCGAAGATGGTAAGGTCGTGAAGGAAGGTGATCAATTGGTCGAGTTGGATAAGTCCAACATCGAAGACCAGTTGAACTCACAAAAGATTCAGTACGAGAAGGCACTCGCTACGAAGATTCAATCGGATGAGGACTACGAAGCCGCTAAGATCGCCGTGAAAGAGTATGAAGAGGGCACGTTCGTCGAGGAGTCAAAGAAGGCGGACGCCGAGATTCGTATTGCTCAGGAAAACCTCAGAACGGCTCAGAACATTTTCGCCTACACCAAGAAGATGGTCCGCAAGGGTTTCGCTACATCATTACAGCGCGAGGCGGATGAGTTTGCGGTCGAGCGATGCCAGCTCGACTTGGATGCTGCCGAAACGCGGAAGAAGGTACTTGTCGACTTCACCAAGGAGAAGACACTCAAGGACCTCGAAGCCAAACGCGATGCCTCAGCCGCCAAAATGCGAGCCGACGAAGCAGCACTGGAACTTGAGAAAAGCAAGCTTGAGCGACTCAAGAAGCAATTGGAAAACTGCATCATCCTGGCCCCACGCTCGGGAATGGTTGTCTATGCCAACGATGCCAGCCGCAGCCGATTCGGCGGACAACAACAAGTTCAAATCGAAGAAGGCGCCGTCGTTCGTGAAAGACAGGCCATCATCAGAATGCCCGATCGTGAAAACATGCAGGTCAAGGTGACGGTGCACGAATCCAAAGTCGATCAGATCAAACGCCGGATGAAGGCCAGCATCGTCATTCAAGAAAACCAGTTCACAGGCGAAGTCATCTCGATCGCCAATCAACCCGAACCGACCAGTTGGTTCTCGGGCAACATCAAGGAATACGCCACCATCGTCGCCATCAAGGGCGAGAACAATGGAGAGCTGCGACCTGGACAAACGGCCCATGTCGAAATCCGTATCGCTCATCGCAAAGACGTCGCAGCAATTCCCGTTTCATCCGTAGTCGAGCAGGAAGGTGAATACTTCTGCTGGCTCGACACGCCAGAAGGGTACGAAAAACGTTCGCTCAAACTTGGTCAAACCAACGACATTTTGGTCGAGGTCGTCGACGGTGTGAAAGTTGGCGATATCGTTGTCAGAAATCCAAAGGCCGTCATCGAGAGTGCTCGCAAGAAGGTGTCGTTGGAAACAGAGTTGCCCGCCAAGGATAAGTTCGGCGATAACGGCGCCGACGATGAGACCAGCGCTGAGGACACGGACGACGACGATTCCAGCCAGGGCCAGAATCCTCAGAGTCCACGCGGTTCGAGTAACCCAGGACAAAGTCGCTCAGGCGGCGGCGGACGTGGCGGATACAGCATGCCACAAACGGCCGAAGAGTACATCAAGCGATCAGACACCAACGGCGATGGCAAGATCTCTGTCAACGACGAGTTAGACGACAGAAAGCGCCAGTATATTGGCGGTAACGACACGAATGACGACGGCTTCATCGATCTCGAGGAAGCAGAGGTTGCCTTGAAGAAACTCAAAGAACGTTTCGGTGGTGGCGGTCGCCCGTCGACTGGTCGTCCAAACGAATCTGCCAAGCCAAAGGAAGCCCCGGCCGAGAACTCCAAGCCAGAAGCAAGCGATGACAACAAGCCCTCGCCCCCACGAGGCGGGGGGCAAGGAAGTCTGGTCGAGAAATTTGATACCGACGGCGATGGCAAGCTTTCGCGTGAAGAGGGCGGCCGACTTGGCACGTTCTTCGATAAATTGGACGCGAACAAGGATGGCGAGGTCACCGAGGCCGAATTTCAGGACTTTCGCAAGTCCAACTCAGGTGGCCGGCCCGGCGGTGGAAGGCCTTCAGGAGGCCCGCCGCAGTGATCAGCCGCGTCCTTCGGACTCTTTACTATGGCTTCAAGAGCCTGCTCCTGCACAAGCTGCGCGCTGTCTTGGCCATGTTGGGAATCCTGACCGGCGTCACCGCGGTCATCTGGTTGGT
>PBMZ01000137.1 GCA_002722955.1 Planctomycetaceae bacterium | reverse complement strand
GAGGCTGCTCACTGGTCCTTGCGGCAAACACTGATTGATGACAAGGGCTGGAACGAAGTCCTCGCCGCCGCGAAATCTGATGATGATTACGTTCGCGACGAAGCCATGAAAGCTCTCTATATGCGCGTCGATGGCGTGATGCCGGGTGTCTCGATTGAGTGGGATCAATTGACCGAACTGTTGGCTCACAGCATGAACGAGGACGCTCATCCATCCGTGCGAGCTTGGGCGATGCGAGCCGCTTGGAACTGGTGGATTTGGAATCCGCCCGTCCGCGAGTCGTTGAACGTAGCGTGGATCGCCATGTTGTCGCGGCCCGAATCGAACGCGTTGGTCGAGAACACGATGCGTTACCAAAGCCACGCGTTGTTCATCGCCAATGGTCACAAAGCCAATCAAAGTCGAGACCATCAATACAAGGCTCTCGAAGACCTCCTGTTTGATCTTTGGGGCACGCTCGAAGATGCTCAGGAAGCCAAGAACACTGAACTTGAAGTGCGTTTGTCCGGCCGCTTGGTGGCGATTGCCGCGACGTTCTTTAAGACGTCCGGCGGCGACGGCGGACCAGGTCAGATGGGTTACAGCACCGGTGGAGCCGGCGACTTGTTCGGTTCAGCCGTGATGGCTTACATGAAACACATCGAAGGCGACAAGCAACTTCCCGACGAGTTGAAGCACCTCGAAGTAGCCCTGGAAGGCGCCGCCAACGTGCCCAATAAGGAATTGCAACAGAAGCTAATCGACTATTCATTGAACGGCCCCGAGTCATTACGAAGCTTGGCCGCCAGCAGCGTGTCTGATCCACGGTCGGCTCAACTGGTCGCCGTGCCCGAGTTGATCGAGCCGCTGATTGCTCAAGTCAAACGCGGTGCCGCCGAGCCACCTCGCCGCCCGCAGCTTTCCGATCCCGTGCTAAAGCTGATCGGCCGCGTCCGCTGGGTTGTGCCCGATACCGAAGAACAACGCCACGAGATCATGGGTTACTTGATCCCACCGTTTGACGAATACGCGTCGAAGGCCGATCTGAAAGCCATGAAGGATCAAGCCAAACGCGACCAACTGGCAAAAGACATGGACGCGTCCTGGTACTTGGCCAAAGGCTTGGGCGACGGTCTGGGCAGTAACCCCGACCTGCACATGGACACCACGCGCAAGTTCTTCCCGCCTGACTTCAAGAACCCGCTGCAAGCCCGCTTCTGGTTGCCCAGCGTGAACTGGATCTTGACGTATAAAACGAAGCTCCCCGACGTCAAAGTTAAACCCGGCGAAGCTCCACCGATCGATCCTTACGAACAAATCCGATCGCGAGCATTACTGTTGTTCCTGGATCAACTAAAGCAAACCGCCGAACCCGCCACGCGCGAGCTAGCCGTCAAGATCTCGCAACAAACGGCCCTCCGCCGCAACCCGGAAGTGTTGAATGCGTTGGACGCCTTGTTGAAATTCGAGAAACGAGACAACGTCGTCAAGACGGCGAAGAACGTACTGTCAACCGGCCGTCAAAACTTCCTGAAAGAGCTAACCGCCGCGGTCAAGAAAGAAAAACCGCAACGCATCATGCTCAAGGATGGAAAACTCGACGATCAATTCGTCGCCGACTTCCAATACTTCCGCGACTACGTAACCCCCGAAATGAACCGAGTCCTCCGAGGCGACCAAAGAAGCTGCTTCGCCTGCCACGGAGTCCCCGGCAGAGTTCCTCCGTTAACGCTGAACCGCCCCGACGACGCCGGTTACTTGGGAGTCGAACAAATGCTAAAAAACTACCGCCTCCTCCAAGACCGAGTCGACGTAGGGAACGTCGAAAAAAGCAAGCTCCTACGAAAACCCCTAAACGTCCAAACCGGCAAAGAGGATGGACACCAAGGCGGCCGCCGCTATCAACCAATGGACCCGGGTTATCAAATTCTACGGAAGTGGGCGCTGAATCAAGTTGAACATGCCAAGCAATTGGGGATTCGGCCAAACCAAGTGACGGCAGCCGCTGGTGAAGAGTGAGTGTCTAAAGTTCTGTTCGAAATTGTTGACCAATCGAAGGGGATAGTCGTGAGGCTCTGCTACGATTGGACGATGTATGGAACCGCGTACAGTGAAACTCACCTCGGTGCAAAAGGGAATCCTTGCATGTTTGGCAAATTGCACGGATTGGACCAGCCGCGATCAGATTAAAGAGTTGATCGGGAGAAAGAAGGGGTACTCAAAAGCTCTTGGTGCACCAACCAATCCCCCGCTAAGACCTGAATCACTTGAAGGCCGAGGATTTGTCGAGCGACGCGATGATCGAACGCCGTTTGTGTATCGCATTACACGAAAGGGACGCGATGCAATCGGAAGGGAAGGTAAAATGGTGCAAGATATGCAGGTAAGTTGGCATTCGCTCTCGGCTTAAAAGTACGTTTCTTTATACAAAAGAACTCCCAATCCCATCTTGCATTTGCTTTCAATCTCGTAAACATTGGCATAGTAAAAATCGTCGGTCAGATCGTTGCCAACACCGCTAAGGAGATTGTTATGGCTAGTGTAAGTGTCGAGAGCCGCCTTGAAGAATTGGAAGCTACAGTTGCCCGTCTCAAAAATGATGTGGATGAGATGCGCAGTTCACGCAAGGATTGGCGCCGCACAATTGGGGCATTTACTGACGATGATGGCATGAAAGAGCTATTGCAAGAGGCGAGTGCGCTGCGAGAGGCTGATCGAAAGTCGAATGCAGCCGACGCTGATTGAGCAATTGATGAATCATGATTTTACTCGACTCCGATCATTTCACTGTTGTCGTAGATTCTCGGCACCGCTTGCATGCTTCACTGATATCACGACTTTTAGCCGTTGACGAAACGATCGCGTTACCAATCATCGTCGTTGAAGAACAGATGCGAGCGTGGATGGCTCAGATTAACCGCATTCGCGACTCTTACCAATTGGTTGTACCGTATGGTCATTTAGTTCAATTAATCGACGTCTTGGCAGACTGGGAGATTATCCCTTGGTCTGACAAGTCGGCGACAGAATTTGACAATCTACGTGCAGGACGAGTTCTAATTGGCACACAAGACCTTCGAATCGCAAGTATCGCCCGTGCTACAGAGTCAATTCTTCTCAGCGCAAATTCGCGTGATTTTGACAAGGTCCCAGGACTGCAGGTTGAGGACTGGCTACACCGGTGAATTCAGGGGATGGTGGGTAAGGCTTTGCTTGTTGACTTCATGAATGTTGTCGTTGAAAATGACGATTAGTCATCTATTAAACCGATCATTGTCGCTCCGTGATTTGCTCCATGCAGCTTCATCCACAACCTGGCTGGTTTTCGCTTCCCTTTACGTGACTGCTTTTCGCGTAGTTGGCCGGGTTTGATTTTGCGTTTTGATCACCCGCGCTCCACCTGCTGATCGTGCGGTCGTACGGTCTCAATAGGCAGTTGTCTGAGCGATTCTTTTGTAGTGTCTCCGTTATTCACGTCGAGGTACCGTTGTGTCGGAAAATAACTCGAGTCGCCGCGACTTCTTGAAAAAGTCGTCTGCGGCACTCTCGATCGTTTCGCTTTCTACTGCCGCTGATGCGCAGGCTGACGAGAACGAGAAGAAGTTTCAGCCGGAAGAAAAATGGTACGAGCGAATGAAGGAGCCGGAAGGTGACCAAAAGCTTAGCTGGTTCGTCGATACTCGCCGCTGTTTCGGGTGCCATGGATGCGAGGTGAGTTGTAAGGCCGAGAACGACGTGCCGCTCGGTAACTTTATTCGGCAAACGATTTACAAGGATGTTGGCGAGTATCCGAAGGTGGCTCGCTTGTTCTTGCCGATGTCGTGTCAGCATTGTGAAGACGCTCCTTGTATTAAGGCCTGTCCTTGCGGAGCGTTGCACAAGCAGGCGGGCGGGACGGTGGCTGTTGACTATAACGTTTGTTCGGGACATGGGACGTGCGCCGAAGTCTGTCCTTATGGCGCGATCTATCTCGATCCAGTGGCCAAGCAAGCGGTCAAGTGCCACAACTGTTATCACCGACTCGAGAACGATATGGAGCCGGCTTGCGTTCCAACGTGCCCTTCCGAAGCGCTGTATTTTGGTGACTTGAACGACCCAGAATCGAAGATCAGCAAAGCGATGTCCGAAGCCAAGGCGTCTGAGGGCGAGTTGCAACAGTTGCGACCCGAAAAGGGAACTCGCCCGCGGATGTGGTTTGCCGGACGTGCGGCGGTCGAGGCCGAAGAAGACGTGCCTCGAGAAGGCGAGTCGTACAGTCCCGACGCTTACAGCATCTACAACTGGAAGAAGGAGAGTGCTGATGAGTGATCTAGACACATCGCGTCGCCGATTTATTGAGCTTGGAATGCTCGCCAGTGCTGGTGCATTTGCTGGCATCATCGGCTTGGGGCGTCAAGAGAAAGCACCAACAGACTCATTGAAGGTTGATGTGGATCGCCAGTCTTCGACAAAGGATGCGGGCGCCCAACCTTCACAGCTGGACATCGAGAAGTGGTTGAAACTTCGAGGCAAGCCCTACGATTTAGGCGGTTTCAAAGAGATGCCGGGCGTTTGCAAGCTTCCAGGTCCGAACGCCAAACGAAACTGGCCTGATCGCAATAAGTACAAAGATGTTAAACGCGTGCCGAGCATGTGTCAGTTGTGCAGCACCGTCTGCGGCATCGTCGGCTACGTCAAAGACGGTCGCGTGATCAAGATCGAAGGCAACCCCAACGATCCCAACAGCCGAGGGTATCTCTGTGCGCGCGGGCAAGCTGGCTTGAATCACCTGTATCATCCCGAGCGTCTGTTGTATCCGATGCGACGAGTGGGAAAACGCGGCGAGGGCAAGTGGAAACGCATCTCGTGGGACGAAGCGTTAGACGAAATCGCCGAGCGACTCAAGGCGGTCCGCGAAAGTGGCAAGCCTGAAGAGTTCGCTTTTCATCAAGGGCGCCAGCGCAGCAAAGACGCGTTGGCTCGCTTCCTGAAGGCGTTTGGAACGAATAGTCAGCTGAGCCACCGAGCACTTTGTTCGGGCAATCGGCGCGCCGCGAATTTGACTTACCTTTGGGAGAGCGATTGGGACTTAAACGACGTCGAGCATTCGAAGTACATCTTGAACTTCGGCTCGAATGCCTTTGAGGCTCATCAAGGTCACGTGCCGTTTGCTTCGCGGATTCAAAATGGCCGGTTCAACAACGGAGCCAAATTGATCACGTTCGACGTGCGGATGTCGAATACGGCTGGTGGCAGCGACGAATGGTTCGCTCCGTTTCCCGGTACTGATGGAGCCGTGGCGTTGGCCATGTGTCACTCGATCCTTGCAGAGAACTTACATGATGCCGAGTTCATTAGCGAATGGACCAATGTCACTGTTGACGAGTTGCACGATCACTTGCGACCGTACACGCCCCAATGGGCCGAGCAGATCAGTGGTGTCCCAGCAGCCGACATAAAACGCATCGCGATTGAATTCGCACAAGCGGCACCTGCTTGCACGACGATGTGCAACCGTGGCAGCTCGGCACACATCAACGGCTTTTACAACGATCGAGCCATCAACCTTCTGAACGCGCTTGTTGGCAGCGTCGGCAAGAAAGGCGGTTGGTGCTGGTCACTTTGGGGCGGGCTTGATCCGCTAGTCAAAACGCCGCCGATGCCACCGAGCCCAAAGACGTGGAGCGTACTTGAGGACCCGCCGGAGTATCCCTTGGCGAATGTTTGGCGACGGATGCGGGTTGGCGAAATCATTTACCTGTATTTGCTACAAGGTCGAGCGAAGTTGCAGGCCTACATGACTTATAACCTTGACTCGCCGCTAACTTGGCCCGAAGAGAGTCTCACCCAGAAGGTGCTGACGGACGAAGACCGGATCAACTTTCACGTCTGCATTAACTGCTTCTACAACGAAACAGCCCACTACGCGGACATCGTGTTGCCATGGGCGACCTACATGGAACGTTGGGACTTGGATGCTCGCGCGTCGTACAACTTGCGACCATACGTTGGCCTGCGGACTCCGATGGTCGAGCCGTTGGGAGAGTCGAAAGATGTACGCGAGTTCTTTCCCGAATTAGCTCGACGCATCGGCGGCGGCATGGAGAAGTGGTACGAAGACTCAGTGGAAGAATACATGGAGAAGTGGGCGTCCAACGTGCCCAAGAATCCAAAGACAGGAAAGTCTGGTTTAGAAAGATTGCTGGATGAGGGAGCTTACGAGGGCGATCGCGAGCCATTCTATGAGCCGTACAACATCCAACTTAGCGACGATGACATGAAAGGAGCGACAGTCGACCAATCATCGGGTCTCATTACGAAAGACGGTGTTGGCATCGGCGTTATCAAGGGTGGCAAACCTGTGCGCGGTTTCGCAACACCCAGTCGCCGATTCGAAATTCGAAGCTTGTTTGTTGAAAAGATCGGCAAGAACCAAGATTGCTCAGACTTAATTGCCGCCAGTGGCGTGACGAAAACCAAGAACCGGCATAGCAGCCACCAAAGCCATGACTTGGACATCAATCAATTGCCGATCTGGTTTCAGCCGCAAGAACATCAAGAGCTTGCCGATGATGAACTGATCATGACCAGCTTCAAATGGAACGTCCACAATCATGGCCGCACGATGAATCTAAAGTGGCTAGCGGAGATCGTGCACTCGAATCCCGCTTGGTTGAATCCGCAAACAGCAGAACGGTTTGGCCTGAAAGACGGCGATTGGATCGAGGTCACGTCGTATTATTCGCAAGAGTTGGACAAACAGTCGCCCCACTTAAATCGTGCAGACTTACCAACTGAAAATGGTCGCCGAGTGGTCGCTACGATGCGAGTTCCCGTTGTGTTGATGGAAGGAATTCATCCACGAGCCCTCGCGATGAGCAACAGCTGCGGCCATTGGCAATACACAAATGTCGCTCAGGCACGCCGAACAAATGGCGAGGCTCTCTCCAATGAGTCAGCAAAAGAATCGGGAACGCACATAGTTGGCAGCGCCCCGGCAACTTACCGAGACGCCGACTGGGAACGCAACATGTGGTGGGAAGACGCCTCCGACGGCGACCCCACGCAGTGGAAACCTAACACTGGAAACGGCTGGAACCAGAATCGACTAATACCGATATCTCCGGATCCGATCAGTGGTCAACAGGCGTTTCACGACACAGTTGTCGCAATCAAGAAGGTGGGCTGACATGAACGTTGCTGCAGAACACTCGACCGCGATTGCTGGCACTTACCGTTTGTTAGCAAGGCTGTGGCTTCGAGAAGTCGACACGCCATTCTTGGATTCACTGATGCAGGCACCGCTAAGTAATGCATTCACGGCAGCTGGCGGCAGCTTGCCAGAAGACGCCTCGCCATCGACATTGGAAGAATTGTCCGTTGACTACTGCCGATTGTTTTTAGGTCCAGCTCGCCACTTTCCCCCGTTTCAATCAGTGTGGGAGCGAGGCCAATTTCAAGGTGAAGCCGTCCAATCGATGAATCAATATCTCTCCATAGCAAACTATGAGACGGAATTGATGCCCGATCATCTCGGCGTTCAGCTCGACGTCATGGCTGAGATATTGGAAGCACTGACACCGGATGCTCAAAATCCCAACGCGATTGTCGACTTAGCCCGTTGTTACTTTGGAACTCACCTTCCTTGGACCGATCCATTATTCGATTCCGCCATCGAACAAACGACTACGGATTTCTATCGATCTGTCATTGAAATGACGCGCGACTTCTTAAAGTCGGAACACGCGGTTTGGCGAGCGAGTGCCGTGAATCTAGACACTGTCCCATAATTGCTCAAACGCCCCTGAGTTTTACTCAGGGGTTCTCGCGTCTCTGCACTATTTGTCGTGTAGTGTAGTGCAAAAACGCGAGAACCCCCGACATAAAGTCGGGGGCGGTACAGATTCTCAAGTGCGCTTGGCCAAGCCGGATTCGTAAGAATTCGGCGATATGAAGACCGAATTCTCACAAGGGGAATCTGCTAGCTCATTTGATTCGTCCGAGACTCGATAGGCAACTGATCAGATCCAACAATTGATCTCGAGAAAGCAATGCCGTGAGGCCAGTTGGCATCGCGCTGCCGGCTGAGTGTTGTTGTTCGATGTCGGCCTGCTTGATGGTGATCAGCTTGTTGGTGGCGATGTCTTGTAGGACAAGGTCACCGGATTCTTGGCTTTCCTTTGTCTTTCGATGATAGCCGTTGAGGATTTTGCCTTCGCTGGTCATGACTTGAATGACGGAATAGCCCTCCTTGACTTGGCGGTTGGGCCATAAGACTTCCTCGGTGATGCGTTCGGCGGAGAGTGTTGTTCCGATTGCTGTCAGGTCTGGGCCGATTGTCCCACCGACGCCGCCGACCTTGTGGCAAGAACTGCATGCGAGCGATTTGAACAGAATGGCGCCGCGTGTCGATTGACCGTGCTGACTCGCATCGGCAACCAAATCCTTGACGAAGTCTTCGCTGTACTCTTGCGTCTTCGCGGCCGGACCGATGGCTCTGTTGAGAACCATGAAGATCGCTCGATCGGAACGGCCCGTTGAGAACAATGCTCTCAAGAGCCCTTTGGCGACGTTTGGCTTTAATGACACGCTCGTCAGTGCTGTCGACAACGCTTCCGTGCCCTGAGCGCGATTGAGGAAAGCAGCAAGCGTCGCCGCGGCATCTTCCGTTTTCAGTTTTGACTCGCTAAGCAGACTCGCCGCAAAAGTCGCTGCGGCTTGGACATCAATGGCAGTAAGTGACTGGATTGCTGCGGCTCGAACGGAAAGCGGATGAGCAGGCGCCGCGTAGACACTCAGTAGGTCGTTGCTGTTGCGTGCATTCATCGCAACGAGTGCATGAAACGATGCCGATCGAACTTCGATTGGCAATGAGTTGTTCTTTGCGGCGGCTAGTACGTTTGTTGTGACGCCATCAACTTTCCAGATACCGGCAAGCGTGATCGCGTTGGCTTGCAAAGACGTCAGCTCGTGTTCGATCAGTGGCCGCAAGGCGTCGGCTAACTTGCCACTGGGGCGAACGTCTCGCTCGCGCGCGACCTCGATCAATCGAGACAAAGTTTGGGCGTGAGCTTTGGCGTTGTACTTGTCCGATCGAGTAAACCGTCTGCTGTCGAGGCCGTAGCTTCGCAAGTCGTCGGCGTCTCCAACGGCTAGAATTGCGGTGATTGCCGATGCCTGCAACTCCGGCGTTAAGTCAGCGGAATCAACGAGCTTCTTCAAACTTTCCAAGACATCGCGACCGCCAGCCTTGTTTAATACGGCGGCAAGCTGGCTTGGCTTATCAAATGAAATGTCGCCGCGTTTGAATGCGGGTAGCCAATGCGGTTGGAGCCGGTGCACGGTTTGCTCGAAAGCGTAATCGAGCCATGAGTTCTTTCCGGTGACGCGAGCTGCCGTCTCGATCGATCGAGCCGATGGGATGGCCGAGCAGGCAATGACCGCTTCAAGCCGCACGTTGCCATTTTCGTCGACTACTCGCGGGGCGAGTAGCTTGAGTGGGTCGTCAAGCCGATTGTGCCATCTCCCAACCAGCCGCGCGGCGAAGGCACGTGCTCGCGGACCGCGCGCGTTGAGCATGCGGCCAAGCAGTCGTGGTTCGACAACTTCGATCGTTGCGTAAGCTCCCAACGCTTGAAACAGATAATACTCGTAGTTCGGAAGCTTCGGGTCGAGCGAACGTACCCAATCATTCAATGCGCCGGCGGCGGAAGCTGGCGGTCGATTGGTCAGCTCGCGTTTCGCTTGGTATCGCGTCCAGTATTCTGGTGCCTTCAACGCGTCAACAACTTCGGCAATCGGTGCCTTGGCAAGATTTGGCGGTTGAACGGCGGGTTTGTCTTTAACCGAGACACGCCAAATTCGCCCGTGAGCTTTGTCTCGCGTTGGATCGCGGTAAGCGTCGTCTTGATGGCAAGTGATCGGGTTGTACCAATCCACCACATAGATGGCTCCATCGGGACCAATCTTCACGTCAACCGGCCGGAAGTTGCGATGCTTCGATTGCAAGATCGGTTCGAGCCACTTCAGTGAGACGCCGGCTCCGTCGTCATTCGCGCTGACCGAAAATCGTTTGACGCGATTCGATTTGAAGTCGCCGATGACAAAGTTACCTTGCATCGACTCGGGAAGGTGGCGGCCGTCAAGATACCCGATGCCGCAATAGCCGCCGGGATTACCAATCCGCGGCAACCGGCGGCGATGCGTGGTCGATACTTGAGCTGGCGAAAGCCAATTGACGCCGCCCGCACCATCGACACCGAAGATTTGCCCCCAAGCGTCGAAGGCGACGCCCCAAGGATTTCCGGGTCCCATGTGTCCTTCCAAGAACGGAATCAGCTGCTGGCGTCGCGGTCTCAGACGATAGTAGCCCGCGTTGAACAGATTGCTCGCGCCCCAAGGCGTCTCGACTCGCGATTCGCAACCGTCGCCGTGTCCGAAGTAAAGCTGACCGCCGGGGCCCCATGCGAACGAGTTGATCGTTTGATGCGAGTCGCCGTTGCCGAAGCCGCCGTAAAGCACGCGTCGCTGATCGGCTCGTCCGTCGCCGTTGGTGTCTTTAAAGAATAGGATCTCGGTGTTCTGCCCGATGAACACTCCGCCTTCGCCCCACTCGATACCAGTCGGAATGTTTAAGCCGTCGACGAAGACAGTCGACTTGTCGGCGCGACCATCATTGTTTGTGTCTTCGAGGCTGATGACTTTGTCGTTTGGCACATCGCCGGGAAACACGTGCGGGTACGTTGTCGTGACCGTGGCATACATGCGTCCCGCTGGATCCCAACGAATGTTCAACGGCGAGTTCAGTCCTTCGCGTTCTGATGCGAACAGGTTGACTTGAAAGCCGTCAGGTACGCTGAACGACGCTAACTCGTCTTGGATATCGGCTTCCGGAGCACCGTGCAACTTTTCAGGTTCTGGTCGGTGGTCGCCGATGTCCTTGCCACCGGCCGCGATCGTCCACACGCGTTTCTCGGCCTTTTCGATCAGCGGAACAAGCTTCCCCCACTCTTCGCGAAAAGGGATGTAGTCTTTACCGCCGCGCGTGAAGACTCGTCGGGAGTCGTCTCCGTAGAGTAGCTTCCAGTTGGCGGGCCGCCAGTAGTCGTACCATAGGCGATGTTTTTCGATGACGGCGAGCCGAAGGGTTTCTAACTTCGCGTCGGTTTGAGCATCGATGCCAAGGCTTTCAGCAATCCGACCCGCGACATAAGCCTGCGATTCAGGAGTAATGTGCATGCCGTTTTCGGTCAAACCTGGCTTTGAGCTTGCGAAGCGATTGTGGTCCTGCGACTCCGCTCGCGGGATGTTCCGCGACGGAGTCGCGGAACCACGAAGAATCACAGCATCGAACAAGTTGACAAATATCAGTTTGCGTTCGTTGGCGAGTTTCTCGATTGCTTCGACGTAGACGGCAAGGTCGGCGTTTCGCTTCGACAGATCAGGGACAAGATCGCTTCGAGGTTTCTCAAATGGAGTCGGCGTCACCAGCACGATTTGTTTGGCTTGCTGTTGAAAGGCGTCGATCAACTCATCGTAAGCTTCTACGAATCGGTCAAGATCCTGTGGCCCTGCCAACGATTCCAGTTGCCCGAACTGAGCGATGATTGTTGTCCCGCCGATGCGTTTCAATTGGTCATCGCGTCCGCCGAATCCGTCTGGTCGCCAACGTTCGATGACCGAGCCTTGCCGGTAAACCGTGTCGGCTTCCCAAGACCAGTCGCGAAATTTAGGCTGCGCGTCGGCAAAGGCTCGGGTGAGAAAAGCTTCCAGGTGGCCATCTTGCTGAAGATGCAACATGTTGGCACCACCAGCGAACGTGACAACGTCGCCGTCACGCAGGGATAGTCGTGGCTCGGCCTGAGCGTGTGAGATACAACCGACTAGCAGCGAAAAATGGACCAACAGAATAAGAGTGACTTTTGAATGAAATGCCATCTGCACATCCCACCTTTCGACCTTGAGACGAGCCCGGTTTTCTCCGCATCATATAAGTTTGGTCCTTCATTGAATACTGGCGTGGCTCGGGTTTGATGTGGCTACGCTCGCCAGAGCGTGGACATCCGCCGTCTGGCGACGGCCGCTACGCCCAACTGTGCCACTACCGATTGATTCATCGCCCCTGAGTTTACCTCAGGGGTTCTCGCGTTTTTGCACTACTCATCGCGTAGTGCAAAAACGCGAGAACCTCCGACGTAAAGTCGGGGGCGGTGCATTAGTCTTCGTTCCAGGTTGGTTTTGTCTGGGGGCTCGAAGACTCGCCCCTAGCCACACGATAATGACGGACCAACGGCCGGCAACAGTACTAGTCGAGGCGTTTCAAGTGCGGAAAACGCCGGAGCTGCACTTCGCTTTGTACGGCCTACATGTGGCCAATTACTTCTCAGTAAACCAAAACGAATAAAGCTTCGGGCTGTTGTCCTTTCCGCTTAGCTGAAACGATAAGGCGAGCAAGCGTGTGCCTTGCGGTAACGTCGCTTGGTTCTGCCAGCGGACGGATTTGTCGAGGTTGTTGCCGGTGATGGGCTGACAAGACTTGGTCGAATAACCGTCGATCGGTTGCTTTGTTTGCAGGTCGATCAGGGCCACACGCATTTCAGTTCCATCGGGGCAAAAGGCGTTGATGTGCAGACGAGTTGCTTTCTTCGGGATGTGGCAAGCGATCGTGGTGAGCGTACCCGTTGTGGTTCGATCAGAAAGTTGAATCGATGTGAAACCGTCGCGGCGGAGTGTTGCTAAGCCGGGTAGAGTTTGCCAACGCTTGGCGCCGTTTTCTTCACGCCGTTCGCTTCCGCCGCCGTAGTAGAGACGGATTTCGTCTTCCAGAACCACGGGTGACGTTGGAAGGATCGTCAGGGCGTCCCAGTCATCGGGTTCGCCGACGGGGATTATCTTTTGGCTAACTTCGATGTGTCGAAAGATATCTGAGTCGCGACTAACCGCTAGCTCGACTGGCATGTTCAGCGGTTCGTGTTGATCCTGGTAGAGTGCGAGGTAGTAGCCCTCATACGAAAAGACGGCGGTGTCGTGCACTTGTCCCGTTGGGCCGCCGACAGCGGGCGGTGTCCCTCGGACGGCTGGATCGATGACGGGCAACTCGGGGTGCGCCGTCCAATGAATGCAGTCCGGGCTTGTGATGTAAGATGTTCCGCGGCGGCGAAGATTCATCGACATGAATCCGTAAGCCTTGAAACGTTTTTGCGGATCCGGTTCGTTCGTGTCGCGGAAGATGCTTTGCGGAATGACCGACAACGGCCGAGCTTGATCGCCGGGAAAGATGAGTTCGCCTTCTTCACGCTCGAAGTGAATGCCATCGGGCGAGGTCATGACATCGATCAGGAATCGTTCTTCGCGCGGGTCCCAGGTTTTGCCGTATTTGCCTGTGCGGGCGATGTCGAGATGCTCGCCGCTGTTCCAGCAATAGAGGGCTTTGTAGCGACGCTTCGGATCGCTTTCTTCGTCATCGCGAAAGATCACGGACGAGTGACGCAGGAATTGAAGGATGTTGTTGTCACGCGATCCGTTGTGGTCAACCGTGCCGACTCGCACGCGCTTCCATGTCAGGCCATCTTCGCTCTCAGCGTAGCCGCATCGAATCCAATCGTACCACGGAACATAAGCTTCCGATCGACGTGGCTCGCGGATGCCGCCGTACCACATGCGGTAGCGGCCGTTGTCGAACATCACGCGGCCGTGATTGAAAACGCGATCTTGATCGAAGGCACCATCGGGGCCTCGCTGTATCAGTGGGTTGTTGGGATGTTTGACGGCGGTTTCGACTTGTAAGGTCACGTTGTCGCAGCGGGCGACTTCGAGCATGTCGAGGAACAGCGTTCTTTGGTGGAGCGTTGGTTTCAGTTCGATGTTCGATTCCGTGCGGAATTCGATTCGCTGAATGGGCGGTTCGCAAGTGAGGAGTAGGCCGATGTCATCTATGGGAGCGCGATGCGTGAGCGAGGGCCCCTCTGGCGTGTTCTCAATCGGGACGCTTTGTTTTTTCTGTGCGTGTGAGCGTCCCTCGCTGACGAGTCGGGTTACGGTGCCTCGTTTTTCGACGCTTAGTCGCCCTATCGGCAATAGGTTCGAGTCGAATCGCGGGCGGCGATAATAGATGCGCGGTCCGTTGATGAGCTCGCCCCAACGGTCACCCATCCAGCGCGCCCAGAATGTGCTGTTACGCGTGCTGTTGGCGAAGACCAACCAGGCGACACCGTGTTCATCAAGTGTTAGCCCGGGCGAGTGAACTTCGTCGGACGTCAACCACTGAGAAATGTTCGTCAGCGGCAAGTGCTTCTGCCACGGACCGTCCGCCGTGCGAAAGTAGTATCGCATGTGTCCATATTCGCTCTCGGCACAAATCAGCAATTGGTCATCAACGCAGAGAATCGTTGGCTGTCGACCTGGTCCGAGTAGCTCGGTATCAACCTTGGCTCCAGCTTTGTCGATCCGCGCGTAATGCAGTTGCTCGGCGACATCACCCCACACGATGTGGAATCTTCCTTGATCGTCTGTGTCAGTCACTGGCGCGAACATTGGTTTGCCGCGGTGAAGTTTGCGCGACTTCCAACTTCGCTCGCTTCGACTGATGCCAACGGATTCTGTTTGTCGATCATGCGTTTGTTGCCACGTGACCGCGACACCTTGCCCCGCAATGAATAGGTCGCCCAGTAGGCAGTCGCCCTCTCGAATCGTACGCGCTCGCGACCACGTAAATTTCTCTTTGATAGGAGTCTGCGAGTACTGAATGCCGTGTGGCCCCGTCCACGCCAAGTGCAGTGTCTTGCCCGTGACGAGAATGCAGCCACCCAAGCCCCATGGTCCGCATGCGGGAACTTGCCCTTTTGCTCCTACAAGGGATCCAAGGTCTTCGAACTCATCCAACGATGCCGGAGCGGTGCCGTCACGACTTACACGCAAACGCAACTCCGCCGGCCCCATGATCTCCGAGTGAGTCAGCAGCAGCCAACGCCCGTCGGGCAAGCGTGTGACTTGGCGACCATTGTTGGGAGACTTTAAAAACTCAAGCAGCCTTCGGTTGAGCATGTCAGTTCCAGTTGGATGTGGGCGAAGTTACTTCGTGGATTTATCGCGGACGTTGTAGATTTCGTCGAATGTCCGCAAGACCAACGTGCTATATCCGCCAATGACCACCGATTGAGATTGTGGCGTAAATGCGAGAACCCAGCCGGATCCAGAATCGTCGAATTTCGTTTTCGATTTCAGTTCACCGGTGTCTGTGTCCCAGACCACGATCTCCATGGCGGATTCTCTTCGATTCTTCGAGCGGAGTTTGGCTGGTGTGACGAAGAGTTTGCCGTCGGGGGAGAAAGTCCCGGTGCGAGGCAAGTTGGAGTGGCCTGTGAGGATGGTCTTTCGTTTTCCAGTTTCGCTACTCCACAGAGAAACCGTCGGAGCGCCTTCGTACCAAGCTGTCATCTTGCCGTTGGACGAGAATGCGATCGGTGCAGCTTCGTTGGGGCGAAACATTTGGGCTTGCTCGGCTGTGGGATGGAATTGGGAAATTCGCTTTCCAGTTTTTGAGTCCCAGATGTTGATCGTACCGAGTTGTCCGGGGTCAGCCGCCGCGTTATGGCAGCTTGTGAGTTTGTCGCCGTTGGTACTGAAGGACATCATAGGATCAAATGGATAGCCGGGAACGTCGATTGTGTGTTGCAGTATGGCAGTTGTTGATGTTGGGTTGATTGACGTTTCCGTCGATGCGATCGACCAGATTTTGATGACGCGTTCGGTGTATTCGGCGGGGATGCTCGAGCCGTTGATCAGTGTGCTGGCGACGGCGAGTTTTGTTCCGTCTGGTGAGAAGCAAAGGTGGCCGCAGTGGGCAGTAGCTGGTGCATTGCGTGATTTGTCGGCTGAGTAGCTTGCGCCGGTACGTCGGTCGAACGACATCGTCATCGATTTGCGTTGAGTCGTATGGACGTAGCGAGTGATTGGCTCGCTGGCGACGTCTTGGTCGAGGACGGCTAGTGGAGTCAGTGATAGCTCGGGCTGACTGTTTCGCCGTTTTCTTTTGCGTTGTACGCGGTCGGCTCGATTTACACGAAATAACCGTACTAAACGTGGGAAGTCTTCGACGGCTAGGACGTTGCCGTCAGGCGAGAATGCCAAGGACGCTCGCGGTACAACGCTGTCGCTCCTCACTTTCCAGGGACTTTTGAAGATCACTTTGAGAGTGCTCAAATCCCAGATTCTGAGTTGGTAGGCCGCCTCATCTTTCTTGCTGGCCATAAACCAGACGGCTAACAAGCGTCCATCCGGGGACACGGCGAGGCTTTGTTTGCCAGATACCAAGTGTCCGGTAACTCCACCGCGTCTTGCTCGTCTCCATAGAACGTCTTCCGCAGGAACGTTTGTGTTCAGAACGGCGAGAAGTGCGGCAACGATGAAAAGACGAAGACAAGAACTGTTCACGGTCGCACCTTTGGGCTGATGGCGAGCAAGCTTGGTGATACGGATTGTCATTCTACCAGGATTCTCGCCAAAGGCAGCCGGCTCGGTGATCTCGCTACATTTATTCCTGTTGATGCAAGAGGCTTCGAAACGTTTCCACTGAGCTCCACGCACGGCTACAATCCGGTCACCGAGCATTTCATACGCGACAAAAGGTTGAATAGATGAATAAGATTTTTGCTTGTGTTGTCACGGCGCTGTTGATGCGGGATGCGTCGGCGGCTGAACGACCCAATATCGTTTTCTTATTTACCGACGATCACGCTTGCCAATCGATTGGAGCGTACGGATCGGCAATTAACGAGACACCGAACATCGACCGATTGGCGAAGGAAGGTGGCATTTTCGTTAATTCGTTCTGTGCGAATTCGATTTGCGGTCCCAGTCGAGCATGCGTGTTGACGGGAAAACATAGTCACAAGAACGGTTTTCTTGGCAACGGCAGCAAGCCGTTTGATGGCTCGCAATTCACGTTTCCTCAGAAGTTGCAGGCGGTGGGTTATCAGACGGCGATGATTGGCAAGTGGCACTTGCGATCGAACCCGACAGGTTTTGATCATTGGGAAGTGTTGCCAGGCCAAGGCTCTTACTACAACCCGGTCTTTCGCACGCAGGACGGCCGCACAAAGTACGAAGGATATTGCACGACCGTCACGACTGACTTGGCCTTGGATTGGTTGAAGCAGCGAGATGAGAGCAAACCATTCTTGTTGATGTGTCAGCACAAGGCCCCGCATCGCACTTGGGCTCCAGATCTGAAGCACCTACACAAGTATGCCGATGTCGACATTCCCGAACCGGAGACGTTGTTCGACGCTTACAAGAATCGAAGCCCATCGTTGGCTGGCAACGCGATGAGCATCGACAAGCACTTTTACTACCATTATGACCTCAAAGTGCATCAACCGGTGCCGTTTGCGTCGGCGCGTGAAAAACGTCTCAAAGACGGCGAGTATGCTCGGATGACACCAGCTCAGAAGAAGGCATGGGATGCCGCATTCTTGCCCCGCAACAATGCGTTTCTGAAGAATTCGCCAACTGGCAAGGACTTGGTGAGGTGGAAGTATCAGCGTTACATCAAGAACTATCTGCGATGCATCGATTCCGTGGACGAGAACATTGGTCGTGTCCTCGATTATCTGGATAAGAACGATCTAGTCGATAACACGATCGTGATTTATAGCTCGGACCAGGGGTTTTATCTGGGTGAGCATGGTTGGTACGACAAACGTTGGATGTTCGAAGAGTCATTGAAGATGCCATTCTTGATCCGCTGGCCTGGTCACGTGAAACCAGGAACGAAGTACAAGCAACTGATTCAGAACATCGACTATGCACCCACGTTTATGAAAGCTGCGGGCTTGGACGTGCCCGAGGAAGTGCAGGGCGACAGCATG
>PBMZ01000136.1 GCA_002722955.1 Planctomycetaceae bacterium | reverse complement strand
TGTCGCAAAACAAGGAATTGCATGTTACCGCTCTTTGCGATTTGCTTAATCAAAGTCAGCCGGCAGGCAGCCATCATCTGGCCTTATTAAGATCGTCGAACCTGATCGCGCCACGTCGTGATGGTAAGCACAATTTTTATTCGATCTGCACAGACCACATCGGCGGTGTTTTGACGGCGCTTAGCGGTGCGATTGGTATTGAACCGACACCAAAAGTGGATGAAGTCCAATCGAGTCTCCTACAATAACGACTCATTACCTTCCGCGAGTAAAATATGAAAGGGGCAATGGTTATTGGACCATTGCCCCTTTGCTCATGAGGGATGAAGTTGCCCGGCAGATTACTCGCTTGTCTCCGTGCCCTGTCCCCTCGGAGGATTGAATTGTCGCTGTAACGCACGCCTCGATCGAGGATGTGCTACTTTTCTTAGATTGCGTCTAAAACCTCAAGCAACCTAATTCGCTTTCACAGGTGCTGGATCGATTTGGTAGACCTTACCATCAAGGTTCAGAATCACCGACTCGTTAAACACCAAATATTTTGCTAACTTTCCACCTTGAGATGCGGCAAGTTCAAAATACTTATCGCTGAACTGCACGATTCGCTCAGCCTTCTTCTCTTGTTCGCTAGTGACCGTCGAATCTTGCCAACGATTTTGCTTATAGAAGAATGCCTTTTGGCCAACTTGTCGTAAGCGATCCGCGCGCCGACGGTAAGCCGTGTCCTTGCCTCCTGCAAACCCACCGCCACCTAGACTTGCACCTGCCCCTGCGGGTGCTGCTCTGTTAGCCGGCCGACCACCAAACCTGGAAATACCGCCAGAGACGATCGCTGCGTCGGCATCGGATTCTTCATTCACAGAAGGCAACTGTTTGGTCGCTTGAAGTCGAGACTTGAATCGACGCTGCGAGAATCCGGATCGACCGCTCTCTCGGCTAAGTTGTTCGCTAACTTCTGCATTCGCCCGACTCAAGTTAAGCCCGCGCTGGCCAAGCACTACCGATTCATCAGCTAAAAATGATGTATACGGAGTCATGATTCCATGTTGAATAGACAAACGAACTAACTCGTCAACCAATTCCTTGTTGTGGCCATTCAAATCAAGATCGTCGATGATTTCGCCGATACGCCGCGCCGCCCAAAGTTTTTCCACGAACCCATTTGATTCGTCTAGCGATTTCTCAACTAAATTAACTGGGAAACTAAAGCGTTTTTGGACTCCACCGATATGACCAGTTAGGGTCACTTTTGCCAAACCGCTTTGCTTATAGCGTCCCACAAGAACCAACTGCTCGCCACGGAATAGATCGGTGAGCTGCTTTGGATATCGCCGATTAACTGGCGGTGGCGCTGATTCGCTGCGAGCGACGTCAAAGTCGATGTCGACAGCAATGTCCGTCAGCATTGGCGATGCAATCTTGTTGTATAGAGAAGCAACATGTGATTCGATGTCTTCATTCGGCCGGACATAAACCGATTGGCCGCGATTGCCGCGAGAAAGTTGATCGAGCAATCGGCTGTTAACATCGTATCCCACGCCAAAGTTAAACATACGGGCCGAAATCTTATTGGAAGACTTCGCGTTAGCTGCGATTTGCCGAGGGTCGCGAACTCCAACAGTCGGCAATCCATCAGTCAGAAACATGACGTAGCTGGGGCGCTGTGGATTCGATAGCATTGCGAAGCTGGTCTTTAAGGCTCCATCGATGTTTGTACTCCCGCCAGCGAATAGGCCGTCGACAAATCCCAGAGCCTGCTGAATCGTCTTGTCATCAGCTCGCTGAAGCTCTGGGCGAAAGCTCTCGACAGCCGAATCGTAGGCGACAATGTTGAACAAGTCGCTCTCGCCAGTTTCCTTAAGCTGATTCAAGAAATACTTCAAAGCAGCGCGGGCTTGCTCCATCTTCTGCCCGTTCATGCTTCCCGATCGATCCAAAACAAACACAGTTGTCTTTGGAATTTTCTTGGACGGATCATGTTTGACTTCTGGACTGGCCAATAGCAAGAAATAGCCGTCTTCCTTGGGATTAGGTCGATAGCTGATAACGTTCATTCCAACGAGCCCGTTTTGCGTTCCATAGAACATACGGAAGTCGTCAGTTGTGCGAACATTGCGAAGCTGCAGCTTGCAAACTGCCGTCGAGTCACTTGTTCGCTCGATCGAAGCATCGTGCGTTGGACTGTAAATAGTCTTGATTGGATCGCCAGTCGAAATTCTCGTGGTAATCGAAAGCGAATCAACTGGACGATTGCAGTGTTTGTTGCGACTGATCGGGACGCTGAAGTCGATTAATCCGTTGTCTTTCTTCAGCAACTGCGAGTAACGAATCTCGACACGACTCTCTTTTCCAGGCGGCACAGGAAACACGCTCGTTTGAAACATCCCGTGTCCAATGTATTCCAACAGCGCCGGATCGCGCCGTCGTCGAACGATCGATTCGTAAATGCGTCGAGCTTCTTGCTTGGTGTGAAGCTTTCCAACCATCTCTTTGCCATCGACTACGAGCGTTAGACCACTAACGGCGGCGTCGTTTGGCATCGGAAAGATCAATTGTGTTTCCAAAACTCGCGAGCCGGTATTTTGGAAAACTTGGGAAACTTGGACCTGAGCAACCTGGTCACGTAGATTTGCCTGAACGTTGACTTCTTTGATCCAATAGCTGGATGGGGCGACAACACGCCGTTGATTGGGAGTTGTGTGAACAACCACTGTCGTTTGGTCAACAAAAATAACCTGGGCAAAAGCGGCATTTGCGAGAAAGCTTGAAATGCACAGTGCGGCAGCAAACAGCGTGGTCTTCATTGAGTAGCTCCAGTTTCGGAAACCTATTGTCTCAAGAATTCAAACGTGCGGCGGGCGATTTCCTTAGTGATTAATCTGGGAAATCATTAGGGGATAGCGATGTTGGGGTGGGCGATGTTGGGGTGGGCGATGATAACTTTAAAGTTCAATCGACGATGCCAGGGGAATCGAACGGGGGCCTGAGATTACGACGTGACCAATTTCCAGTTAGTTCCCGATTCTGTGCAATCCGTTCAAACAAAATCGCGATTGCTGCGTATTCACGCAACCTATAGCTGCCATCGCTACTCTGAGATTGGCTTTTGCCATGGAACAGTACCGTATCGTTGGATTTCTTTGCGCAAAGCGGCAGCCAATTTGTTGAATTGAGCTCGGTTTTTGTTCGCTAAGTTGTTTTCTTCGAGCGGATCGGTTTTCAGATTGTATAGCTCCATTGGCTCAAACGGGCTGTTCTGAAGTATTTTCCAGTCGCCCCAACGCAGTGCCTCGATCGTCTTTCCGGCATACCGAGTTCCACCCTCGCGACGTCGAAAGAACCATTTATCGCGGAGAGCTGGCTGCTCTTTGCCCTGCAACGTTGGCAGAAAGCTGACACCATCTATGGTGTGTTCGATCTTGGCATCGGCGATTTCGCACACAGTAGGAAAGATATCCATCGACATAGCCATTAAGTTCGATGTTGTACCAGCTTTGACCACCCCAGGCCATTTGACAGCCGTTGAAACTTTGATACCACCTTCGTAGACACTCTGCTTGCCATCACGAAGCGGACCATTGTTCGCACCAACGTTAAGCTGACCTCCGTTATCTGAACTGAAAATGACAATCGTGTTTTCTTCGATACCGGCGTCTTTCACAGTTTGCAGAACTTTCCCGATACCATCGTCCATGTGTTCAATCAATGCGACGAGCTTGGCTCGCTTGTCGTCGATGCCTGCTTCACGCTTCCTGACTCTCTCGACCCACCCTACCGGCGGTTGAATCGGTGTGTGCGGAGCATTGTACGCTAGGTACAAGAAGAAAGGCTTCTCGGTCTTGGCTTGCTCTTTGATGTAAGCGTTTGCCCATTCTGTAAACAAGTCCGTCGCGTGCCCTGGTGGGTCAATGATCTTTCGATTCAATGCCATATAGTTGATACCGTGACGACGATGCTTGTAATAGTCGTCCATCATGTCGCCCAAGTAGCCGTGAAAGAAGTCGAATCCGCGATCGTTGGGAATGTTGGGAGATTCGAGCCCCAGATGCCATTTGCCGACTATGGCAGTGTGATATCCGGCTTTCTTTAACAGGACAGGCAACAAAACGGCATCGGGATGTAGGTAGCCCCAGTTATTCTCAGCGTGCGTACGAATCACACCCGGTACACCAACCATGTCTTGATAGCGTCCGCTCAACAAGGCTGCTCTGGTGGGTGAGCAGACTGGGCAGTTCGCGTAGAAGTTTGTGAACTTCATACCGTTGCGTACGATGCTATCGACGAACGGCGACTTGAGATCTTTGGCCCCGAATGAACTTAGGTCGCCATAGCCCAAATCGTCGACCAGGATCACAATGATGTTTGGTTTCGCGGCTTCGAGAATCGACGAACTAAACGCCAACGTGGCCAGTAACAAAACAGTGATCACTCGATAATTCATCGTTTGCAGTCTCTTGGTGATTTTAGTTTTGGAGATAATTTACTTCTTGCCAATGCAATATAGATTGCGATCAGTTCGTAAGAAAATCTGACCGTTGCTCACAATTGGCGACGCATTGGTACGGCTGTCGTCTTCTTCGAAAACGTTATGTGCCAGCAATTCGTACTCCGGTTTGGCGGCAACCACGAATGTTCCTTTGTGTTGTGAAGTGTAATAAAGCTTGCCATCAGCCAGAACAGCCGACGACCAAACTCGACCAGCTCCTGGTAGGCGTTGTTCATACACAATGTCGCCGGTAGCAGGTTCTTGGCAACACGCCGTGCTTCCATCACGAGTCCAATACAAATGTTTCTTGTAAAAGATTGGCGAAGACACATTGGCACCCTTGTTTAGTCGCCAGATACCGTGAGTCTTGCTGACGTCGCCACTTCCACCCGCGCGAACTGCTAAAGAGGTGTGACCGCCACCGATGGCGTAGACGATATCCTTGTTATAGACCACGCTTGGACAAACGTAACGATGCACACCTTCGGCTCGCCACAGTTCCTTTCCATCATCGGGGTTCAAGCTGACGAGATGGTTTTGAATACTGACAACCAACTCGGCTTTGCCCTTTACTGGGACCAGTGTCGGCGTATTCCAAGCAGAGCCAATGCCGCTGGTTTTCCAAACTTCATCACCCGTACTCTTATTCAAGGCCACCATCGATCCGCTCTCAACACTCGCATTGATGATCACCGTGTCTTTGTACAAGACCGGCGAGCAGCCCGATCCCCAATGATGAACTCGGTCACCAACAGAGCTTCGCCAAATTTCATTGCCAGCTAAATCAAAGCAATAGACTCCCGACTTGCCGAAGAAAACGTAAATTCGCTTTCCATCCGTGACGGGTGTACTAGCCGCGTAACCGTGATATGAACCCTCACCTTGATACTTGTGTTCGGAAAGTTTTGGTTCGAATGTCTTGTGCCAAACAATGTCGCCGTTCGTTCGCTTCAAGCACAAGAAGTGTCTTTTCAACTCTTTCATATCACCCTTCGACGGCTCCAAGCCATAACCTGAATAACAAGTGATATAAACGTGATCTCCAAGTGTGATCGGGCAAGATGCTCCTGGCCCAGGCATTTCGACTTTCCAAGCAATATTCTCACTGCTTGACCACTTTGTCGGCACTCCTGTTTCGTTGCTAACACCAAGACCTTTGGGGCCCCGAAACTGTGTCCAATCGGCCGCCGACGCCGATGCGACCAACATCAACGAAAGATTCAAGGCAACGACTGTTGAATGGAGGCATTTCATTTCAAGAACTCCGTCTGTTAATTCGTCGATCAAATCACCAACGCTACGATCGTTGTATTTAGCAGTTTCGTTGAGTTGATGCCACGAACACAGCGTTGCGATCGCGTTCATTCTTAATTCAAAGTCATCCTCGTCCTCGCCCCTCGATCTAACGGAATTGGAAGTCGAGGACGACGGCGGAGGCCGATAGGATGAGCATCACTTGACGCCGCATCGTTATGTTACGACGTTAGACAAGTGTCGCTCTTTTTGAATTGGGTGGGAATTCCGATGCGTTTTACTTGTCCCGAATGCACAAACGAATTTGAGGCAACTCCCGGCAGCGAGTCGCAAAGTATCAGTTGCCCAAAGCGCCATCAGGATGTAATGGCCGCGGCAACCATTCACGAAGAAGCTGTTGCCGATGCCACGATGGCCGAAGTCTGCGTGCTCGATCCACAGCCAATGTCAGAAGACACGGAGCTTTCGCACGGATCGGTCATTCGGTTTCTTTCGAATTTGAAATCGCAATCGGGAGACGAATCCAAAACAGTCGTTGTTGAAGAAACTTCAACTGGCGATTCTAACAGCCACAAGATGGGCGACTTGATCGCGAAAGGCGGCATGGGAGCGGTCTTCAATGCGCGCGACCTCAATATCTGCCGCAACGTAGCGATGAAGGTCATGTTGAACCCGCAGAACGCCGACGAAAAGGCGTTGTTGCGATTCGTCGAAGAAGCTCAAATCACCGGACAATTGGAACATCCCGGCATCGTGCCCGTGCATCAACTGGGCGTCGACAAAGAGGGCAACCTGTTTTACACGATGAAGAACGTCCGCGGCTTAACGCTGGACGACATCATCCGCGGACTGAAAGAACAAGACGCCGATATCGTTCGCCAATATCCTTTAGGCAAACTGCTCAACGTCTTCACCAAAGTATGCGATTCGATGGCGTTCGCGCACTCGCGAAACGTCATTCACCGCGACCTGAAACCCGCCAACATTATGGTCGGTGAGTTCGGTGAAGTGCTGGTCATGGATTGGGGGCTTGGTAAAGTCCTGGGTGAAAGCGATAACGAACAACCGCTTCCCGAAGGTGTTGCTCCTTCTGATGCGTCGTCACCGGGTGCTGACAAAACATCAGATTCGACAGTCGCCGATAGCCGTGTTGAATCAGTTCGACACAACTCGGAAGACGACGCTTCGCGGACTCGAGCGGGTTCGATCATGGGAACGCCAAGCTACATGCCGCCCGAGCAGGCTCAAGGTTTGATCGACGAACTGGATACTTTGGCCGACGTCTATTCTCTTGGTGCGATCCTTTACAATTTGCTGTTATTGGCACCGCCAATTGGTGGTCGTTCAGCAACCGAAGTACTCACCAATGTCATTCGTGGCGAGCTGATTACTCCCGATGTCGCCGAAAAGACGCGGACGTGGAAACTTCCGCATTGTCCCAATGATAAGGCTCCAACAGCACTAACCGCCGTGGCTATGAAAGCGTTGGCTCGGGACAAACAGGACCGGTATCAGAGCATCTCCGAGTTGCAGCGCGAGATTGAAGCGTGGCAATCCGGCTTTGCGACTCAAGCGGAAGACGCAGGCCGATGGCGATAAGTTCGAATGTTCATCCAACGCAACCGTGGTCTTGCTGGCGCGGTATTGGCCGTGTTCGTAGCCTTGTGCATTGGCCTGGCTGCCACGTTAGTCCAATGGAACAAAGCCGTTACGGCGAAGTCAAAAGTCGACGGACTTTACAGCGTTGGCGGGTATGCCTCTGAAGCACCTCGGCTTGAAGAATACGGACGTTACGGATATCAGCGCAATTTCTGGAATGCCGCTGGAATTTATTTCGCTTCCGTTCGGTGCCACCAATTTGTCGCCTCTGCGTGGCCTACCACTCAAGACGATTGAGATCTCGCATACGTCGGCAAAAGACATCCGTGCGTTAGAAGGCATGAAGCTTGAGAGTCTCACCATCAGGACACACGGGCTGATTGATTACAGTCCGCTTCGAAATGTCGAGGTCAAGAACCTCGCGATTCACGATGTTGAGTTTCACGACTTGAGCGTGATTACACATATGCCGCTCCAATCGTTGACGCTTCAAGGAGACCGCATCACTGACCTCAGTCCGCTTCGCATTTTGAAACTGGACGATTTGAATCCGGTTCAAGACCTTCCGAAGTTGGGACGCTTTGCCTTTCGCGCACACTGCATGGAAATCGACTTCATTCGAGAAATTGAGACGATTTACAGTCTCAACACACGTCCCTTTGACAAGAACGTCGATCAATTCTGGCGAGAGTTCGACGCGCGACGCGAGAAGTAAGATTCTCTTGAGTCTCGCCCAGTTCTTAAATAACTCGTTTAACGCCCAGCCGAAGGCGCCGGCGACCGAGTAGCATTGAATAGCAATGGCACCGACATTTCAGTTGAGCGCCACGTTCAAACAACTTGTGGCAAACGCGAGTTTCACAGTGTAATTCGTGGTCGCCCTGAATTGGTGGGGTTCGGAAGATTTGGCCCCACGAATTCAGGGCGACCACGAATTCTCGGTGTTAATGGATTGAGGACGGAGTCGTCAGCGTTTCAGGATTTAGTGAAGAATAAAAAAAGTCCACTGCCGAAGAACTCGACAGTGGACTTGCGTTTTTGCTTGCCCGGATCGCTTCCGCGACTTGTCAGTCATCATTTGTAGAAGAAGTCGGTCGGGCTCTTAATGGTGTAGTAAGGATACTGGACCATCGCCGCTGGTTGATTGGCGGGCGGATAGAGCAAATTCTTCGGTGCGCTGAACTCATAAGTGTGGTTATGAGTCGGTTTCCAAACTTTGTTTTGGGCCGCGGCGTTTTGCCAGAGATAATTTCCGGAACCGCCGGGTCCCCACATCTGTGAGTGCATACCTTGCGGACACGTCGGGCACGACGCCGGATGGTTGTTCATTCGATGGTTATGGGCAAAATTCGCGAAAGTTCCAATCTGGGCTTCGTTGTAATTCGCTCCCATTTGTTGGCTCGCATATTGAGGCACAAGTGCCGCGTCGTGTGGGTTTTGGCCTCGGACGGTATCAGTGTGCGCACTGCATCCCGCGATGCCAGATATCAAGAGACACGACGCAAGACTGCTGAAAGCAAGACGTTTCATGATTTCCCCCGTATGTGATTCGTCGAGCTAAGGTTGCTGGCGAAAGTCGCCGCTGCTCGACAATGAAGCGATACCAATCGCAAGCGACTCTGTGGTAGTATCGGCGTCTAACGGTTCGAGAATTGGGAAAATCGTTCTAATCGTTAAACTCGACGTCGCAGCGATGGTTCCATCGGCAATAACTGCTGGTTCATTGTGGCCTGTTGAAGCTATGTAAGAAGCCCGGCTTTTCCAAAAGGCCGGGCTTCTCGTCTTCGCAATTCCCAGCGAACGATTTTTCACTCCTTCCCACCAACTCCACGATGCGGCTACCGAGAATGCGTAGAAATGGATACAATCATCGCTTTGATTTTTGACTCGGTACAAAATTGGATCCTTCTGCGAAGAGATCATGGCAAAAAAACCTGAGAAAAAAGGCGCTTGGGAGAACTTAGCGCAGAACTTGTTTGGCATCGACTTCAACTCTGGACAAGATGGCGATCTTCCCGAAGAAGTCTCGATGGAAGATATTGGCCTCGAAGAACCAGCCGTCGAAGAACCGGAAGCAGAGGTTGACGAAGGCGAGTCTGACGAACCCGACGTCGATGACGAAGGCGATAGCCTGGATGAGGAAGTGTCTGAATCCACTGAACCGGCGCCCGAGGATCGCTATTGGGATGGCCTCGCCGATTTCGATTGGACGGAAGGTGCAAAGCGTAAAAAATCCGAAGCGCCAGCTGAAGAACAACCCGCTGAGTCTTCAGTGTCAGTCAACGAAGAACGTCGCGCGGCAGAAACTCCATTTGGCTTAGGCGTTTTGGAAGAAGTCTCGTTTGATGAGGACGAGGACGAAGAAGATGAAGTCATCGCCGCCGACGAGGTCATTTCCGACGCTTCCGATGATGAAGACGACGATGACTCATCGGTTGATGAATCGGCGGAGGGTGACTCATCGATTGAAGATGCTGCCGACAGTGATGACGAAGTCGCCGAGGCCGATGACGACGAGAGTGATGAAGTAGACGCGATGGACGACTCCGAGGAGTCGGAATCCGATGTAGCGATTCTGGCTGAAGGTGATGCTCCTGAGGTTGTCGAATCATCGGCGCCGGTTGAAGCCGCGGTTGCTTCGGGCTTTGGCGCAGGGATTGAACTGAGCGCCGCTAGTTCGACCGAGGAATCCAGCCAAGAAGAGGAAGAAGCTCCCAAACGGCGTCGTCGTCGTCGTCGCCGCCGCCGTAAACCTCAGGCTGAGGACACACCAGTCGCTGACGAGGCTGAAAGCGAAGACGAAGAGGCTGCGGTCGACGAAGTTGAAGAACAAGAATCCGTCGACGCTGAGGAAGCTGCGGATACCGAAGACGAGTCAACCGGTCGAAAGAAGCGTCGCCGTCGACGCCGTCGTCGAGCATCTGAAGACAGCGATACCGAGCAGTCAGCCGAGGATGCAGAATCTGAATCGACTCACGACGCGGAAGCCAACGAAGCCGACGATGACCTCGGCGACGAAGATGAAGACGAACCAACGGGCGAACGTCGAGGACGAGACAAGCCCCAGATGGCGAAGGCTTACAAAGACATCCCAACTTGGGAAGAAGCCATCTCGTACTTAGTGAAGTCACCACCCGAACGAAGTCGGGATCACGGAAGAGGTGACAAGAAGGACTCGAGGCCACGGCGGGGGCGAGGTCGCGGGCGTCGTTCTTCATGACGCCGGCGCTTTCCGATTTCCGAAGCATTAGCATTGCGGAAAGACAATGAACCAACGCACTTGTCGGCTGGTGACCTTGGGCTGCAAGGTTAATCAGTACGAGACGCAATTCGTCAAAGAATCGTTGCTTCAAAATGGCTATCGCCTGGCTGAAGACGACGAGTCGGCCGACTTGTGTATCGTCAACACTTGCACGGTGACATCGACAGGTGACTCGAAGGGCCGGCAAGTCATCCGCCAGCTCGCTCGGAAGAACCCAGGAACATGCACGATCGTAATGGGTTGTTACGCAACCCGTGATCCGAAGACGGTCTCGGAATTGCCGGGAGTGTTTGAAGTTGTCCGCGACAAACGCGAGCTCCCCGATGTGCTGCAACGGCTGGGCATCGTGGACTTGCCATCAGGCATCAGTCAATTCGACGGACGCAAGCGGGCGTACGTTAAGGTCCAAGACGGCTGCATACTACGTTGTACCTATTGCATCATTCCGCAGGTTCGCCCAGGCCTGCAAAGCCGAACGCCCCAAGACATCGAAGACGAGGTCCGGCGGCTGATCGACAACGGTTATAAAGAAATTGTTTTGAGTGGCATTCACGTCGGCCACTTCGGGGTCGATACGACTCGTGGAAAGTCGGGATTGCCTCCGTTTCGTTTGTGGCACTTGTTCCGACAACTGGATCGCATTCCTGGCGACTGGCGAATGCGGCTCTCAAGCGTTGAGACGGCCGAGGTCAATGACGACTTCATCAGCGCCGCCGCCGATTGCGAGCACCTTTGTCCTCAATTCCATCCGGCTTTGCAAAGTGGATCGGACACCGTCTTAAAACGCATGCGACGACGCTACCACGTTCATCGATTTCTTGAGAAATTGGAATGCATGCGCGAGAAGTTAGACAATCCCGCCTTCACCACCGATGTGATTGTCGGTTTTCCTGGCGAAACGGACGCGGAGTTTGAAGAAACACTGCAAACTTGCCGAGACGCTCGGTTTATGAAAGTTCACGTGTTTCCGTTTAGCGCACGTGAAGGGACTCCGGCCGCTGACTTTCCCGATCAAGTTTCGCCACAGGTCAAGAAAGAACGCGTTCGTGTGCTGGGTGAACTGGAAAGGGACCTAGCTGAGGAATTCTACGCTTCGTTGGAAGGCACAGAATTAGAAGTGCTGGTCGAGAGAGCATCCGAAGAACGGGAAGGTTGTTTCCGAGGCACCGACCGCAGATACGTGCCCGTCGAGTATCCTGGTCAAGCAGCTGACGTCGGTGAACTGGTCACAGTAACTGCCGAGCAAGCGACCCCCGGCGCTTTGTTGGCGCAACCGCGAGTCCTCGCTAGCGTTTGCGAATCTTAAAGAATCTCGCTCATTGCCGATGTGCTGTCCGCGAATTTCTCCACGGGAACGTCCATGCGTTGGAGCATCGTGACGAACAAGTTCGCGAGTGGCGTCTCGTCGCCGAACTTGTGAAACTCGCGGCGATCAGTTGAGGGCCGCCTTTTTTGTCCGCTTTGAATTCAGTTCGAAATCCTTGCCGCAAAGGTTGAGGCCCGTTAACGACAGCCTTGTCCAAATACAATCGAGCTATCTTAAGGAAGTACTCGAAGTGCAACGGTGACATGACCAAATCCTGGCCGTTGTTGCGAAAGCCGTCCGCTGAAGGTCGCTCGGGCGGCAATAACTTGGTGATGTCCAGATTGATGTGGAACAAGTCATTCAGCGTGTTGTTGTACTCGCGACGGTTCAGCCGCCGAAACACAATCCGCCCATCAGACGCTCGTTTCGCTTCCGCCGCGGCGTCAAGCGAGCGGGTTAGCCATAGCGTCAGGATTTCACGTTCTTTGCGAGTTGGCTGGGGCTCGTCTTCAGGCGGCATCTCACCGACGTTGAGTCGGTTTAGCACTTCGTGCCAGCGATCGGCATCGGGGCCCTCGAGCATATCTGGATTCAAGGAGTCGCCCCGCAGCTTGCCCTCTGAAATCTTCGAGCCATGGCAATTAACGCAATACTTTGCAGCAGCGGCGATACTTGGTCTCGAAACGGATCCGCATGAAGAACGGGTGCGGCGAGCAGGACTGGCAAGCTCGCCAGCGAAAACAACATCAAAAATCGGTTCATTTGCCATCTAGTCCTAGTCGTTGGAGACGCATAAGATGCGCGGAGTTGCGAGGCTCACTTTCCTTCACCTCTTTTTGGAGAGTCTTGCGTCTGCAACGAATGTCAATTCAATGCCGACAGATCGGTGGCTACGAAGCAACTGCAAGAGCAGCGTTGCAAGCGGCTACCTCATTAGTCCGAAGACTTGGACATAGACGATCGCTTCCGGCACGACAACCTCTGTCTCGGTTGCAATATTTTGCTAAGAATTGCGAAACACGGGCGAATATAAGCTAGAACACTGCAAGTTCTGGCCTTGCGAAACCGTCACGAGAAGCTGATGAATTTACGTCTAGATATTATCGCTGTCATGTTGGGAGTTTGTGCAATCGGTTGTGACGAGCAGTCCGGCGCAGATGTCGCTGACGATCAATCAACGACGGCGAATGAAACGGTTGCCTCTAATGACTCACCAGAGAAACCGAAACCATCTCCCCAGCTGTCATCACCGAAGATAAAGTTGTCGAACCCGCATCGAATGGGGAGACGAAAGGCGAAACGGAACAGGACAAATCGTATTGGAAGCAAGTCACCGAATTGTACGACAGTACGAAGAAGTCCGGCAAAACAACGGCCTCGAATGTCAATGCTTGGATTATCGAGACCTACGATCAGGCGTCTAATTCAACAAAAGAAACGGCCACTGCAACTGCGGACTGGTTCAACAATGCTTACGAACAAGCAAAGG
The DNA here is from genome assembly GCA_002722955.1 of Planctomycetaceae bacterium. Lineage (GTDB taxonomy): Bacteria > Planctomycetota > Planctomycetia > Planctomycetales > Planctomycetaceae. The sequence goes on along the minus strand of PBMZ01000136.1, from coordinate 10,088 downwards.
ATGCCGGCGAGACAACCGCAGCGAACACACGCGATTGGTTGATCGAGGATGTTCGTAAGATGGGTAGCTGGGAATACAAGACCATCACCATTGAGTCCGAAGATCCAGGTGCGGCGATCGAAGAGTTGAATAAACTCGGTGCGGAACGATGGGAATGCTTTTGGGTCGAGAAGCAAGACGACAAGAAGGTGTTCTACTTGAAGAAGGCCGGACGAAGCTTTCTCTGTCAATTACCGGCACGCGAGTTGTTGCATCTATTGCCGTTGCTCGATAAAGACAAGCCGGTCGAATAGCACGAGCCTTCCAAGCCAGCCGTCAGATGTGCTCGACTCAATTGCTTGAAAATCGGATAATGGTCACTTCTTGCTGAGGTCGTTGTTCTCAGCTTCAGCCAGTTTCGCCTTCAGCTTCTGTTTCAGATTTGCGACGACTTCTGAGTATTCGGGGTTGTTGAACAGATTGGTGTACTGCTTCGAATCCTTTGTCATGTCGTAGAGCTCTCCGTTTCTCCCATAATCCAGTAGAGCCCATCGCTTCTCTCGGTACAGGCGACCCTTTCCACTGCAGAGGATGGCGTTGCGTACTTCGGTTTGCGGAGTATCGAGCATCGCAGAAATGTCTTTCCCCTGAATGTTTCCAGGGATCTTAAGACCGCACAGCTTCGTCACCGTCGGATAAAGGTCGAGAAGTTCAACAAGCGAACTGCTCACGGCGGGCGACTTACCGGGCACGCAGATAATCAAAGGCACTCGTGCCGATTCTTCATGAATGCTAACCTTGGACCACATGTCGTGTTCTCCAAGGTGATATCCGTGGTCACTGGTAAACACAACGATTGTATTATCGCGCTGGCCGCTCTCTTGCAGAGCTTCAAGTACCCGACCGGTCATCGCGTCCATATAGCTGACCGATGCGTAGTAGCCTCTGATCAGCCTTTTCTGCTGACCGACGTCCATTTGAAGTTTCTTAGATGTTCGCCGGTTAGCCGGATTTTCCGGGATGTCGTCGCGGTCGCCAGGAATCTTGGGCGGCAACACGATCTTCTGGGCGTCGTAAGCGTCATAGTACTTTCGCGGGGCGACAAACGGAACGTGCGGACGGACAAAGCCGACGGCAAGAAAGAACGGCTTTCCCAATTTCTTGAATCGATGGATCAACTCCGCGGACTTGGCAGCAGTCTTTCCGTCCGAATGGGCCAAGTCATCACCGTCAGCCTCGATGACAACAAAGCGGTTGCCGCCGGCCGCGCCTTTCTTTAGTCCGCCAGGATTATTCTGAAGAGTTTCGCCGAGACCCGCTGCTTTTGACTCGGGGCCTGGACTGTTGAAGGCTTCGTCCCATGACTCCGGATCATCTTCGCCATGGCGTCCAGGGGCGATGTCTGTTGGCACACCCATGTGAAAGACTTTGGAGACTCGGGCGGTGTGATAGCCGTTTTTTCGGAAGTGCTGAGGCCAACTGTCTCGATTCGGGCCGACCTCCTTGCGGCCACTCGTCTTTCCCGTTGCCTTCGAAGCGTACGGGTAATAGCCAAATAGGATCGATGCGCGTGACGGAGCACATACGGTGGCCTGACAATATGCTCGCGAAAACAGCGTCCCTTCCGAGGCTAGCTGGTCAATGTTGGGTGTTTTGCAAATCTTGTTGCCATAGCAACCTAACGCCGTCGCTGTCAGATCGTCGGAGATGATGAAAACAACGTTATACGGTTGCTGCTGTTCGGCTGCATCAATAGGACTGAGTAACGAAGCGACAACCAACACGAGCGTCAGTTGCGTGCATGTTCTGCGAGTTGCACGCTGTTTCATTTCTTGTTTTCCGGCAATTCGATGATTGTGATGTTCCTGAACTGGACCCGAGAATTATGTCCACAGAAGCAGATATATCCACTGCGACGTTTCACTCCCTGATGTTTGGGATTCTTCTTCGCCAGTTCATTTAGGTCGGCATCCAGGATTCTTGTCCCGTTCAGTTCTACCACAACTTCTGGTCCATTGACGGTGACTTTTTGGCGGTTCCATTTCCCAGCCGGCTTCAACATGCCACGTTTGGCAGGTTGCAGCTTGTATAGAGACCCATGGTACTGCGAGGCCTTCAACTTCGCGTACTTCGGATGTGTGTTGTCGAGGATTTGCAATTCCATGCCGGCACCAGACGGTCGCCCTTGGCCCGGGTAATGAATCCCCAATCCGTTGTTGCCACCGGAAGGGAGCAAGAACTCAAACTCGAAGACGTAGTTCGAGTACTGCTTCTTTGTTCTAAGGACCTTGTCCCGGCAGATCATGATGCCAGCTTTGACTTTGTAGTCGGCTCCAGTCCATCCGGTCAGGTCTTTGCCGTTGAACAGAGAGACTGGCTCTCTGGCCGACGCGTTGGAAACTGTGACAAGAAGAATGAGGATTGAGAGTCTTGAAATCATCTTCACGTTGAAACCTATTTCTTGGCAATTGTTCTTCATAGTAACTGATAATCGCAAAGCGCCAGCAGCTATTACAATCCTTCGATTTCCCAGCCTTTTCTGTACTCCGTTTTGACGAACGAGTTCGCTTGGTTTTTTTTCGTAAACTTCAGAGCTTTGCTATCCCACAGAAGCTTCTCGTTGGGGAAACGAACAGCGATATTCCCAAGCAGCACCGTTTCTGTCAGCGGAGCCGAGAAGTCAAACGACGCACATGCTGGTTTGCCTGAGCGAATCGCTTCGTGCCAATTTTCAAAGTGTCCGCGTTTCTCGACGACTGGCATGTTGGACACAAGGTCTTTCGGAAAAACCAAGGGCTTGCCACCGTGAGGATGAACGATGGCTCCTTTCTCGCCAACGAACAACGTTCCTTGGTTGGGCAGCTTCAAATCGGAAGGCAAGTGGTCGGACGTCGAGAGTGGTGGCCGGCCAGCTTTGCCATCTCGCCAAACGTAACGAAGAATGTCACCGGCCGTGTATTGTGTTCCGGCAAATTCGTACTGGACCGTATTACCAGGTTGCCACGTTTCTGGGTTTGGTGCCAGCCCGAGGCTTCTAACTGACAATGGCGCTGTGACACCCAGTGTCGAGACCATTGGCTCAAAGATGTGAATCCCCATGTCGCCCAGCGTTCCAGATCCAAAGTCGATCCAGCCGCGCCAGTTCATCGGTTGATAAACCTTGTTGGCATAGGGCCTCTCGCGAGCGACGCCGAGCCACAGGTCCCAGTCGAGCCCCTTGGGAATGTCGTCGGCCTCGGCCGGTCTACCTTCCTTCGGCCCAGCCCAACCTTTGTGGCTCCAACCATAGGCCTCTTTGATCTTGCCAACCAGCCCGTCCTGGATCAGTGCCACAGTTGTGCGGTGTCCAACGCTTGACTGATTCTGAATCCCCATCTGAGTCGCCACGCCACTACGCCGAGCCTCAAGCATCAACGCCCGAGATTCATGAATCGTGTGCGTTAACGGCTTTTGTGTGAAAACATGTTTCCCCAGCCTCATAGCGGCAAGAGTTGGCAGCGCGTGCATGTGATCAGGAGTCGATATCGTGATCGCATCAATATCTTTACTTTCGTCAAGCAGCTTGCGCCAGTCCTGATAGCGTCGGGCTTTCGGCCATCGCTTCGCTGCTTCGATGTATCCACCTTTTCGAGGCGATGCTTCAGTCATCACGTCGCAGAAAGCAACCAGGTTGTGTCCTTTAGTTGCTCCATTCACATCGGACCAGCCCCTGCCACCAACAGCAATTGCTGCGATGTTCAATTTTTCGTTGGGAGTCCGAGCTGTGAGAATATTCGGGCATGCAAGGCAAAGGCCAGCGCCAGCTGCACCCGTGATAAATGACCGTCGAGAAACTCTCATCCTGAAACTCGCAATTCGTGTGTGCGATTGCGGTCAACGATAGTTGCCTAGTTGGCCGCTGGAAAGACGCGATGGACTCAAGAATTTGGTCCACGCGTAAACGCACTAGAATGCTATCAAGACGAGTGACTGCTGTCTAAGAAGAGGCTTGACGGTGGATGTATTCCAAACGCGACCGCTCCATCGAGTTCGCGTGAAGCCGGCCGCCAGGGATCATGGTTGAAACGTACCCTCAGTCCCTCGTTTGTATGCCATCATTCATCGGACGGCTTAGGGCTTGGATTCTCGCCGACTATGTTGCCAGTGGCGTTGTTCTGAGAAACGTCGGTTGCGTCATCCAGAAAACTGCTGGTTGTATTAATCTGAATCTCGCCGTTGGATTCGTTAACCGCATTACTGAAGAACAACAACGCTGCTAATGCCAACACGATCTGAGCGACGATGGATGCTGCTGTGGCCAAGACCACGGACAAAAACAGCTGTTTCGTCTCTGTCCAGTTCTTATAGACAAAGTAGAACAAGTAAAACGGGACAAACAGACACATGATTCCCGTTGACGTTTTCTGCTTGAATCCCTTGACGACAAGCATCATGCAGGCAACGAAACACCATAGCGCCCCGATGATCAATAGTCCGAAGCTCAGCGGCGCCCCTAATGCAGGGCTGATTGCGGTGCCAGCACCAACTACTACAGTGATTGCGGCCAAAGTTACGATCCACAGCTTTGGCTTATCCATGGACCAGCTGCCGCCTGCTGTGGTCGGCTTTGCAGTTTTCTGATTGCGAGGCTTACTGTCTTGGCGTTGCTTTGATGTCGCACGGCGACGAGACTTCGTCTTGGGTGCGGTTTGTTGGGGTGCAGAGTAATCTGACTCGTCATCATACTCGTCGTAGTCGGGGACGCGGATCACCGTTGAGCATTCACGGCAACGCGTCCGTTTGCCGGCCTTGTCATCTCGAAATTTGTAAGACTTGCCGCATTCACAATTCACAACGATAGCCATAGAAAGTCCCCACTAGTCATTCTGCCAAGAGGCGTAACTGGGTCCGCCAGAAGTAGATCACAACGTGAGTTTTGTATTGCGGATCTACGGTGATTTCAAAAAATCACTACTATCGGTAAATTAATGTGTGAACAATCGCTATTCAAGAGCCATGTGGCAATGAATAGATTACCCGCCCCTGAGTTTATCTCAGGGGTTCTCGCGTCTATGCACTACCTGTCCCGGACGGTGGCTGGCACGGCAGCTTTACCGAAGCAATTGAGCAAGAGGATTTAGTAATGAGACCGACAAACAAGAATCAAATCATGCTGTTTTGTCTGGCTCTGTTTCTTCCCTCGAATCCCGTGTCCGCAGAGATAAAGCCGGAAGGGTTTGGAGCTTCGTCGAAGGGCGGTACTGGCGGGAAAGTCATCACCGTCACTACGCTTGCCGATGATGGACCGGGGTCGTTCCGCGAGGCGCTTGCGGACGAACAACCACGGATCATTCGATTTGGGCTTGAGGGAACCATTGAGCTGCGAAAGCCCGTCGTGTCGCGGCATGGACGCGTTACGATTGATGGAACGACTCCGTCGGGAAACTCAATCACAATTGCCAAGCATGGCATTTGGTTTCTCGACGAGAGCAACGACATCATTCGATTGCGTCCAACAGAAGGCAAGGCTAACGGCGATGGGTTGCTGTTCAATGGTCAGCACGAACGTGTGCTGATCGACCACTGCTCGGTGATGTGGGCGACGGATGAGAATATCGATACATGGGGACACGTCAAGAATTTAACTTGCCAGTGGACGATCATTGCCGAGGGGCAAAGATACGGCGATCATCAAAAGGGCAAACACAGTATGGGATGGCTGTGTGGCCGCCGTAACGACCAATTTACGATTCACCATTGTTTGTTTGCTCACAACGCCGACCGCTCGCCTCTGCTATCCGGCGGTACCTTTGATTTCGTCAACAACGTGGTCTACAACTGGGCTGGCGGCAGCAATGCTGTCAAATTGCTCAATGGTGCCAAGGCGAACGTACAAGGATGTTCGATCATTCCGGGCTCCCAATCGGGCGGTGGCGGAGTCATCTATCTGAATCGCGAAGCCCCGGCGGCGCGAGTCTTCGTGTCAAAGAATAGGACTCCTTTCGAAAAGACCAGCAACGAGGTTCCACGATCGAGTGTTCAAGCCGGAAGCGTGTTTCCGGCTCCCGAGTCGCAAATCGAGAAAAGTCCGTTCCCAGCGCCCGGCGTTACCGTTCAATCGGCGAGTAAGTCCTTTGAGCTTGTCTTGAAGAAAGCCGGACCGTTGCGCCGCGACGCCGATGAAAAGCGCGTAGTCCAAGAAGTTCGAGATCGGAGCGGTCACGTGGGACGCCGAAACGAAGAAGTCAACGTTGCGGATCGCTTGCACGGTCGCTTTCCCAAAGATGAACTCGACGCCGTCGCGAAAAAGTTTGACGGTCGGATTGGCTTCTTTGTCCGAGGCCTCGCCAGCGGCGCGGATTATGGTTGGAACTCAGACGAGCGTTTTCCGCCAGCGAGCGTTATCAAGCTGCCAGTGATGATTGAGTTATATCGGCAAGCCGCCGACGGACGACTCGATCTGGACAAGAAACTACGGTTACCAGATGACATCTCGACGCACGGCACGGGGGTGCTCAAGAAGAAAAAACGTCCTGTCGAATTGCCGCTACGTGAATACGCCGATTTGATGATGATCCACAGCGATAACATGGCGACCGATTTCATCATTCGCACGGTCTCGCCCACGGCGACAAATCGATTCCTCGATGTGCAAGGCTTTCGCAACACGCGCGTGGCTTTGGAATTGGGCCGCTGGCATTACATTGTCTGCGGTATCCCCGATCTTCCGATCACGCTTCAAAACGATGAACGTTTAATCGAACAAATCAAAGCCGGCCGCATGGACAACGACGGCTTGGGCTATTCCGACTCGCTGAAAAACAACGTGTGTGCTCCGCGCGAAATCGTGCTGTTGTTAGAACGCCTCTACAACGGCGAGCTCACCAGCGAAAAGAACAAGCAAGCGATCCTTGAACCCATGCGAGCCTCCACGCACAAAAACACAATCGCGCGTCATGTAAAACGTGGCATCCAGGTAGCGAACAAATATGGCGGCAGTCAAAGAATCGCCGCGGACGCCGGCATCATCGAAATCCCCGACCGCCCAATTGCCATCGCCTGTTTTGCCTTGGCCAACGATCCAACAGATCGATCCGGTCGAGACATCCTTGCCGAAATGTGCCGTCTGGCGATCAAAGCCTTGGCACGTGACGCTATCAAATAGCATTAGGTAACCGGCGGGAAAGAAGCTAACCCGCGCCGAGAATCGGCAGAATGATGGGGGCAGAATGATAATAGGCCTTCATTATTCTGCCCCCATCATTCTGTCAATCTTTCGGGTAGTTTATCTGCTGTCACATGCCTTAGCGCAAGGAAACTACTATTTCCCGATCACTCGCGCCTCGGCCCAGTTGCCGAAAGCGTCCTTACCCTCGAAGACTAGCATCAGGCACTGGACTCCGCTGATGTCGACGTCGATGTCCAATGCGTTTGAGTCTCTCGTCATTTTCTTGCTGTCCCACAGAACTTTGTTGGCGAAGAAATCTTCGTTGTAAACCTTGAATCGACCTTCACTGCTGGCCGGTGATGATGGATTCATCTGGACGCGAGCTCGGAATCGTTTGGCTTTGCCGCCAGCCATGAACATGAAGGCGCTTTTGCCTTTGCAGCCGATGCCTTTGGTGACCGTTTCCTTATTGATGACAATCGGCTTGTTGGCGAAGGTGGCGTCGTAAACGGGGGCGTGATGGGCTTTCCAGATGTAATACAGGTCGCTTAGATACGTGACGCCCGTTCGAGTCACCGTGTACTTTTCCAACGGAACTGGGGCAGCGGTTGGTAGCGGTTTTCCTTTCTTGCCGACCTTCACCATCAAGGACTCGTGCCAACCCAGGTCCTTCGCCGTAAAGCCGCCATCGATTGTGCCAAGATCACGGCGGGCCCACAGATCTCGAACGGGTTGCTTGCCCGATAACCCGATCGTCTTCCATGAGACGGAGATGTCGGCACTCTCCCGTCGCTTGTTTAAGAACAAGAGTGCGGCGGTACCGTCCGCCAGCGGCTTGCAGTAGACTTCTCGGCCGTCCTTCGAAAAGACTTTGTAGCCCTGAATTCCGCGTGGGTCCTGATTCACGGCGATCAGCTCTGGTGCCGTCAGCACGGACTTGACCGAAGCGTTCATGGAACGCAAATCGTTGCCGGCCATCAGCGGCGCGGCAAGAATGCACCAGAGACCGAAGTGGGCTTGATTGCCGGCCTCTTTGCGATCGTCGGGAATGTGTTTCAGGTTGCCGACATGCAACATGTCCGGGTCGTTCCAATGACCCGGGCCGGCGAATTGCCATAAGCCGTTGAAGGCTGGGTGGCTTTTCTGATCGCCGCCAGATGTCTGGGCACAGTAGTAGATCGAATCCATCCACGGATAGATATCGTTCGAGGTCCGCCACAACTGAGCGTATTTCTTACCGCCCCAAGCCCAAGCAGCGTTGCCGAAATCCGAGATGCTCAGCACCATCGGCCGGCCCGTCGCTTGGATCGCTTTTCGGAAGATGGCGTAGTCGACGGAACTCATGCGGCCGTTGCGCTCGGCATGGCAGCTATCCAGTTTGATATAGTCGACGCCCCATTCAGCGAACGTTGCCATATCGAGTTCTTCGTGGTCGAGACTGCCGGGCAAGCCTTGGCAAGTCAGATCGGCTCGGTCTTCATAAATGCCAAACTTTAAACCTTTGCTGTGGATGTAATCGCCCATCGCCTTCATGCCGCTGGGAAACCGTTTTGGGTCTCCCACCAAGCGTCCCTTGCTGTCCCGTTTGGGAGCCATCCACGCGTCGTCAATCACAAGGTACTCGTAGCCTGCATCGCGCATTCCCGAAGTCACCATGGCATCGGCAATCTCACGCAACTTTTTCTCGTCGATATCTTTTTCGAAAGCATTCCAACTGTTCCAACCCATCGGCGGTGTCCCCGCGAGCATTGGTTTGTCATCAGCCATAGACGTCGAAAAGCACGTTCGTAAGACGACAACCACACAAAAACATAGTACATATAATCGATTCACGAATGTGTCCTTCTTATGGTTAACCAGACTGCAAGTCGCAGACTTTGGAGTGCCGTGCCTTGTCAGGGCTTTCCTTTTGAGACCAACGCATAGCCCAAATCTTGACGACTTGCGCAGTGATCTCAGCCAGTTAAAGATTCATTTATGAAAAACAAGAATAACATTTTTATATTGAAGGCAAAGGAATGAGAACAAACATTCTTTTGCCACCATTCCTTTGCCTACCGCTCGATTGCATATTGACTTCTCATGTTGATGAATCATCAGCTACGAATTGGAAGCTAGTCGTTTGATGAGACATCCTTGATGTACTGTCTGCTTGTGTTGTCTAATTACAAAGTACTCAACGGCTAATCGATGCGCCCGACAATTAGAATCGACGCCCCATGGATTCGCGAATGAAAAAGATCAACTTCGCCACCGCTGTACTCTTTGTGTTCGTCGCGACTTCAAGTGCCGATGATTTCGTGCCGAAGAACACGCAGAAACCGGGCGAGAGTCCACTTCCGCCGGCTGAGTCGTTGCGGAGTCTAACTGTACCGAAAGGCTTTACGGTTACACTTGCTGCATCCGAGCCCGACGTTCGGCAGCCGATTGCTATCGCATTCGATGATCGTGGACGGTTGTGGGTTGCCGAAAGTTACTCGTACAACGGCAGCAAGTTTACCGATGAGCACAACGATCGAATTCTGATTTTCGAAGACACCGATGGCGATGGTGTTTTGAATGAGCGCCGCGTGTTTTGCGATGGACTGACACATTTGACGGGACTGCAGATAGGTTTCGGCGGAGCATGGATCACCGCGCCACCTCATCTTGCGTTCATCCCCGATCGAGATGGCAACGATCGACCTGACGGCGAACCTATTGTGCATCTCGATGGATGGTCGTTGAAAGCAGAGCACAACAGCGTTAACGGTTTAACTTGGGGGCCTGATGGTTGGTTGTACGGTCGACATGGAATCAAGCAACCTTCGCGAGTCGGACGCCCCGGTTCGAGTGACGATGAACGCGTCGATCTGAGTTGCTGCATCTGGCGATTTCATCCAACTCGCCACGTGTTCGAAGTCGTTGTCGACGGAACCATCAATCCTTGGGGGCTTGACTTCGACGATCACGGACACGGCTT
>PBMZ01000135.1 GCA_002722955.1 Planctomycetaceae bacterium | reverse complement strand
TCTTGCCGGCATCGTTGAAGCGGACGGTCTTTGCCAATGCCGCCAAAGCGTTGTAATCTGGGCTCTTTGGATCGATGACGTCGGTGACTTGGGTGACTTCCCAGCTTAGGCCCTTTTCGACCATCGAGTGCTGGATGATCCGGCCATCGGCCAAGACGTCGAAGCGGCGGTTTCCGTACGGAGTCCGAGCGGTCCGCAAGTTGCGACCGAGCTTGTCGTATTTCTTCGTTTCGGGGTTGTACTTTTCTTTCGCCGCCGGGCCTGAGGTGATCATCGTCGCGCGATCGGTCACCGTGCCGTGGCAATCAATACATTGGATTTCGACGGCGGCACGGACTTCACCGTATAGTTTCGCGTCTCCGTGATTGTCTTGAATGTAGTGGCAATCGATGCAGTGCATGCCCTTTTCCAAGTGGATATCGAGCATGTGCACTGGAATACCATCTCGAGTTGTTGCCGCGTACTCTTCCAGCATTCGGAACTGGTCTCTTGGACTGATACCTGGTTCTGGGGCTGGAGCGTTGGGCATTGTCATTGCGCCCTTGGGAATTTCAGAGGCGACAGAAGCCAACTTTGCGTTGTACAGCCGAACTTGTTCGGCTGGAGTTTTCAGCCGGTTCTTGTACATGTCCTTGATGATTTCCGGCACCTTGATCGCCATCATCCGTTTGCCAGCAGTGACGTCTTCGATTCGGTTGCCCTTTTTATCAAGAACGTGGCCTTGTCGGTCTTTCTTGAAGACGGCGCGGAATGTCCATCCGTGGCCGTGGAAGTCGCCAACTTGAATCTTCTTCAGACTGGGGTTGAGCTGAGTGACTTCGCTCAAGAAGTCCTCGTCAGTCAAGTTCGTGCGAGCGACCGTGTCGTTCGGATTCCGCATTTGGGAATTCGTGAACTCTTCTGAGGACTGATACTTCTGTTCGGGTGGATAGAAGAACTCGCCATCCGATTCTTGGTCCCACCACAAGTAGCCCAGGTAGCTGTTCATGACAGTTGTACCGGGGTGAATGTGACAACCGATGCAAAGGCTGGTCGGCATCGCTCGAGTGAACCGGTGAGCAATCGGGTGCCCTGGTTCATTGGTGGGAATTGTCGGGTCGACGTTCAAGACGAATTCGTCCGTCTCAGAGGCCGCTTGTCCCTTGTTTCCGTACTTCGCAAACGGTCCAGAGTGCACCGTCGAGCGGTCGTTAGCGTAGACAACGTGACAAGCTGTGCAACCACCTTGCCGGTAATCGCCCGCGTGATCGTTGGTGCCTGGGAAGTTCAATGTCGGGTCAAGCAGACGTGTTTTCTGCAAGCCAATGTAAACCGGGTCGGTCCGGTTTGTCGTGCCGAGACCGCGGGTACTCAAGCGGAAACGAGGACGACCGGGCTCTTCCAAACGCTCGGGAATTCCAACTTCAACGACGAAGCGGCCACCGCGTTCAAAAATACGCAGGATGTTGCCAGGATGCGACTTTTGGAATCGCTGCAGCGGTTCGAGGAACGGCAAGACGCCCTTGTACTTCTTTTCATATTCGGTTGGTGGCGGAACGGTTTGGACTCGTTGAGCCGTACCGAACATGCTGTAGCTCTCACCGAAGCGTGACCATTTCTTGGGATACGCACCGTTGTTGTACAAAGCAGCTCCCCACAACATGCAGCCGTGGGTCATCATGCTCTTCTTAAGATCAAGAACTTCTTTGGGGTGGCAATTGGTCGTGCCACAACTCAAGTGAGCGACACGCAAATCGCCGGGATTGTTGAATCGAATGAACTCGGGTTTTTCGTGATTGAGCAGCGTGTAAGTACGAACGGGGTTGGCCGAGATATCGCCGCCCCAAACATCGGTGAAGATCGGTTGGATGTGAGCAACGTACTTGTTCTGGGTTTCTGAAGCGTCGCCGCCATGGCAGTCCGTGCAACCCAAGTTAATCGCCTTAGAATAGTGCGGATCGTGGGATCCCTTATGGCAGGCTAAGCAGCCCCAGCTCTTCTGGTGAGCTTGCTGAGCTGTTTGCTTCGTCAAGTCGATCCCTTTCAGTTCGGGTGGAACTGGAAAGGCCTCGGAACCAGCGACATCGTAGGCCGTCAGTTCGATGTTGGTTTTGGGCTTCTTGCCATGAAACATGCCGCGGCCCATAGCGCTCTTGATCTTGTCAGTCGCGGCCCTCATCGCGGACTTCGCTTTCGAGGTCACCGAATTCGATGCGGATTTGACCTTCTCCGTCGCTTGGAAGGCGGCGTTCTTGACGCCCGACTTCTTCGGAGCCTCTTGCGCAGAAAGGTATTCTTGATCGCTGGCGGGCGGTGTGAATACCCAGGCCATGAAGCCTAACCAAACGACTAAGCCAACACAGAAGACTCCGGTGTTGTTTCGTCCTTGATGCTGCATGTGACTTACGACCTCCGTGTATACGTCGATGGTTTGCGACTTGGCCCGATTGGAGTGGGAATTGCTCCGAAGGGAGTCTTAGTTAACTTTTGTCGCGTCACGAAATTTGCGGTAATCGAGGCCGCGAAGAGAGTGTCTCTCTGCTGCAACAACAAAAGCAACCAGTGGAAATGTGGTGGGAAATCCGAGTGGAGAGAAAGGAAGGGCCGGGATCAATAGGTCTTTTCTCCCAAAGGGTCAAGACCAATCTAGGGGCCCGCCCGATCGTGTTTAGTTCTTAGAACGTCAAAATTACTTCCAACGTCGACGTATAGAGAGTCTTCACTTTCCGACCGAGTTGGTTGTACAAGTCTTTGAAACCGTTGCCTGGGGCGAGTGCTGAGGCGCCGATCAAGATAATCACGTTATCGTTGTGGAATGGTCGGTACTCGTAACCCATACTCAGGTCGAGACCGATTTCGCGTTCGATGTTACCTTGGAATGTAAATGCTTCCAGGACTTCAGTTTGGTCGAACCACAAGTAGTTCATGTTTGTGATCAACTTCAGTTTCGGCGTGATGTCAGCATCGAAACCCGTGTTCACAATCAAGACACCTGGGTTCGTGTGGTTTGCTTGACCTTGAAGTTTGCTGGATCGCAAACTTGGCACCAAGCTGCGGTCTTGGACCAAACCAACGCCGAACAAACCAATCCGCTGACGAGACCAGTAGCTGAACTCACCAGTAAATACCGGATTGTCAATAATCGTGTCGAAGCCTTCACCCTTGGTGTCGGTCGGGTCGTCATCACCAGAGGCCCAGAACAGTGAGGTGCGGAAGCGAGCCCAGTCCCGGTCGTAGGACAACTCGACAGCAGCCATCATGGCACTAATGTCAAGTTCGCGGCCGCCAATCGGGTTCAACGAGTCCTCACCGAAGACGTAATACATCGCGTGGTCGATGTTCCATCGGTAGATGTGGCCGTTACCCGCCCAACCAAGATAGTGGGTTTTCACATCGTGAGGCCGCGAAACACCAGCGGGGTCTGGTCGAACGACGAAGTCGTTGCGGTCAAACTCGCGACTGGCCTTATCGTGGTTGTAGTGATAACTGACTTGGGCTGTGTAGCCAGGGAACAGAAAGTCTTGACGATAGTAGTTGGCGATCACGACTTCTTGGTGACGGTCGTCATCGGTGTTCAAACCGCTGTTTGTGTTCTTTTCAGCCTGATCAAAATAAACCAAGTTGAATTGGTCGCGGTTCGAGAACTTCGAGCCAAACAATCGAATACCGCGGTTCGTATCGAAGAAGATATGGCCACGGAAGTCACTGACGAAGAACTGCGAGCCTGCTCGAATCGACATGAAGTCGTAATCAGGACTGATGTCCGCCAGCTTGAATTCGACGAACCATTCTTCGAGCGACTTATCGTCACGTTGTCGATTCGTACCTTGTCGCACGTCAGGCCGTACGATACCCAGCTCGGCAACGTCCAGGTAGTTCACGTTGTATACCGGCGTCAGTCGAATCTGCCAGTCGAGCGGTTTGAAGGCCGCGTCGTTCGCGTGGAACAGATCGAAGCGGGCTCGGAAGAATTGCGTGAAGAAGAACTGAGCGGGATCACCGAAGAATTCTTCTTGGAACGGATCCAGTGTACTTTCAAATGGACTCGTCGGGATCGGCGTTTCACGATAGTCGAAGACTGTTAAGCTGGTTCCTGTGAAGTTCAGGAATGTGTGCTGCCCGATGATCGGGTAGTCGCCCTTGAGCACGTTTTGGTTGTACGGATCCCACCAGTGACCTTCAACACCCGGATAGTCGTCAGTGGGTGGGTGTCCAGTTCCATATCGATCCCAGTACGGGTTACCGATACGCCAGCGGTCCTCGATCGGAACGAAGTGGCTGTCCGTTTGCACTTCGGTTGCCAACTGGCCTTTCGGGCCGGAGAAACCAAACGTCGCGTATTCACGATATTTAAGTAGCTCGCCGACTTTTTCGTCGTAGTTGTACGCGGTAATCTCTTGCGAGATTTCGTCTCGGCCTGGAAGTGGAACCGGAAGAGTTGGGCGTTCGATAACGCGGTTGGGATCAGCGGAATCTTGTAGGGCGGCCAACATTTCTTCCGACAGACGTTCCGTCAACTTCGACGGTAGCGGCGGAAATTGAGTGTTTACAATAGGCTGAATCGTAGCTTCTTGCTCGACGGTATCGACTTGTTGCACGGCGTTCTTGTCAGCGATCGGCTTGGCTTCCGCAGGTGCGGGTAAGTCAAGTAGCAAGGGGTTCGGACCAGCCTCGATCGAATCGAAGGCGGGCACCGGACTACTTGGCCCAAGTCGCACTTCCAGTCCGACTCGTTCGATCTGGTCTTTTGTCGGGAAGTCGCCAGGTCCCTTGGATTCGATGTGATGACTGTGAACAACCGCGTCACTCATTCCCAAACCTTCGAACTTTTCGGGTTGAGGTTGAGGGATTGGTGCCACTGTTTGCTTTGTCTTGGCAACATCAACGGACGGAGTAGCCCGTTTCATGACGGTTCGGTTTCGACCAATCGGTGTGTCATCCAATGTCAGTGGTTGATATTGCGGAGCCGACTTCTTCTTGACGTGGTTGGCGACTTGTTCGGGAGCACCAATGCGCACTGGCTTTGCAGTTGCCCACGGCACTGGTTTCTTCGCGTCTTGGACAAGCCGCGGTGCTTGCGGAATTGCCGATGTCGGCAGCCTGCGAGACTTCGACCTTGAGTTCTTACGACTCGGCAAGGAAGTCGGTGTCTCGTCGATTGCGACTGTCGTTTTGGTGCCTGTTTCTGAGGGCTTGTTTGGAGCGACAGAATCTGCTGTCACGACGGAACTTGCAGGCTTGCTGAATTTCCATTCGGCGGACAATAACCGAGCGTGTCCGCGAACGACTGCGTCAGGATCGGTCTTCGCCATTTCGGCAACTCGCTCTTGCACGCGAGTGTCAGGAATCAACTTCTTGAGAGATTCCAAGCTTGCGCTGCGGACAGCTTTGTCGCGATCGTTGGAGAGTTCAAAAAGCAACTCCATCTGAGTCGCTCGCTCGGCTTCTTTCAATTTGCCGGCCAACTCGATGCGATCTTGTGCCTTCTTCGAGACCAGCAGACGACCGAATTCGATCTGGTCGTCAGAAACCCCGAGAGATTTCAAGTCTTCACGAGCTTTGCTCACCACAGTCGCGTCGCTCTCATGAAGCTTTTTCAACAGATTTGTCATCTGTCGCTTTGGGCTTCGAGCAACGCTGTCACTGGTTGGCTGCTGAGCGAAAAGTGGTCCGCCTATCATCATGACGACGGACAATGCAACGGCGCAACGTTTTATTGCAGTGAAAAAACAAAGATACATGGCGCGTTGTCTCACTCGGCTCTTGGAGCGATTCTGAGTCGCTTTCATCAAATCGGTCACGGCAAATTCCTGAGATCTTGCGGGTAATCGGAATCGGGACACTCCGGCGAGATCACTCGACTTGTCCTAGTCAACACGCTGACGCTCTCGGCATTGGAACAGAAACCTGTGCCCATGGTTTCCGGAGCATCAAGGTGAGAACTTGTGGCCCCCTATTGAGGATTTCGCTGCGGTCGTGCTGCCGCCCGTCCGAGGTCACGGACCTCGGACGGGTTGTACAGGTACCACGGCAGGTATCGGTTATGACGGCGCGTTAACTTGTACCTGATGTGCCGCTTGGTTCGGTTTTTCGGGATTACTGGACTAACGCCAATAAAGCGATTGTGCCGGTCGTCTGCATCATTCGCTCGTAAGTCGTGTCATGGCCGTTCCTTATCACCTCAAACCGTTTGCCGAGTCCGTGCTGGCCGGCACGCCTAGGGCTCTGGAACCACGATTTTCTATACAAAAATGTAGGTAGGTTAATTCGGGAAAATCCAATTCGACCAGACAATTCGGTTTCACCAGAACGGATGAATGTACCGATTGGGAAAGAACACCCCGCACCCAATCCGACCCGACAAAACCTGGAGACGTCCCGTGTCTTTGCTATCCCGTTCTAAGAAGAGCAATGCTGAACGTACGCCTTCTAAACCTCACGATCGCGACACTTTTGAGCTTGGTTCGATCGAGCAACTCGAGTCTCGACTTTGCCTTGGCGGACTGGCATCACCTCAGGTTGGTGAAGTTCCCGGCGAGATCACCGAGGATGTAACGGTTGCTCATGAAGTCGCATCAGCGGCAGCAGCAGTCTCGGCCACGAAGCTGAGCGAAAGTATCAAGGTTGAAGATCAACCTGCAGAAACAAAGCCTGAGAAGGTTGCTCAAACGGGTGAAGTCAGCAAATCCGAGACACCAGATCTTGAGCAGCCGACAGAGAACGCTGAAGAGGGCGAAAGCGAAGAGCAGCGAGACGTCACTGATGAGCTTCCGGAAGACGTCTTAGCAAGTGCCTTGGCCGAAACCGAAGCAACTGACGGTTTACTAGACGAATTCGAAAGCGAACTCTCAGAAAAGCAACTGGATCCCGTGCTTGAAGATTCCGAAGATGGTTCGAACGACGAGACGGAATCTAAGGGAAGCTTTAATATTCCGATTACGGCCGGTCAGGGTGGTAGTCCCGTCCAGGGCGACTCTCACCAGAGCGATGGCCAAACCAGCACGAGCCTTGGCGCCGAAGGCAATCTGTCGACCACATCTAATGAAGTCGTGGATCCCTACGCCGGATTGTCTGCTCAAGAAGCCACGCGGGCCAAACTATCCAACACCGAAGGCTTTGCGTTCTCGGGCCCGGCCAATGAGACACGCGTCATCGGTTTTGACTTTCGTGATTTGAACGGATTCACGAACGAGATCACTCCAGCGCAGCAGGTCGTCGCAATCGAAGCGATGAATGCTTGGACCGAGGTGACAGGTGGAAAGGTCGTGTTCGAGCAGGATACGCAAGCTCCCATCGACGAAATCGTCAACATCGGTACGGGGTCACTTGCCGCGTTCGAATACGGCGACGGAGTTGCCGGTTTGTTGGCGGTCGGAGGCGGCCAATTGACAGAAACCACCGATGGTGAAACCGCCATCGCAGGTGTTGCCTGGATGGACTCGGCCGAGAATTGGGACACTGTCATCGGCAACGGCGATCAAGTTGGTTCTTTTGATTATTACTCAGTGGTCGCGCACGAATTGGGCCACGCGTTTGGTCTCGAGGATTCCGAGTTTCTGGTTGGTGGTGCCGAAATCATGAAGGGCACGTACCACGGTGAGGTGACGGAGTTTGCAATTGCCGATGCAAATTTGGGCGAAGCGATTCTCGAAGAAGGCGTCATGCAACTGCGTGCCATGACGGCCGAGAGTCAGGCTCAGTTGGACGCTACAGAAATTGCTCCGATTTTGGATCGAGCCGCGATAGCGACTCCGAGCGAAGATGCCATCATCGCGATCGTCGACCGGATGGGGCGAATTTTGGGTGTTCGGGTCGAGCAAGGCGTGATCGACGCGATTGACAACAATCCCGACCTATTGGCGGCATCGACTGATCGCAACACCAGCGGTGGAGTTCAAGGGAACGGAACCATCGATCCTGGTCCAGAACAAGAAACGCTCATTTACGCTATTGATGGTGCAGTTGCGAAGGCTCGAACAGCTTCCTTCTTCGCGAACGGAACGCCTGATTCTGGCAACGCCACACCGCTTACAACTCGAACAGTTCGATTCATCAGCCAGTCCACAATCACCGAGCGTGAAGTGAATGGTAATCCTAGTATCATCGACCCTGATGCCACCAATCGCGGTCCTGGTGTTGTGGCACCTGTTGGCTTAGGTGGTCACTTCCCACCAGAAACTATGTTTACTCCACACGTCGATTTGTACGCGATTGAGAAGACAAATCGAGACAGTTTGATTCACCCAGGTGATGATGCGATCAAAGGAACGGCTGACGACATTCCGTTGCGAGCTCGCTTCAATATCGATCCGAACTTCATCGCGCCGTTGGTTGAGACTGATCCGGCATCAGGACTTCCCGTCCTCGATGGAGGCGGCATGCCGATTCCGAATCCAACAACGCGATTGTTGACCGAGTTGGAACCGCCCGAATCGTACGGTGTGACTTCAGGACTTGCCCCGAACGCATCAGCTCGCGGGTTGGCCATGATGCCTGGTGGAATTCCGTTATTCCGCGACACCAATGGCGACCAATTTGGCGATACGATGGTTGCCGGAATTGGCGTGTTCTTCCCTGGGCCAAACGGCTTCGCGTCGTACGAACAGCAATTCAATCCCGACACGGGACTGCTTCGACCGTTTAACACCTTAACGCCAGAAGCGCGATTGAACTCACCGCTGGCGCTCGAAGCCGAATTCATCGGTGTTGTTGCCGCCGGCGGAAGTCTCGGTGCGGAGATTGCTGGTGCCCCGGGAGCCAACGTACCGAACACGATCGACGGTGGTTTTGATATTCCGTTTGGAACTTTGTCACTGGTCGGTATCAACCTGGAAGTTATCGGTGACATCCCCGGTATCTTGGGCGTCCAGCGATTGGTCGATCGATTTCGTCCTACCGTTC
The DNA here is from genome assembly GCA_002722955.1 of Planctomycetaceae bacterium. Lineage (GTDB taxonomy): Bacteria > Planctomycetota > Planctomycetia > Planctomycetales > Planctomycetaceae. The sequence goes on along the minus strand of PBMZ01000135.1, from coordinate 21,246 downwards.
TGACGGGAGCTAATACTGGTGTGAACATGGACCTTGGCGGCGTCACTGCTCGCAGTGGAAACGGTATTGCCGAAGGCTGGCTCGTCACGCCACACGACTCACGACTCGACTTGGATAACAACGGCCAACCCGACATCACGGCCGCTCAAGTCGAAGAGATTATTCTTCGAGGCGTCGCGCAAGCCAATCGTGTTCGTGCCGCTGTGCGTTTGCCTTTGAACAGTGCGACGAAGATGGTGTTGTCCGTGACAGATACTTCTGGCGAGGTTCTCGGAACCTTCCGAATGCCGGATGCAACGATCTTCTCGATCGACGTGTCGATTACGAAGGCTCGAAACGCAACGTACTACGCCGATGACAATCCAGCCAACGATCCGAACAATCCCGGTATCCAGGATGACGACATTGTGCAGAACTTGCCGCGAGGCACGGCCTTTACGGCACGCACATTCCGCTATCTGGTCGAACCGCGATTCCCATCAGGTCAAGAAGCTGGTGTTATCGGTGCGTTCTCTCCGTTGACGACCACAGAAGACATCAATGGCGATGGCATTCTGCAAGCAGCGGAAGACACCAACAACAGCGGCACTTTGGACTTCGTTGATCCGACGACGGGTTTGACTGTCGGAACACCCCTGGCCGCGTCAGCCTTTGACAGCACGGTTGGTGGTTTCGATACGTTCCGTCCAGGCACGAACTTCCGCGATCCTGGAGATTCCGGCGGCAACACCTTGGATGGAATGCCACCTGTTCTGGATGCCAACGGTGCCAATGCTCCCAAAGCCAACCAAAGCGGTATCGTGTTCTTCCCCGGAAGTACACCGATTTACGATGCCGATGGCAATTTGATCGGCGGCTTCGGTGTTTCCGGCGATGGTGTTGACCAGGACGATGTCGTCACCGCGGCTGGAGCCGGGCAGTTCTTGCCAAAGGCCAACAACTTGCGAGCCGACCAGGTCCATGTGCAGACTCCAGATGGAGCCGTGCGTTTGCCATTCATGAAGTTCTTGAGGAACCCCGAAGGTCGAAGCTAAGCCGGTTTTTGGGTTGCTGAGAATATAGCGCTTACTGGTGCAGAATTTGGGCCACCGCCAGCGTCGTTAGACTCTGCCTGCTTTATCTAATTGGAAGATCGCGAGCATCCTCGAATACCGGCAAATCGTTGTCGATATAGACTCAGGTGCGGCAGGATTCGTTGCACGACAAGGCTGATTTGTGAAGGAGCAACTACAAATGGTGTCACGATCAACTCGCATCGTGCTAGCAGCACTCGCGATCGTAGTTTCATTTCCCATTTGGAGCGAAGCTCGGGAGCCGTTCCGAGAGGAAGCTTCAGCTGTTGAGAAAATTACCGGTGCGTTCAAAGACTTTCATGTCAAGATTCGTCAGAAGTACTTCGTCCGCGCGAAGAATCCCCCAACCGAAGACGAGCGTCTGTTGCGAGCCGGAAACGGGCGCTATGCCCCTTGGGCTCGATGTCCCAATCCGTGGTATTCAGGATACTACGTCGGTGGTGGTGCCTGGCGCATGAGCAAAGGTGAAGGCCGCTACGCTAACTACGAAGGCACGTGGGGCTGGGACTATGTTCCGTGGTGGAGCAAAGTCAACTTGCACTGGTGGCACAGCCGCTACCAAGCGGGTGAAGGCCAATACGAGCCCGATCGCAAGAACACTCCACTGCGTGACTTTGTACAACCGAATTTCCCCAACGACGAATAATATCGACCCAGTCGTCGTTGGCTCTCATCAAAGTCAGACTCTCACATGCGTGGGAGTCTGGCTTTTTTGATGCGCGTTGGATGATTGTGTACCTTTGAGTCAGCGCTAATGAAATGCTAAGTTAGGTTCTGTTGCACACTGCGCTGCTTCTTACTTCCAGGAATCCAACGTGACCGACTCCACCATTCCAGCGATCGATCCTTCTGAGACCATTGACTTCATGAACATCGACGAGACGGACTTTTCGTCTATGTCGCGAGCCGAGCAGATTCGGCATCTTGAAGTCGAGGGTTATGTTGTCTTGCCGGAGATTTTGCCCGCCGACTTCATCGCGCGGATCAAAGATGAGTTGGCCGACGCGGAGATGTCTCACACCAGCTACAGCGAGTATCAAACTCGGTCGGTCACTCAGCCCCAGTGGGTTAGCAATGCCGTCGCCGAGCTGATCGGTTTTCCGCCGATGATCGAGTTTCTTGCTGACGTGATGGGACCCGACATCGTCTTTACTCGTGGTTTCTTTCAGCGAACGTTGCCTGGTTCACCAGGCATCTCGATGCACACGGATGGCCAGCCGCACGGATCGGATTTGTTTGGTTACGAGGGTAGTTGCCCGCGGTTGTTGCGAGTCTTGTATTACTTGGACGAATTGACCCCACAGCGTGCGCCATTCCGGTTGATATCTCGTTCGCACTTATCGTTTCACGCCGACGCAAGCCCATACGTGCGCTACAAGTCGCATCCCGAGGAATTGACACTTGTGGTGCCTGCGGGATCTGCCGTGATTGTGCCATCGATGCTGCTTCATGCAAGCCACCCGAATCAAGATCCACGGCCAAGAGAATTGGTACAACTTGGTTATCGTCCGGCGTGGGCGGGTCCGATTCAACCCGTCGACGAATGGGACGAGGAACTTGTCGCTTCAGCGCCTGATATTGCTAAGCCATTCCTGCAAAGTCTGAACACCACCGCATTCGAATGGGTGCAACCCCATAAGCCAGCGGGAATGAAGACCGAAGCGCATGGCATCAACCCCAGCCGTTGGGGTGATAAGCCAACTTCCTAGTGCTTGCAAGTTGGAGTGCAGGCTTTAGCCGCCAAATGCGACTGTCCGGAAATCGCAAGCTGGAAGCTTACGCCACTTCTTCGAGCCGATTCATCCAACGCTGAACTTGCAATGCGTCGGTGTAAGTGGCGCCAACGGGTACGCTTTGTTGCCCGCGAACGACCCGGCAGAAACAGCGTTGTTCTTCGGCCAACATGCCTGTTGCACCGCCAGCACCCGCGCGAATTTCTAACGACAGCGGCCATTCAGCCCGGTCACTCCAAACTTCCATCGCGCGTGGGTTCGGTTCGATTCGAGCCGCCCAACCATCGCCGAAGACCTCCGTGCGATCAATTCCTCGCGGGGCCATTCCGTTTGGCGTCAAATAGGATGCGGAAAATGACGCCACGAGTCCGTCTTCCCAAATCAGTTGCGCCAGCGCCAAGTCAATGGCGCCGGTTGGTGTGCGATGATATTGGGCGCTGAATTGCGCGGGCTCGCGGCGATCGACAAGAACTTGCACGCAATACAGATCGTGAACCATGGCGGCGTGCAATGGATTCTCGCCCGCAAAATCGTGGACGATACTGGCGGGTCGATGACGCACGCAATCGATGTAAGAAATCGAAGAACGTCGCGCTGCCTCTTCACGAAGCTGCTCGAACTCGCTGTTGAACAGCACGATATGGCCGATCATCAGATTGCTTGAATCCGATTGGACTAGCGGGCTAAGGCTCTCAGCTTCCGAGAGACTCTCACTGATGGGTTTCTCCAAGAGCACAGACTTGCCGGCCTCAAGCAGCCGCTTGGTGATTTCAACGTGAGACGCCGTGGTGCAGGCGACGATCCAGGCCTCCGCGTCACACTGATCGATGGCTTGTTCCAGGTTAGTCCAGCCAGGAACTTCAGGTAGCTCTGTCGCGATTGAATCGAGGCTCTCTTGACGCCGAGCGACCACGCCCACCAATTCGGCTTCCGCCAAACCGGTCAGGGTCAGGGAATGCAAGCGGCCAAATCGACCGAGCCCGATGACGCCAACTTTGACAGGATCAAACGCGCGAGTGGCGGCCTTGGCCGTAGACTGCGACATGCTTCCAACGCTCCGTCACTTCAGCGGGTATGGCTTCAGGCCTTGGTTTTCTGCGAACTTGATTGTCGTCAGCGTCAGCAGTTTCTTCTGCTCGTCGATTACGAAGCACATGCTTGTGTTTTTGCCTTCGGTGACGTATTGCTTCACGATCGCCTGCAAACCGTCCATCGCTGGAGCGACGCCAAGATCATGGTTCTGGGCCATGTTCTTAGTGAAGCCTGAGTCCTTCAAGGCGTCGCCATCGATGACGTACTTGATTTTGAGCTCAAAGCAAATGTAGTCAATTGCTTCTTGCAATGGCACACGTTCGAACTCAAGGTCAATCTTCATCTTCAGGCGATCGGCGATTAGGTCAGGCAACTTCGTCGTCGGAGCCTTTTGTTTGACTTCCTTGCTGAAGTCCGTGACTTCCGCCTCTCGCAGCGTCAACACCGACGCCAAAGCCAAGTTCGGGCCAGCAAGATCCGACTTCAAGTTAGTCACCATCGAGGCATACCGCGGGCCAACGCCAGCGGTCGTTGCCATCGAATAGACTTTCATCATCGCGGGGAATCGACCGATCAGCTTTCGAAAGCCGAGCACCTTCGGATTCATCTTCTCGACCGCCGCCAGCAAATCGTGAGGAAGCTTTTCCATCTTCGTCTTGAGTTCTTTGCGCAACTTCGATTCGCGGATAATTGGGTGATTGCGGAACTGCATTTCCGAGTAGAACTCTTTGCCAAGGTGGACGCTCCACGACATCGCCTCGACCTCTTCTTCGTTCACCCAATCCAGGAAAAGGTTAAGGGGCGTGTGCAAGTTTGACTCGAACAGCACTTCCTGATGGTTTCGAATGTCGAGCGGTTGAAAAATCACCGTGAAATGACGATCGACGTCCGAGTTGTTCAAGAGCGCTTCAATTCCATTGGCAGTCACTGCCGGCAAGGCTACTGATTCCGCCATCTCTTGCGCTTTGGTTGCCGGGCAGATAGCGATTGTCTTGTTGTCCAGCAAGAGATAGGCCTTGTTGTTGGGCACGTCGATGCGAATGGGATAGCCCCACTCTTCGTTGGGCTGGCCCTTGAATTCGTTGATCAACTCGCTGCGTTTTTCTTCTTCGACAAGCTTAACCACGGCTGCGTATTCTGGTTCACTGCCGCGCGGGCCAAGCAAAACGCAAATCAATGCGTGTTCGATTTGAGCGGGTTCTCGCTTGCAGAGTTCTTTGAGCTTTGCGGATGCCCAGTCGTTGAATTCTTGACTTAAGCCGTACAAGAATTCTTGGGCATTGGGATTTCGGTTATCGACCCAGAAATCGGCAGGACGCACACTGATCACGATGCTTGCGCCACTGGGAACGCATTGAAGTGCGATCGGGGCTCCGGTGGTGGGATCCTTGGATTCGGCAACAGTCGTCTCGGCAGCGGCCTCTTCTTTCTCGGCCTCGACGATTGGGTCTTTCTTTGGCGGCGGCTTCTTGTTTTCAGCCTGAGAGTTCTTGATGTCAGGCCAAAGGAAGAAGGCTCCCATTCCAATGATGCATGCCATGGCACCGCCAACGATGATCGTCAGGTTGCGACGCTTGGCATTCTTGCGACGAATTTCTTTCAGACGAGCCACTCCGCCAGCGTCGCCTCCAATGCCAAAGGGATCGGGTGGAGCCTGCGCAGGAAACTGATTGACCGGATGCTGACCTGGCTGCATCGGCTGTTGTTGTATGGGGGCTTGCTGATACGGTTGCTGCTGATAAGCCTGTTGCGGATATTGCTCTTGAGGATAGCCGGGTTGCTGCACAGGAGCTTGTGGCATCGGTGGCTGCATCGGCATCTGCGGCGCGGCCGGAGCTTGTTGCATGGCTGGCTGCATTGGCGGTTGCGGCGGAGCCACTTGCCCAGGCATCTGCTGTGGTGGCGCGTACTGAACGGGAGCTTGCTGAACAGGTTGAGGTGGCTGTGGCGCTGCGGGTGCTTGATCGGGAATCCATTGCGCAGAGACACCCACCAATGTCTGGTCGCCACTTTGAGGTATGGGCGGTGGTAGAGCGACTTGCTGCTGGGCTTGCGGAGCGACTTGTTGCGGAGGTTCGGGCGCGTTTTCCGGTGCCTGCAGAACAAAAACGTTCTGACACCGAGGACATCGCCCCTTTTTCCCAAGCTTCGAGGCATCCTTGAGCTTCAGCGCTTTGCCGCACTGCGGACATGGAATAGAAAGTGGTTGCATAGCTCGATAAAATCGTCTGCTTGAAGTGGCCGTTCGGATCACGAAAGATCGCAACACGTATTCATAGCAATATGTTACGGTCCACGCGTGCATCTTGCCAAGTGGCAAAGTTCGCTTCTCCAATTGTAGCACGAAATCGGCACAACCCGCGCATGCTCCGCGTGTTCTTTCAGTGTTTGTTGTTTTTCGGCGTCGAGCCATTTCGGCGATGATGAAAACAAACACGCGCAGCATGCACATTCAATCAAGGAATACCTATGAGACACGATGGTCGCCAAACTGATGAGCTTCGACCCATCGAAGTAAAACGAAACTTCACCGGAGTCGCTCCTGGAAGCGTCTACATTCGCGCCGGCCGCACGACGGTTTTATGCACGGCCAGCGTCGACGATGACGTACCGCCTTGGAAGCGACACGATGAAAATCCCACCGGTTGGGTAACGGCCGAGTACTCGATGTTGCCCGGTAGCACGGCACCCAGGAAGCGTCGCGAGCGAAACAAAGTAGACAGTCGCTCGACTGAGATTCAACGCCTCATCGGTCGCAGCCTGCGAGCCGTGATCGACTTCAAGGCCTTGGGGGCTCGCACAATCACGATTGATTGCGATGTGCTCGAGGCTGATGGTGGGACGCGAACGCTGAGCATTACGGGCGGTTTCATTGCCCTCTGTGATGCCGTCGCCGCCATCCGCGCGAGCGAGGGTTTTGAGGACAACGGACCAATCTTGAAGGACAGCATCGCTGCGGTGAGTGTTGGAGTTGTCGACGGAACGCCGGTACTTGATTTGGATTACGTCGAGGACAGTACGGCCGAAGTCGACATGAATGTTGTCATGACTGGTGCCAGCGAATTCGTCGAGTTGCAAGGCACCGCAGAAGGCCGCACGTTCGGACGCGATCTCCTGGACGAGCAACTTCGGTTGGCGGAACTTGGCATCTCGAATTTACGCGCAATCCAGCAAGAGACGCTGGGCGACGCGTGGCCGTTTTGATTCGAGGGGCGTTGCTTGACTATTGACCGTCCAGGAAACTGAAGTCGATATCGAAGCCGCTGAGCTAGATCGTCGCCGGCGGACCGCGCGAAAGTGCGTTAGGTACGGCATGATGGCGACGTTCTTACAATCTTGACATTCGACCTCTTTCGCTTCGTTTGCTGCCGTTCTCAGCATGTCGGAGGCACACACTGGGCATTCAGCGAACGGATTCGCTCCTATAACTTTGTAGGTCAAAGCCGGGAAATTCGGGGCTGGCGCTGCTGTGGGCGGTTGTTCGTCATCCTCGTCCTCCCAATCAATGTGAAATGACGTCTCGCAGTGAGTGCAGCTTACCAATTCGTCAAAATCATCAAGTCGTACAGGCGCTCCACAGTTGGGACATGTGAATAGGAGTGATCTTCATGGGGAATCGAACTGCCAGTTCAATACTATTGTGAACATATTATAACATGTGAATACGTGTCATTAATTCGGGCAAGCTTGCAATTCTGATCTCAATTCGAAAAGGTTGACTTGCCTGAGTTTCCAACTTTGGCGGCGCCTATCTCATCCACTATCGAATCGACTAGCTTCGAGGTTTCGCAATGAAGCGTATGCTGAGTTCATTACTAGTTCTGCTTTCCATTTCAGCAACAATCGCATCGGCTCAAGTTCGCCTTCCGGCAGCTTCAGCGGCGGGTAATTTGGCGGAGACAAAACAAATGCTGGCATTCTTCGGCACTTACACGAACGGTGAAAGCAAGGGCATTTATGTCGCCAGCCTGGACATGGAAACTGGCAAGTTGACTTCACATTCGTTTGTCGAGTCCGTCAATCCGTCGTTTGTCGCGATCCATCCCAGCGGCAAATACCTTTATGCGGTCAATGAAACCAAAGATGGCGGAGTCAGCTCATTCGCAATCGATCGAAAGAACGCGTCGCTCAAATTCCTAAACCAACAGCCGACGAAGGGCGCTCACCCTTGCCATTTAGTCGTTGACGCCACCGGCAAGCACGTGTTGGTTGCCAACTACACCGGCGGCAGCGTGATCTCGTTGCCCATCGTTGAAGACGGTAAGCTCGGCCCGGACAGCAGCTTCCATCAGCACAAGGGATCAAGCGTCAACAAAAAACGCCAAGAGGCCGCTCACGCTCACTCGATCAATCTAGACAAAGCCAATCGTTTCGCCTTCGTTGCTGATCTTGGATTGGACAAAGTTGTTGTTTACAAATTCGACGAAGCGACCGGGAAGCTAACCGCCAACGATCCGCCGTCAGCATTCGTGAATCCCGGTGGTGGTCCCCGACACTTTGCGATCCATCCGAATCAAAAGTTCGCATACACCAACAACGAGCTAACTTCGGAAGTCGTCGCATTTCGTTTGAAGGCCAAGAAGGGCAAACTTCGCAGCCAACAAACAATCTCGACACTTCCCAAGGCAACACCAGGCAACTCGACCGCTGAAGTTCAAGTCCACCCTTCGGGCAAGTTCCTGTACTGTTCGAACCGCGGCCACAACAGCATTGCGATGTTCACGATTGATCATGATACGGGCAAGCTGACGGCGATTGGACATGAACCCACCGGCGGAGCAATCCCGCGAAACTTCGGGATTGATCCAACTGGGAAGTTCGTCATTGCCTGCAATCAATCAACCAACGACGTTTACGTATTCAAAGTGGACTTGGAGTCCGGAAAGCTAACACGGACAGAGCAAAAGTTCGAAGTCCCGACTGCGGTCTGCGTGAAGATGATGCCTCGCTAGCATTGTCGAACTCAACTCGTTTAGGTTCCCGGAAAAATATTAACTGGTGTTAATCGATTCAAACGCAGCGAGGTAAGTCCCCTCTCCCCACTGGCGAGCAACTTGTTTCGAAGACAAAACAAAACGCCGCGTTCCAACCAACTGGGGACGCGGCGTTTGTTATTGATAGTGTCGAGAGCTTCTATTCCTTGTAAGCACGCTTGCTGATTGTTCGAGCCGTTGGAAAATCATCCGGAACAGGAACGGTTACTTTGCCGGTCGCTGCCCATTCCGAACCGCGTTGCAGGACAGTGATGAAGCCAACGCACTCTTGGGAGTAGTCGCCGTGTCCCATTGGCGTGTGGAAGATGCGGCCTTTGCCATAGCTGATTGTCATCATCATGGGCTCGTGTCGACCCGTTCCGCGATGGTCTTGAGAAGCGTATGCAGTGGCCAGTACGTGCATGTTGGCAGCGGGACCGCGTAGTCGGTCGTAGAGTTCGTCCTTGACGTGCATCCATTCAGTTGGAAGTCCTTTGGTGATCGGGTGGCTGCGATCCCGGACGACAACACTAAAGTCATGCTGACTTCCATGACTGCCGCCTCGGCCTTTTGTTTCGTCGCGGACAAGCTTGCCCTCGTCATTGAAATAGACGTATGGGCCAGACTTTTCATTTCGTCCGCCCCAACCGCCTAAGCCAATGATCTCGTTGTACTCGGGCCAATTTCCAAACGCGTTGTTAGCGGCATGCACGACAACAAATCCGCCGCCACCTTTGACGTAGCTGACGAAGTCTTCCTGAGTCTTCTTCGGCCAAGCTGCTCCATTGTAGTTCGAGATCACAACGTTGTACTTGGCAAAGTCCGGCTGAAAGTCAGGGTCGGTGCCTTTCGCAGCCGTCCTTGCAACATCCACGCGAAAGAGTTTTATTTGCTCCAGATACTGCTTCATCATCTTCGTCGTTTTGGGCCACACTCGATGATTGTTCTGACCTTCAACGATCAAGGCCTTCATCGGATCAGCAAACGCGGGGACAGCCATGACCAAGAGTAAGCAGGCGGCGATTAGACATCGTTGTGATTTCATGGTGTTTCCTTGATTAAGATAACTTTTGTGTAGTCTCAACAGAACTTTATGGCTCATGCAGATAATTGTAATTCGACGTTGCCCTGTCTCGGGTGTTTGAGAGGAGATTCCCACGAATTCAGGACGACCGCGAATACGTCTTCTGACCAATTCGTGGTCGTCCTGAACTCGTGGGGAAACTCGGAACTGCAAGACTCAAGTTGCCCGGCAGCGACCAAAAGGGCAACATCAAGAATTCACACGTGACGTTCAAATTCTTCCCTCGCTAAGGCGCCGGCCGTCTGCTCGAAGTAGCCATTCGGCCAACCAGAAGAAAGCTGTGTACTGCTTTCTTCCTCTGCTAGACTCATCGCGTGACGCACACGCAACTCAAGATTTCGTGCACACTCGTAATCAAGGGTGCAGAGTTTTTCGTCTAGTTGTTTGGCGAGCTCATTCATGAGATCGATCACTTCTTACCGTTTCACATGTCAAATAGATTCTACAACACCAGCACTCACCATCACCAGTCGAGCCGAAATTCGGTCGATGGGCAAGCGGTAAATCTGTGAAACCGCGGGGCGATACGATTCCAATTGGCCGCGGTAGTTGTCGACTTTGTTCAATTGAGCTTGGCGGTCATGAGGCGACAGTGTGTCGGTTTTGAAGTCCAAGATATCGGCGGCGATCAACTTGAATCCGGAATACATCAGGACCAAACGGTCAATGCTGCCGCTGACAACTTCGCTGCCTTGACGTACCGCGAAGCGGCGTTCGTTGATGACCTCTAACCGCAAGTCGGCCTCGGAGAGCTCTTTGATTATTTCCGGGGGAAGGTTCAAGTCGCGTGGCGGACAATAGGATCGCTTGGACATTGCAAAGGCTACCTTGGGCATTCTCAACATCGCGTGGAACTCACCCAAGACCGTATCCAGGTCAAGTTCCTTCGTTTGAGCCTCTTCGGCAAGTTCTCGCAGCGAGGCATCGTCGGGCCAGCCATCTTCCATCCAACTGATTTCCTCGAACCAGCGATGAATCAACGTGCCGCGTTCCAAAGCTTTCGCACTGTGGAATCTCAGTACGCTGGAAAGCTTCGTCTTTCGATGGCCGTGTTTCGATGACGGCGCAATTCGCTTTAAGCCGCGACGACGGCCGTCTGGCATTGGAGCCAGCGAAATCTTGACTTGTTCTGGCTGAGTACGCGACGCAAGCTCAGCCGTGTCAGAATCTAATTCCGCCGACTTCCATGATTGATGCCACTGAGCATCACCGTGCTCATACAACACCTGATCACCGTCCGGTTTGGTGTCGCCATTATTGAGTGTCGTCAGCAGGAAGCCGCGAAATGTCTTGGACCGCTGGCGTTTCCGCAAGGCTGGATCAACGATCATGTGCAATGCGTGAACGGGGCGAGTCACGGCGACGTACAAAAGGCACAATGCCTCAGCCACGCGTTGGTTGTCGTTGCGATCAAATATGTCTTGAAGCTGCGACGGCAATTGGCTCCGAATCGCCTCGTTGCGGAACAAGCATACAAAGTCAATTGGACCGGCTGGATTCGTCGAGCCGACCGCCACTGCATCATTCGACCCGAGCAGCTCTTTCTCCAAATCGGGCAAGACAACAATATCGAACTGCAACCCTTTCGATTGGTGCACGGTCATGACTCGAACATCATCACCAGTCGGATCCGAAACACGTTCGTTGCGAACAAAGTTCAAGAAATCCGTCGTCCGCAGTGTGACGTTGTTCTCATACGCATAAGCCAATGCCACCAGTTGTTGCAGTCGACTCAGATCGCGTCGATTGCACGCGTCGGCCAAATCAACGACCCACTGATAAATGGTCGGTCCATAGCCTTCGTCCATCAGCGACGCACGAACTGTCTTGGCCAGCTTGAGGCACTCGACATCATCCTCGAAATCTGTGAAACCAAGCGATTCGCCAAGCGGCGACGAAGCAACGTGAAATCGAGCGATCCGATCACCGGGATGATCCGCCAGCTTCAACAACGACAGGATCGCCTGGACGGCCGCCGAATCCGTCAATGGATTGCCGCCCTCCTCGCTGGCGGGAATGCCCACACGCTTTAACTCAAAGATCAACCGAGCCACCGCTTTGTTCGTGCGAGTCAACACACCAACCGACGCACCGGGCGACTCACGTACCAATTGCTTGACATAGTTAGCGGTATAGCGAAGCCGCGAGTTTTCCGCATCGTCGTTATCATCCGTTGCCGGAGCCGTTCGCAAACAAGCGTATCCAGGCAAATCAGTTTTGGCCGTCGTGTGCTCCGAAAACTTGGCTGCCCAGTCGAAGACAGCGTCGGCGATCCTTTCCAAGCTCGTGTGTTGATTCAGCCGTGAAAATATTTGATTGACGGTATCAATGATCGGCTGAGAAGATCGGAAGCTCTTGTCGAGTGGCTCGGTGTTCAAACCGTCCAACTCATGATCCAGGGCATCGAAGATCTCGGCCACGCCGCCGCGCCAGCGATAGATCGCTTGCTTCACATCACCGACGCAGAAGAACGACTTCCCCGATTCACCACTGCTGACTTCTCGAGCCAGCGGGCGCAACACTTTCCACTGAGGCTGTGACGTGTCCTGAAACTCGTCCAACAACAAGTGCCGCAACTGCGTGTCGATCCGATAACCAAGTCGCCCCATCCCATCGCGGTCGGCGACATCCGCGATGCGCTGGCAAACGTCATCAAATCGCAGCCCGCGAGCATCGCGTTTCAGCCGCTCGTACTCGCCATCAAACCGACTAAGCAACTCGAACGTCGCCGACGTCTGATTCGCGAGCACTTTCAAGAAGTAACCCCGCGCATGACTGCAAAGCTTCAAATAAAGCCGCACGGCGTCATCGGGAATTGTCTTGCGGTGATACTTCGATTCACCCGCCATGACTTTCTTGATCAGCCCGTTCTCGACAACTTGCTCCCACTGATTGCAGCTGGCATTGTTGCAAAGTTGCGTGTGAGCTTTGCGGAAATTGACGTGTTCTGGCAACGCAACCGCTTCCAACTCAGCGATCGTTTCGAGTAACTCGTCATCGGCCAACATGCGATCTTCGGGGATCTTCCGCCAAGCAGCTTCATCGGTCTCTTGAAAGACGCGATACAAATCGCGAACGGTATTGCCAACCCGCTCGCTGACGGATCGTTCCGCATCTCCTTGGGCCAAGAGATGCATCATCCGCGTGATTTCATTCGTGGCCTCTTTTCGCAACACGTTTTCGACGGCGCGAACTCGTAACCGCTGGTCGGCTTGATCTTCGAGGACTCGCCATCCAGGCGGCAATCCCAGATCCAAACCAAAGCTGCGAGCAATACAGCCAAAGAAACTATCCAGCGTACAAATCTGAATACGGTGCAAGTTTCGAGTCAGCTCGGACAACAGTTTCAAGCATTGCCGCGGGCTCAATTGACGCACATCGATGGCTTGGCCAAGTTCGCGGCGTGCGTCTTCATCGACGGCGGCGCGAGCCAACCGAACCAGCACGCGCGACAAGATCTCGCCGGCCGCCTTGCGAGTGAACGTGGTGGCCAGAATCTGGTCCGCTTCGGCACCCACAGTCAATTGACCAATGTAACGGTTGGTCAGTTGGTACGTCTTTCCAGTGCCAGCCGATGCGCGAATCACAATGTCTTCGTACTTGCGCGGCACCGGTGTTTGCTTACCGGAAGGCGTTGGCACGACGTCTTGAGCCAGCGATTGGTCGAACAGTGAACGCGTCATGCCATCCGCTCCAATCCATGTTCGAAGACTCGTTCAAACACGCGGTCTTGGCAAATCGACTCGAACTCGGAAAAGAAGTTTCCGGGATCGTCAGTGATGTGACCAAAATCACCATCCAGCACGCGACGCACGATGCTTTGAGCCAGCTCGTCAGCAGTAGCCAAGTCATCACGGGACCATTCGGCACGTTGAATTCCTGTGTGAGCCAACTGTGCCGGCAACGTGATATAACCTAAGTCGACGTCGCGTGTACCAATCAATTCCTCGGCCAAATGACGGTACAACGGCAACTGCAAGTCCTTCCATTGTTTTCGATACCTAGTGTATCCATGAGCCACGTCCGGTTTCGTTGCCTTGCCCGTTTTGTAATCGAAGACTGCCCACTTGTTCTCGCGGTCGTTGCGATCGATTCGATCAATGCGCCCCACGAGTTCAATCGAGCGACCGTCGCCTGAATCGAAGTGAACGGTTTCGCTGGAAGTGGGAACCTCGGTGTAGGCAATAGTCCAGCCGTCTTGCCGCCAGCCCGCTTGCAAAACGGCGAAGGCATTCAATCGCTGGCGCACTTGAGCAATCTGCACATTGACTGGGGCCAAGCGTGCGGCTCCGAACCATTCCTTAGCACACTGATCCAGACATCGATTCAGGTAAGCTTTGATCTCGTCGGCGTCGGTCGAAAACCGAGCCTCGCTTTGGCCGAATCGGCTGAGCACTTCGTGAATCAAGTTGCCGAACTTCATCGCATCGAGCTCGCGCGGCGCATCATCTTCATCGCGTAGTCGCAAAACGTGTCGCAAATAGAAACGGTAAGGGCACGTGATGAACGTGCGAAACGCGGTGACATTAATCCGAGTCAGCGGCGTCTCGATTTTCGGTGCGGGCACAGAAAACGCCGATCGGTCTCGTGGCGAGACCTCAAAGCCAATGAACTCCGGCCGATTCGACGGCGGCGGCTCATCAAAGAAGGCCAACACGCGGTCGGCAACCTCGGCCGGTTTCGCCGCGAATAACAAGCGGCTCGGCGCCAACGCGTTGCCCTCCACATCATGCCGCGCGACGATCAACTTGAGCTGCTCGCGCGAATGTGTCAGAACGCTTAAAGCGTAAGCATCACGAGCGTAGCGCCTCGAGTTGTCCAACACACCCAAGTGTCGCCGCAACGCATTCGGCAAGAACTCGTCAGCACTCTGAGATCGCGGCACGCGGCCTTCGTTCACGGTCGTCACGATCAAGGCGGGCGCGTCATCCAAGGACAACTCCAACCAACCAAGCAACTGCACGGCGTCTTCGTCTTGCAGCGGCGTCACGAAGTCTTCGGACAACTGATCCAAGGTCAACCGAATCGCTTGAGCCGCATCCGTTGTCGGGGCCAAACCCTCCGGCACGTCCGTGTGCTCAAGCAACGCATCGTGAATCTTTTCCGTCGCGGTGATCGTGTTGCGTTCGATCGAGTTCTCGCGATCCAGTTCAACATTGCAGTACACGGCCACCATGACGTCCGTGATATGAGTGCTCCACTCACCAAGTGGCCGTCGTTCAGTCTTCAGCGGCGCGACAAGAACTTCGACGGCATCGTAAATTGGCTGGATTAAGTTCCATTTGCTTTCCTTGCCAAGCCACTCGCCCAGCGAAGCCTGCATGTGATCGTTGAAGTAACGATCCAATTGCATCAGCCAACCGTCCTGGACGCCTTGCTGGCATAACCAATCATAAACGTGCGGGTGCCGAACCAATGAAGCAAAGTCTTCGTATCGCCCCGAGTCAACATAGTTGGCGATCGCCGTCAACAATCGATAAGGCGCCGTCTCCGAAATCAACTTGCCCTTCACCCATCGAGACGGCAAGTCGCACTGAGCCAACTGCCGCTGCAAGTGAGCAACCAGCGCTTCATCAGCCATCCCAACCGTGATTTCATCCGCTCGGTACTTACCTTCGTAACTGGCAATCGCGGCCGCCGTTGCTTCCGCCTGCTCAAAAGCTCCCTCGGCCACCTCGACTTGCTGCGTGTCGATGTCCAGCGTTTGCTTCTCCCAGACCTCGGGAATCAAACAGCCGTGTTGATCGAATCGCTTCTCCAACCGCTTCGGCGCATGAATCACAATCGTGACACGTTTGGCAACCTGATCGATCATCTCGCGCATCACGCGATTCATGTCGACCATGCCAACAAGCACAATGTCCTTAGACGTCGTGCATTCGTTGCTCTCGATCGCGTAAAGTCGCGCCGTCTGCTGATCCCACAGATTCAGATGATCGAGAAGTTTGAGGTACTCGCTTTGCACCTCGCGCATAATCTGCCAACGATCCCGCTCACGAAACCCGTCAAGCGACGTACCATGCTCGGCAACGTCACCAAAGTGCAGCGTATCTCGAGCCAGTTCGATGTGCTGCTGCCACAGCAGTTCGCCGTATTCCATCCAGCGCAGCAAATCGTTGTCAGCAGGCGTCTCGGGAATGATCTGACGAACTTGCTCGCGATCAACGGCCCGCAGCGCATGCCCCCAAGCCAGCTTCTGAACTAACTCAGTCGCCAGTGGCTGCTTGAGTGTATAAAGTTCCTCGGGCAAGTTGCCGACCGTCATAATCTGCGGCAACTGCATCCGCATCGCGGGATTCTCAGTCTTCTCAGCCAAGATCTCCGTCAACCGCTGCCCAGCCCGCCGACCGGGAAGCACAACGATGACATTCGACAGATCCAAATCGCCAACGATGGCATATCGCTCGATCAAGAAATCGGCGACTGCTGGCAAGATAGGTTGATTCCAATCGATAAACGTCCGTGCTATTGGCATCGATGGATCTCTAGAGGGCTGATAATTGGTACCCGTAAAGGATATCTTTTGCCCGTCCGGCCTTCAACGATTCACAAAAGCACAATGGTTGCAGTGCTACGACACGGTTGCAGTGCTACGACACGACATCGGTGAATCGTTTGACGGCCTCTTCCACGTTTTCGCGGCTGTTGAAGGCGCTCAGGCGGAAGTAGCCTTCTCCGGCGGCGCCGAAGCCACTTCCTGGGGTGCCGACTAAGTGACCCTTTTGCAGAAGCTGATCGAAGAAGTCCCAGCTCGTGCTACCACCGGGCGTCTTGAGCCAAACGTAGGGGGCGTTCACCCCGCCGTAAACCGTGATGCCGACGGCTTCGAGTCCCTCGCGGAGAATCTTTGCGTTGGTCAGGTAAAAGCTGACGAGGTCTGAGATTTGCTGCTTGCCCGCGTCCGAGTAGGCGGCTTCGGCCCCGCGTTGGATCGGGTAGGAGACGCCGTTGAACTTGGTGCAGTGGCGTCGATTCCAAATCGGGTGAATAGCAGTCGACTCGCCCGAGGACGTTTTGCCCGTCAACTGCTTCGGCACGACGGTGAATGCACATCGAGTGCCTGTGAAGCCCGCGTTCTTGCTGAAGCTGCGAAATTCGATCGCGACGTCTTTCGCGCCGTCCAGTTCGTAAATCGAATGCGGGATTTCAGGATCGGTGATGAATGCTTCGTAGGCGGCGTCGAACAGGATGATCGATTCGTGTTCCTTGGCGTAATCGATCCATTGTTGCAACGTCTCCTTCGTCGCCACCGTCCCCGTTGGGTTGTTGGGGTAACAAAGATAGATCAAGTCTACGTGTTCGTTGGGCAACGACGGGATGAAATCGTTTTCGGCAGTGACCGGGCAGTAGACGAGCCCCTCGAAACGGCCAGAATCGTCACCCTCGCCGGTGCGTCCGTCCATGACGTTGGTGTCGACATAGACAGGATAAACCGGGTCGACGATGGCGACTTTGTTGGCTTGACCGAAGACGTCCAGGATGTTTCCCGTGTCGCACTTAGAACCGTCGGAGACAAAAATTTCGTCGGCTTCAATGTCGATTCCGCGTGATTTGTAGTCGTTCTCGACAATTGCTTTGCGAAGGAAATCGTAGCCTTGCTCGGGCCCATAGCCGCGAAATGATTCGCGAGATGCCAACTCGTCGACGCCGGCATGAATGGCTTCCACAATCACCGGGGGCAAGGGTTCGGTGACATCGCCGATACCCAGTTTAATAACGTTCGCGTCGGGATTCGCGTCGCAAAATGAATTTACTCGCCGTGCGATTTCTGGAAAAAGATATCCAGCTTTGAGCTTTAGAAAATTATCGTTAATCAGAGCCATGATGGACCTTTCGAATTTGAATGCGAATCAGCCAACGTAGACGGAGGCTGGGGGGAATTCAAGGGAGCGGAATGCTGATGACGGAAGAAGGTACGCTCCAGGATTTTGGTTTTTATTCCGACGAGCGGTTTACAGTAACCCGATGCGTGAGCGAGGGACGCTCACCAGTGATGTCGTTGTTTCATCGACGAAGGCGTGCGAGCGTCCCTCGCGACGCGTCGGGTTACCATCTCCTGCCCAATTGACGAGTTTCCTACTTTTTCCGAAGTACAAACACCACATCTTCCGTTGTTGAGTTGATCGTTACCGGGTCCTTGATGTCGTACGCGAAGTCGAATGTCTCGACCACTTCGAACTCAGGGACTTTCTTCAGCAGACGACACATTTGTGCTGCCGTGTAGGTTCGGTATTCCATCGAGTCTTCGATGCGAAAGTGTTTCGTTAGCGTGTAGACGTCAAATGTCATCCCCAAGTATTCTCGGCGGACTTTGAGGTCGACTTTCTTCGTCCACATGTTCGAGACGACCATCAGATTACCTCGCCGAGCCGACCAGGATTCCTGATCGACGCCCACTCCTTCGGTCGGTGTCAAATGCAGCCCAAGTAGATACAGGCCACCTTTGGCCAGTGCGTTAGCCATGCATTTTAGATGGGCTTCGGCCATCTTTTCCGTGCCTAGATGCCGAAAGCTGTTGATCGTGTTGAATGCCGCGTCGGCCTTTCCTTTCAGGCGAAAGTCGGACATGTCTCCCACGATTGCAGAACGCCCGAATCCGAATCGCTCGAGCCGATCATTGCAGAAATCGATAGCTTTCGGGTTCAGGTCGTTGCCTCGAACATTAAAGCCTGACTGAGCGAACTTGATCAGCAAGCGGCCCGTGCCACACGCGGGTTCGAACAGCTTCTTAACTGGCCGTTTGGCGAACCGCTCGAAACAAAGGTTAAGAAAATCGAATTCCGCCCGCCAGTCGGATGCGAACACAAGATCGTAGTACTTCGGGTAATCGTAAATGTTTCCATCAATCGTTTCAGGCACGTCATCTTCCATTCGGTTGGTTGAACCTTGCTTGTTTGAAGCTCGCTAGCTGATCTGCATAGAATGCGGCATAGTAGCAAGCACGACGTGCTGATGACCAATGACCAAGCCCACAAGATTTCCTTGGTGATTGGTTGTTCGCGCTCAATGAATAGGACTTGAGGCAAAGAAGCCCGGCTTCTTCAAGAAGCCGGGCTTCTAGAGTCACAACTTAGATAGTCATCTAACCAATAGGACACGAGATGTCAGAACCACGTTCGTTCAAACAGGACTTAACATGCGTCTTCGGCCACCCGGTTGCCGAAAATCCGACTCAGGCAATGATCGAGGCCGCTTATCAGCATCACAATTTGGACTGGCGTTATTTGACGATCGAGGTCTTACCGCAGGACTTAGGAGACGCCGTGCGAGGTCTCCGAGCGATGGGTTTTCGTGGCGGCAACTTGACGATCCCTCACAAGGTCGAGGTCATTCAGCATCTGGATCGAACGACCGAGGCCGCCGGTCTGATGGGAGCCGTCAATTGCATTGTCCGCGATGGTGACGACTTAGTCGGCGAGAACACTGACGGAAAAGGCTTCGTCCAATCGCTGCTAGAAGTCACGGATCCCACAGGCAAGAACATCGTTATGTTCGGCGCCGGCGGAGCGGCACGCGCGATTGGCGTGGAAGTGGCCTTGGCAGGCGCTTCTCAAATCACCATCGTCAATCGATCGGCCGAGCGTGGCGAGGGACTCGTCAGCTTGCTGAATGACAAGACCGACGCGACCGCCAACTTCATCCAGTGGGACGGCGACTACGACATTCCAGATGGCACCGATGTGGTCATTAACGCCACATCGATCGGCCTATTTCCGGACGTTGACGCTCGCATTCCGTTGAACACCGCGACATTAAAGCCCGAGATGATCGTTTCGGACGTCATCCCGAATCCGCCCGAAACACGACTCGTCCGCGAAGCAAATGAGATCGGCTGCACGGTCTTGGACGGATTGGGCATGCTGGTCAATCAGGGAGTCATCGGATTCAAACTTTGGACCGGCGTCGATCCCGATCCCTCAGTCATGCGAGCTGCCTTGGAAGAGGTGTTTGGATAATGTCATTCAAGATCGAAGCCATCGAACTCTATGTCCGTGAAACCAAGCCCGGGCGGATGATGTTTACGCTCGGCAAGAAGGGCGGGACGGCTGACAAGAAACAAGCGTTAATCAACCCGCTAGCGCATGTCCGAATGATCGTTCGCGACGACGAAGGTGGAACGACGTTTGGTTGTGCAGGCGACCGCTTGTCAGTTCGGTGGCTCGATAAGCGGCCTGGTCGCAGTCACGATCAGAAACGTCGCGAGCTGGTTTCGTTGATCGAGGCTGTTCGCGAAATATACGCCAAGAACGCCGAGTTCGAGTCGCCTTTTGAGCACTGGCGGAAGCTGCACCCTTTGGTCATGAAGCTCGGTCGAGAGGCCGGGCAAGAAGACTTGACGTCGTCATTCGCATCGGCGTTGTTCGAGCGCGCGGTTGTCGACGCCTTTTGCCGAGCAAAGGACGTGTCGGTCTTTCAAGCCGTCAAGAAAGACATGCTCGGATTTCGACCGGCGGCCGTGCATCCAGAGCTCAAAGGACTGAGGTTTCCTGCAGCGATCGGCGATTTCCCGCAGACTCGCTTCAACGTACGGCACACGATTGGAACATCGGACCCGTTAACATCGGCAGAGATCCCCAAAGCGAAACGAGTGAACGACGGCCTGCCCGAGTCACTCGAGGAATACGTCAAGAAGGACGGTGTTCGTTACTTCAAAGTGAAAGTCTCAGGCGATCCCAAACGCGACTTCGAGCGGCTCGAGCGGCTATGGGGAATCGCGCTGCAAGCTTCCGAACCCGTCATCACCTTGGACGCCAACGAAGCCTACACCGACCTAAAGGCGTTTGCGGCATTTGTCAAAAGGCTGGAAGAAGACAACATCGGTTTGTTTCAGCACATCCAGTACATCGAGCAACCGTTGCCTCGAAGACTTACCCACGATCCCAAAACAAAACGCGACATCCAAGCGATCGCCGAACGCAAACCGCTGCTCATCGACGAAGCCGACGGCATGGTTAACTCGTACCGCGACGCCTATGGGATCGGATATCAAGGGACGTCGCACAAGAACTGCAAAGGCTTCTTCAAGTCGCTCTTGAATTACGCACTCATCGTCAACTACGCCCTTGACGGCAAGCCTGCGTTCCTCAGTGCGGAAGATTTGCAAAACATCCCCATCGTGCCGCTGCATCAAGACTTTGCGACGTTGGGGATCTTGGGTTTGGATCATTGCGAGAGGAACGGGCATCACTACAACTACGGACTGTCGATGCTCTCGGACAAAGACAAGACCAACGCCAGTAAACATCATCCCGACATGTATATTCGACGCGGCAACGAATTGTTCCTCGACGTTCGCGATGGAATCGTTGTTTGTGATAGTCTTCAAGTCCCCGGCTTCGGAGTCCGCGACG
>PBMZ01000134.1 GCA_002722955.1 Planctomycetaceae bacterium | reverse complement strand
GAGTCTTCGAGCCCCCAGAGAAAGTTCATCAACTTGGGGCTCGAAGACTCGACCCCAGCCACCCTCGTACCGTCAATGCTCCTAAACAAAGCAGTTCTCCGCGAGCGGAGTCGCGAAGCCACAAAAAATCACGGCCATGCAGAAATCGTCAAAACATCAAAATACAGTTTAACCGATGGGGAAATCATATTACACTGGGGAACTTGGATAAATCGAAATTGATATGAGGCAGGATATGGCTTCTCGCAAAGGCGAATTTTGTTCTGGCCCACTGAGTCGGCGTACGTTTCTTGAGCTCGGTGGTCTCAGTGCCATGGGGCTCGGAATGGCCGATTTTCTGCGCTTGCAAGCCGCTGCGGCCGCGAGCGGAAAAGATCTCAAAGATACGTCGGTGATCTTTATCTGGTTGCCCGGCGGTCCCCCTCACATGGAGATGTACGACCTTAAGCCCAACGCGCCCATCGATTACCGTGGCGAGTTCAATCCCATCCGCACCAATGTTCCCGGCATCGACGTCGGCGAGCTGCTGCCGATGCACACCAAAATTGCCGACAAGTTCACGCTGATTCGATCCATCCATCACAAGTTTGCCGATCACGGCGGCGGGCACAAGCGGTTAATGACCGGCCGCGTCCCGGCGACTCCCACCGGCACGATCAACGACGCACCGGCCGTGCCGTGTATCGTTAAGAAAATGTTGACCGGCGGCAAAAGCGAGATGCCCGTCTGCGTCACCGAAGCCGACGCCGGACGCCACCAAGTGGATACATTCGCGATGGGACCCGCGTACCTGGGCGCGAGCACAGTGCCGTTCGTCGTTGCTGGCGACCCGGCCGAGAAGAACTTCAAAGTGCAAAACATCGGCATCAAGCAAGAAATGGAAGCACGCCTTGATGACCGACTGGCGATGCTCAAAGGCGTTGATAACTTCCGCCGTTCGATCGACAAGAGCGGCATGATGAAGGCAATGGACGGCTTCAACCGCCAAGCCGTTGACATGTTGATGAGCGAGAAGGTGCGCGACGCCTTCGACCTTTCCAAAGAACCAGACGCACTGCGTGATCGCTATGGACGTCATCGTTACGGCCAGCGCGCGATCCTCGGCCGCCGGCTTGTCGAAGCGGGCGTGCGATTCGTCACCATGGTTTGGGAAAACGCCGCATATCCTGGAAAGCCCGGTCCGGTCGAATCGGTCTACAACTGGGACTCGCACGCCGTCAACGCTCACATCTTCAAAGACGCCCACTGGCGTTTTCCGGTCTACGATCAAGCTCTGACTGCGTTGATCGAAGACCTCTACGCACGCGGCCTGGACAAGAAAGTACTGCTTGTGTGCACGGGCGAGTTCGGTCGCACGCCGCGAATCACCGTTCGCCGCGGCAGTCGTACTGGCGTCGAGCAACCCGGTCGCGATCACTGGCCACAAGCCATGTCGGTGTTGGTCTCCGGCGGCGGAATGCAAACCGGTCAAGTCATCGGCGCAACCAACGCCAAAGGCGAGCACCCCGCGGAACGCCCGCTATCACCAAACGACCTGTGGGCCTCGGTCTATCGCCATCTTGGAATCGACCACCAACACACACTGCACGACTTGCAAGACCGCCCCATGCAAATCTTGCCCTTCGGCGATCCGATTCCGGAGATTCAGTCACTCCACGGTTAACAACTGATGCCGTCCAGCGACGAATCCAAACCGCATGACGTCGAGGTCTTATCCGCCAGTACGCGCAGCGGCTAACCAATCTTGCCGAGCAACACTTAAGCCGCAAGATCGCTCAACGCGTCGATGGCCAGGACATCGTGCAATCGGTGTTTCGCACGTTCTTCAGACGCTCGTCCGAAGATGAGTTCCAAATCGACGACTCCGGCGAGCTGTGGCATTTGCTGGTGGCGATCACCCTCCGCAAGACAGCCATGAAGGCGCGCTACCACTCGGCCGACAAGCGAAACGTGCAGGTCGAACATCGAGGCGATGTCGACGCCTGGCTGGCATCCTCCGCTGGCCGCGAACCCAGCCCTGACGAGGCCGCTGTACTCGTCGATGAAATCGAAAAGGCACTCGATGGGTTGCCCGAGGCCTATTGCAAAATGCTCGCCATGCGATTGGAAGGCTGTTCGCCAACGGAGATCTCGAAGGAGATGAACATCTCGCGGCAATCGGTCTACCGCGCCCTGGAACTGATGCAAAAACGCCTCAAAGAAGAGTAGCCGTCACTCTCCGAGTGACGAGCCTACCGATTCGGCGAAGCAATGCTCTACCCGCTCCCGACTTTACGTCGGAGGGTCTCGCGTTTTTGCACTACTGCACTACAAGACAAGTAGTGCATAGACGCGAGAACCCCAGAGATAAACTCAGGGGCGGTAGGCATTCTCAAGAGAGTTGCTGATACCTCATTTGCGGCTGAGCAGACGCTGGCGCCTTCGGCTTGCCGTTAAACTATGGGAATTTCCACGGATTTCTCAAAACAGCCCGGACACTTCGGTATTCGATCGCAATAGATAGAGTAACCCGCTCCAAACACGCGCGAATCAGCGTCCGATCGCTGCTGTTCGGTGTACACACCCTGATACCAGTGCGTATTCTGGAGCCATCGATTGTTAGCGAGGCTGATCACTCGGAGAGTGATCGCTACTTTGGAGTTTCCGATGCCGATTTCCGCAATTCGACTTTCTCAGCTCAACGACGCTGACCGCGTGAAGCTTGAGTCGTCCAGGATGCGAACGAGCAAAGTGCGAAGCCGGAAAAACCGAAGCCGCCGACAGCCGACACTCCGTTTACAGCCGAAGAAGCGTTGGCTCATCAACGGCGCTGGTCCGAGTACCTCGAAGTGCCCGTCGAGACCGAGAACTCGTTGGGCATGAAACTGCGACTGATTCCGCCGGGCAGCTTCATGCGCGGCACGGATGATGCGATTGCTGGAATCCGTCATAAACCACGGCATCGAATCACCATGACGAAGCCCTATTACATTTGCTCGACGGAGACCACCGTCGCTCAGTACCGACAGTTTGTTGATGAAACCGGCTATGTCACCACCGCTGAGCTTGGTGCGCATGGTGGCGGATACCTTGTCTCGGCTCAGGGTCGTACCACGAATTCGAACCGAAACTTTAAGTTTCCAGGATTCGATCGTGACGACGATCATCCTGCCACCTATATCAGTTGGTTGGACGCGGCCGCTCACTGGATGTTGACGGGACGACATGGATCGACGTCCGTCAATAAAGAACAGATGTTTCCATCGGTGGGATCATTTGTGGCTCGCGTCAAAGGAGCCAATCAACCGGGCATGCCGCCTTATGTTGGCTTGCCGGCGGCTCACAGTGTTTACATCTATCCGGGTTATCAAGGTGCCGCGTATTTGGGGTCGGCTTACAATCCGTTTCAGGTCAACAACCAGCAGCGTTACCTTGGAGCCACTTACACGACCGTGATCAAGCCACCGGAAGTGTTAGCCAATATCCAGAAATCGGACAAGCAACGTTCGGCATCACGGCTTGGCTTGTTGGAAAGGCTTGACGTCATTCGCCGTGACATCGATCAGTCGGGCCTGATGGATTCGATGGATCATAGCCAACAGCAAGCCATGGATTTGATCTCGTCGCCGCAAGCTCGCCAAGCATTGGACATCTCGAAAGAAGACCCACGGCTGCGCGATAAGTATGGTCGCAATCCTTGGGGACACTACACATTGATGGCGCGGCGGATGGTCGAAGCTGGTGTGAGTTTTGTCACGGTCGACATGCCGCACTGGGACGATCACTCGCGCATCGAGAAAGGTCATGGGCCCAAACTAAAGGTCGTCGATCAAGCGGTCGCGGCGCTGTTGGATGATTTGGAACTACGCGGAATGCTAGACGACGTGCTGTTGGTCGTGATGGGCGAATTCGGCCGCACTCCAAAGCTCAACAACGGCCAGCCAGGAATTCCAATCCCCGGTCGAGACCATGGGGCAACGCGATCAGCGCGATGCTCGCCGGCGGAGGTATCCAAGGCGGCCAGATCGTCGGCGCGACGAACAGCAAAGCCGAACATCCCATCCGACGAGCCCTGAAACCAGACGCCCTCTTGGCCACGATCTATCGAGTGCTTGGCGTCGACACGGATCAGGCTTTTAATGACTTCGCCGGTCGCCCAATTCCAATTCTGCACGACGGCGAACCCATAATGCAGCTTCTTTGAGAAGCTCGCGCGTTTGAGCGTCCCTTGCTCACGCATCGGGTTACGATGAGGCTCGAACATCTTCGTGGCCACTACTTTCTGATGAAACGACCGGCTAAGATGGCGTCTTGCCCTCATCCACTCCATCAGTCAAGGCGAGCCACCATGAAGCAGGTGCAATCTCTGGTCGTAGTGTTAGGTATTTGTGTGAATTCCATCCACGCCAACAGTTTCGAGTTCGATCTACGCTTTCAACAAGAAACCAGCGACGGCAGCGGTCGGTTTCATCGCTTACATCGCGGTGAAACATGGAAGGCTGAAGAGACCGCTGTCATCGTTTGCGATGTCTGGGACTTGCACCATTGTCTGAATGCCGTGCGGCGGTTGGAGGAATTCGGGCCGCGACTGAATGCGCTCCTCAAGAATGCCCGAGAACGTGGGGCGACGATCATTCATTCTCCCAGTGATTGCATGCCGTTTTACGAGAGCCATGCTGCTCGAACACGCGCAATGAGAGTGCCCGTCGCGAAGAAGTTGCGCAAGGACATTGCGACTTGGTGTTCGCTCATTCCTGGTGAGGAACGCGCTGTCTACCCGATCGATCAATCCGACGGTGGCGAAGACGATCACCCGAAAGAGCATGCGGCTTGGGCGGCGAAGCTCAAGTCGCTCGGCCGCAATCCGGGAACTCCGT
Source organism: Planctomycetaceae bacterium (assembly GCA_002722955.1). Taxonomy (GTDB): domain Bacteria; phylum Planctomycetota; class Planctomycetia; order Planctomycetales; family Planctomycetaceae. The sequence continues at coordinate 27,783 of PBMZ01000134.1, read as the reverse complement.
GGAAGCGACAATCCGAGATGATCACGATTGACGCGGATCGGGACTTCATCACGGATCGCGGAGACGAGGTCTGGAATATCCTCGAGCATCGCGGCATCAAAAACGTCATCTTGACTGGCGTGCATACCAACATGTGCGTCATCGGTCGCCCATTCGGATTGCGGCAAATGGTTCGCAACGGCAAGAACGTCGTGCTTGTCCGCGACATGACTGACACGATGTACAACCCGCAGCGTTGGCCGTACGTCAGTCACTTCACGGGCACGGACTTGATCATCTCACACATCGAACGTTACGTGTGTCCAACGATCACAAGTGATCAATTCCTGGGTGGCAAAACGTTCCGCTTGAAGAATGACAAGCGTCCGCACGTCGCCATCGTCACCGCCGAGCAGTACTACCACACCAACGTTTCGCTACCTGATTTTGCATTGCGGAACTTAGGCCGAGACTTTCGGGTAAGCTACGTTTTTGCTGACGACAAGGAGCGCAATACCTTGCCCGGCATCGATGTTCTGAAGGAGGCCGACGTTCTTGTGCTTTGTGTTCGTCGCCGCGTCTTGCCCCTTGATCAAATGCAATTCGTTCGTGACTTCATTGAATCAGGCAAGCCAGTCGTCGGTGTCCGCACGGCTCATCACGCGTTCGTGTTAGCCGACGGCAAACCTGGCAAGGGTCTCGTCGATTGGCCAGGCTTCGATCGTGAAGTGTTCGGCTGCGATTACCAGCGAGGTCATGGTCCCGATGCGCCGGCAATCGTTGGGTTGGCTCAAGACGCGAACTCACACGAGCTGCTCAATGGAATTACAGACCGCACATTCAGGGCCGGCTATTCGGCGTACAAGCATCGCAATCTCGACAAGAACACCAAACTGTTGTTGTCAGCAAAAGTCGCCGATCAAACCGCCGAGCCCGTTGCCTGGACGTACAAACGAAAAGGCGGTGGCCGATCGTTCTACGTTGGCCTGGGCCATCCCAAGGACTTTGAAGATCCCACTTTCGACCGCTTGCTGACCAATGCAATCTACTGGGCGGCTGGCCGCGACATCCCCAAAGGATCGCTGCCGCGGCGAGGGCAAGACTTCGAAAACCATTGGACGCTCATCAACGTACCCGGTAAATGGTCCGAGCAGTCCGCTGATTTGAAAGAATACACGGGTACTGGCTGGTATCGCTGCGTGCTTCGCCTGTCCGAAGAGCTGGCGGCTTCGAAGCCAATTCAACTGAAGTTGCAAACGAACTGCAAATCTTGGCTCAACGGACACGCGCTATCCGGCAAGTCTGGTTCGGTAATCGACCCCGCTTGGATTGCTGCCGACGACGCCAATTTGCTCGTGGTCAAGGTGACGAACCGTACCGGTTTGACCAAGATTCCGACGCTCGCTTTTGAGAGGGGCGCGTTCGAGCTCGAAGGCCGCTGGCAATTTCGAGCGGGCGATGATGCAAGCTGGTCGAACATGCCGTTGCCAGCGAAATTCGGGACGTCGACCGACATCGTCTTCGAACCTCGAATCGATTGATTTCGCATCATCGCGTTGGCACGCCTTGTACAACTGGTCGCACTGCCGTATTAGTACTATGCGTTTCTGTTGATGCCATGAGAGGACGGATTCGAATTGAAGAGGCGCGGAGTGCCTTGAAACGCTGAGGTGGAAGCGACGTGCAGAACATTTTGGAAGCTTGGAAACAGCTCGAAGGCTCGGTGACGACGGAAGGAAACGTTACCGCATTGAGCCTTTGCATTAACCTGATTCTTGCCGGCGTTTTGGCGCTTTATGTGCGTTGTCTGTATCGATGGTGTAGCAAATCGGCCTCAGATACCGAATCGATTTCGCGCACGTTTCCTTTGCTGGCATTGATCACGACGGCTGTGATTGCGGTGGTTAAATCATCGCTCGCACTGTCATTGGGGTTGGTGGGCGCGTTGTCGATTGTTCGGTTTCGCGCGGCGATCAAAGATCCAGAAGAGCTTGTTTACTTATTCCTTTGCATCGCCATCGGTTTGGCCATGGGAGCCGAACAGCCGTTGCTGGCGGCAGCTCTCGTTGGCGTTGCCTCGCTTTTCATTTTTGGCATGCATTTGATGAGTGGCAAGAACCGCTCGCAGCAGTTAATGCTGACGATCAGCGGTGATGCCGAGAAATACTTTGGTGATGGCGCGACCTCGGTCATGTCCGTCCTGCAATCCGTGGCCGGCAACCACACTTTGCACCGCTTCGATATCGACAAGGGTCGCGGTCAAGTACGCGTTGCTTTGGAGAGCAAAAAACCCGAACAGCTAGCTGGCGTGATCAACGAACTCAAGCAGCGTCTCTCGGGCTGCGATTTCTCTTACGTGAATCTGAATGCACAAGTGTAATTTGCGCCGTGATTGATCAACTCACCCCGAATTTGACTTTGGCTGCTGAAGACGCGGAGCGAACCGACTTATCGCGTCGCAGTGAAGTGAAGTTTACGATGAGTGCTCTTCATCTCGAATGCGTTAGAGACACGCTCGAGTGCAATTGTCGGCGACTAATACATAACAACCGCGTTTCGGTCGTTCGCAGTGTTTATTTCGATGACTTTCACCTTTCGGCGTGCCGAGCGAACCTGGACGGCATTGGTGAGCGACGAAAGTTGCGCCTGCGCTGGTACGATTCGCTCGCGCCGCGCAAAACGGCTTTCGTCGAAATCAAATGGCGCGACAATTTTGTCACGGGCAAGCATCGGTTGCAGGTTGATTCAACGTCGAACATCGACAGCATGACATATAGCCAAATGCGGCATCAGTTCGAAACGTCGATGCCAGATTACCTCAATCGAGACATCTATCAGTTTCAAGAACCGATCGTGTTGGTCGAGTATCGCCGCGAGCACTTTGTTACTGACGACGATCTTCGCATCACGTTGGATTACGACATAGCGTTTTATGATCAGATGGGAAAGACATCGATCTCGACGGACTTCCCGGTGCGACTCGAAGGACTGATGGTTGTTGAAGGCAAGACGCCCGTTGGTCGGGAGCGAGAGCTAAGGCAGTGGCTTTACCCGCTGGCTCCGCGAGCCAGTCGCTTTTCGAAGTATGTTCACGGTTGTCGTGAGGTCGGAATGATTCGAGATGCTGAGATGTAGTCGAATTCAGAAATCTGTTTTTTTGTAGGGTGGTTGGGGTCGAGTTCTTAGTAGCCACCCATTGGCATTAAGTTAAGCCGGTTTTCGGACTTGGGCTCACCGACTACAAGCACGAAGCGCCAGCGAGTGAGCCCCGTAAACGGCCAATTCGCAGGTCATGAACACACTCGCTTGCGCGTCGTGCTTATATCTAGGGCTTTGCCGCTTAACTTGATGCTGACCCCGGTCGCCACTTTTCGAAATTCGTTACTTTTGCTGATTCCGACGGTGTCCCAGAGCATTCAGCGTCGTTCGAATTCCGCTCCAGACGTCGATTTTGGGCAAACCTTGATGAAGAAGGATTTGATCAACGGCCGTCGCGTCTTGCTGCAAGTTCTCGAAGAAATCGATCTCTTCTGTCGTCTGATCTTCGAATTGGCAATATGCGAAATATCGAATCGCGGCAGGGTATTGGTCTCCAGACCACTCCTTTAATTGCTGACGGGCAACCATCGATTCTTGGCCGAGTTCAACAACCGCACGAACCATTGTGACACGGTTGGTCAAATCCATTTCCGCATCGAAACGCTGACGCAATGCGTTTGTAACCTCGCCACGATCGTCTGGCAGAAAGCGCAAACAGTTGGCGGCAAGATTGCGAAGCTTTTGGTTGTCGTCGTTCAAGCACTCAAAAAAGAGATCGCGGTTTGCTGTGAGCGTATCGAAGATGCGCTTGTCTTGGATGTACTCAAGTTCTTCTTCTGTCCACTCGTCCCAGTCGCATGTTGAGTTGAGGGCCTCGCTGAGAAATATGAGGCTTTCTTCTGTTCCAAGAATCCGGGCTTTGGCGATTTCGATTAAAATCGAGATGGCTGGTACTGTCGCATCGTACGTCGAACCTTGATGCAGGATTGAGCCAAACAATTCCTCGAGCGCAGCATCTCGCTTTTCAAGGTTGTCATCCATAAGTGACCGAAGATGATCTGCTGTGTCAGCGGCGTCTCCATACGCATGTTCGAGCGAATTCCAGTCGACGTTGGAGATCTGTTCTTCAATTTGCTGGCGACGCTCTTGTTGAATGTGAGTCGCAAGGTCGGCACCGAGAACAACATCGTCTTGCTCGCCGCAGGTCCATATAGCAGTTCGAGCTGGCAAGGGATCAGCAGAAGAACTCAAAGAGACTACAATTGCGATGTTGTCCGGAGGCACAAATCGAGACAGGTAGACGTGCTCTCCATTGATCGAACCAGAACTCAGATTTCCTGGGTTGCCCCGAAATCGTTCGCCCGTAGTCGAGACTGCATCGTCCCAGAGCCTTTGGCGACGAACCGCATCGGCCGCACCAGCCAGACACAACACGACACCGATTATTGCAGGGATAATGATGAGGAAACGTAGCGGCGACTTCTTGGGTTGATCCGGCATACGAAACTTCTCAATGCGGGTGTTTGGAAACTACCTCCAGATAAACGACAGGCGCAATCGGTCAACAAATATAATGCGGAAGATTCGCGTTACTTGACCAATTCACTGAAATGAATCCTCTCGAACACTAAATGTGATCCGCTGCCCTCGTACACGATGCCGATGTGCTCATTGTCGACTTGGCTTAGGCTGGGGTAACCGGCACCGCGTCCCTCGTCTAACAGGATGCGGTTCTTGGCGGGCCAAGTCATACCGTCGTCAAAGCTGACTCGGATGCTGTGGTGTGTTCGCCCCGTTTGAGAGTAAGGGTTGGCGAACAGCAACACTGTCTTCTTCTTGCCAGCATCGACGTAGTTGAAGCGGTAAGTGCTGCCGTTGCAGTTGGGCTCGACCAACGTCTTGCGGCTGGTGGGATGAACGGACCAAGTCTTGCCTAAGTCGCGCGTGACCGCCACGGTGCGGAATTTGGTGGGATGTTCGGTGCGGCAGTTGAGCATGATCGAGCCGTCCGATAACTCGACGGCCTGGCACTCGGTGTTGCCGAAGGAAGCCGGGTTGCTCACCGTCCAGGATTTGCCATGATCGCGGCTGATCAACAGGTTCGAGAAATGCTTGTCCTCGGCGTCTCGGCCTTGAGTTGGCATCACCAGCGTGCCGTCTTTCAGGGCGATACCTTGTTGAGGCGCCGGTGCGTACAGAATCCACTTGGGGTCTTTCCACTTCTTGGTCATGTTCTCGGGCTTCGACCAAGTCAAACCGTCGTCTTTCGAACGCACCATCACGAACTGTGCACTCTTGCCGATTTCGTGACCCGGCTCGGACCCACCTTTGTTCCATTGATGGAAGCCGGCTTTTCCGTTCATCCAGACAGCGAAGCAGAAAATCTCACCGGTGCTGGGATTGACGATCAGACCGGGGTCGCTGACACCGTTGAGCTCTTGAGGCAATCCGCCGTACGTGCCCATGTCCATTATGACTTGCTGAGCACCCCAGGTCTTGCCGCCGTCGGTGCTTCTAAGCAAGCCGATATCGATGTCTTCTTGCAAGTCACGTCCCTTGCGGCGCCGCATGTCGTAAGCACACAACAGCGTGCCCTTCGCCGAGGTGGCCAGCGCCGCGATTCGGTAAGTGTGAACTCCGTCGTCGTAATGTCGTCGTAGTGCGATCCCAACACGCTTTTTCAAGGATGCGGATTCGTCCTTGGCTTTGATGTTGCCTGCCGTTGTCTGGACCGAGAGTACTCGCGCGTCAATCTTTCCGGACAACGAGGCGTTGGCCTTGGCACGGCACGAAAGCCAAAAGTGATTCGCTCCCGGATCCAACCGCGCGTGGCCAGCCAACACAAGCTTTGATTGGGCAGCCGTTCGGTCGCCGTACGCTTTTTGGCTCGAGAATCCCGCGGCATTGCCAGTGAAATAAAACTGAACGGATTCGAGTTCCTCGGCCCCATCGATTTTCACCGTGATCGAAGGAACTTGCACGAACGGCTGTTTCGCATCGACGGTCAATTGAAGGAGCACGTTGTGATCGTTGCGAATCAAAACGGGCTTGGCTTCCTGCCGAGTCACCGCGCTCAATTGATCGGCGTAAAGTGTCGAGCTACTCGCAAGCAGCACCAAAGCGATGATGCATTTCATGATGGCTTTCCTATGTAGGAGAGGAACGGGAGTCGATCTGTGTTATGATGGTCGGCGTTAAACCCCAATCGTAACCCGACCGGTGACCGGTCCCTCGCTCACGCGTCGGGTTAGCATGTGTCGAAGACGGTCGGCACGAAATCTCTGCCAAAGACATGAATCAACCTGAAACGATAGACCAGTCGACCTCGACTAGCAACGATGAGCCCGGGGTATCCGGCCGAGTTGTGATCATCGGCATTTTCACAATGGCGATCACGATGACTGCCGGCTTGTGGTTCTATTGGAATATGCACACGGCCCCATTTCGTCCGCTTCAGATCGCGATCGCCGAGGTGTATCCCAAGTCAGAACCGCGCGTTCAAGGTGGCCAGCGAAAGATTCACAAAGAGACTCCCAAAATCCTCCGCATTGTGATGCGAGTCGACTTCAATCCCTTAGAAGAGAGCAACAGCGCCGAGATCGTGGAACGCTGTGAAAAGTTGTTCGAGTTATCTCAGCAGCATCAGACGCTGTCTGAATACAATATGTTGGAATTGCACTACTTTCGAATGAAGCCAGAAGATCTTGCTGATCAAATCACGTTGACGTTAGCAATAGAAGATTTATTGGCTGAGCCATCGCAGCGGTCCGAAACAATCGACACGGCGATCCAGTCCGCTCAAAGGAAGGCCAAGTAAACGAATAAGTCCCATTACGAGAATTTTTGATTTCTTGTTTAACCCGTAGCCGTAGGCGAGGATCAGCAAGCATCATCCTCGCCTGCGGCTTAAACGATCATTCCAAGAAGCCAACTCATGAACGCACTCAAAGCGGTCGTCGAATGGTACTTGGGAATCCCGCCTGCGGATCCCGGCCAAGGCACCGCGTGGACCTACAGCCATAAAACTCCATGGCCGTCCGGCATGCCGGATTGGGCGGTATTGTTGTGCGGCTTGGGTTTGTTGGCATTCATCATTTGGGTCTACATCCGCGATGCCAGCCGTTGTCGCTGGCCGGCGCGAGTTGGCTTGATGGGCTTGCGACTTCTGGCCGTTGTGCTGATCGGCGTGATGTTGACCGAGCTGACCTTGTACGTCGATCCAACCGGTCTGCCGTTCATCGCCGTGATGATCGATCAGTCCGCCAGCATGAGTCTGGAAGATCAGTATGAGGGCGACATCGAGACCGCCATCAAAGAGCTAATCGCCAAACAGGCAACTCAGGACCGCTCGCGATTAGGCATCGCAAAAACACTTCTCACGCGCGACGATGGCGAGTTCCTCAAGCGGCTAGTCGAGCGGCACAAGATTCGTATCTACCAGTTCTCGGAAACGGCAGCGCCTGCTGGTAACAACGAGTACATCCGCAGCGAAGAAATTCCCGAGCTATTGCCACTGATCAAAAAGATCCAAGCCGCCGGACCTCAAACGCGTCCCAACCCCTCTGTGCAAAAGGTGCTCAGCGATTTCCGCGGCACACCGCCGTCGGCCATCATTGTGATCAGCGACGGAATCACCAGCACCAATGATGCCGACAAACTAAGCATCGCCGCTCAAGCCGCCCGGCGCGATGCCGTCCCGATTTACACAGTCGCCATCGGCAGCGAGGAGCCCGCTCGCGACATTAACTTGTACGACACAGTGGTCGACGAGGTCGCATTCGTCGACGACCCCATCACGTTTACGGCGAAGTTGAAGGGGTTTGGGTTCAAGAAGCGCAGTATCGACGTTGCGCTCAAAGATAAGAAAACCGACCGGGTGCTGAATCGGACAACCGTTGATGTCAACGGAAATGGTCAGTCACAACCCGTCGAGGTCACGTTCGTTGCCGAGGATGCCGGTGAGTACGAATTCGTTTTAGAAGCAGCACCGCTGACGCGCGAGGCCAACGTCGTCAACAATGTGAACACACGGCATGTCAGTGTCAGAGAAGGTCGCATCCGCGTGCTATTGATCGATTCCGCTCCGCGCTGGGAGTATCGCGAATTAAAGAATCTACTGGAGCGAGAGCAAACCGTCGAATTGCACACGGTCTTGCAAGACGCCGATCCTGCGTACTCTCGGCAAGACCGATCGGCTCAGGCACTCGATGGCCGCTTCCCGGTCAAACGCGATCAGTTGTTTGCCTACGACGTTATCCTCTTCGGCGATGTCGATCCCAAGTATCTTAGCTCGGGCGTGATGGAAAACTTGCGAGACTTCGTTCGCGAGGCCGGCGGTGGACTGATGATGATTGCTGGACCGAATTACAATCCCGGAGAATACCACGGCATGGTGCTGGAAACATTGCTGCCGATCGAGTTAGCGGGTGCGCGAATTCCCTCGCCCGACGTACCGATACTGGATGCCTTTCATCCGGAACTGACGATCCAAGGCCAAAAGGGCTCGATGATCTTCCGTTTTGCGGAAACAGAGACAGCCAGCCAACAGGTGTGGAACACTCTTCCAGGAATGTACTGGATGGTCGAGGCCCCCAAGCGTAAGCCTGGAACTGTCGTCTTCGCTCAGCATCCGCTTCGCTCTGGTTCCGATGGCAAGTTCCCAGTGATTGTCATGCTGCGATACGGGGCCGGAAAAGTGGTCTTCCACGCCACCGACGAACTCTGGCGCTGGCGATTTCGCTCCGGCGATTTGTACTACGGCCGTTATTGGATCCAAGCAATCCGCTATCTCAGCCGCACGCGATTGTTGGGCAAGTCCAAGAACCTGGACTTCGATTCCGACCGCGACGAATACGATCAAGACGACACGGTTCACTTGCGAGTTCGTTTCTTGAACGAACAGCATATGCCCGACGAAGACAACGGCGTGCAGGTCGTGATCGAACGAGAAGGCGGCGGCCGCGAGGAACTCGAACTACGACGCTTGCCGCAAGTACCGACCGTGTTCGAAGGCCAGATCCGCCGAGCCCGCGAAGGCACGTATCACGCTTGGGTGGCTCAGCCGTCGTTTAAGGAAGCACCACAGTCGATCGATTACCGAGTCGAACCGCCACGGCGGGAAACCAGTAATCGCAGCCTTGATAGAGCGGAGCTGACAGCGGCGGCGAAGATTACACGTGGCAAGGCTTACACCTTGGCCACGGTTGGGCAGTTGCCCGATGACATACCACCCGGCGAGCCGATTCCGATCGAATCCGAGGACCCCATACCTCTGTGGAATCGCTGGGAAGTGTTGTTGCTATTTGCTGGTGTGCTGACGATCGAGTGGTTGGTGCGGAAAAAGTTACGAATGGTCTAAGACTAACTGGGTTTAGTGGCGTAAGCTTCTAGTGTGCGATTCAAAGATTCCGCAAGCTAGAAACTTACGCCACTTCAACTCGAAAATGATTGTCACGGATTCCCATGAGAGACATTCGAATCGCGGCGGCGCAATTCGAGCATAGCAACAATGACAAAGCCTATAACTTGAGCCGTATTCGCGAACTCTCAAAGCGGGCGGTGGCCGAGGGTGCGGAAGTTGTCAGCTTTCATGAATGCTCGATCTCGGCTTACACGTTCGTGCAGGAGTTTACTAAGGAGCAATTGTTGGAGGTGGCGGAAGTTGTCCCCAATGGCCCCAGCACAAACGAGTTGATATCGATCGCCAAGGATTGTGGTGTGCCGATTCTTGCCGGATTGTTCGAACAGCGCGACGGCGAGGTTTTCAATACTTACATCTGTGTTGACGGCGACGGTTTGATCGCGAAGTTCAGCAAGATACACGCCTTCATCAGTCCGCATTTAACCTCGGGCAGCGAGTTTGTTGTCTTCGACCTGTTGGGTTGTCGCTGCGGCATGTTGATTTGTTACGACAACAATCTGGTCGAGAACGTACGAATGACGACGATGTTGGGTGCCGACATCATCTTCATGCCGCACGTTACCGGATGCTTGCCCTCTGTAATGCCCGGTCGAGGATTAGTCGACCCAGAACTCTGGTACAATCGTGACAACGATCCGGTCGCCTTACGAAAAGAACTGTGGGGACCGAAGGGTCGAGACTGGCTAATGCGTTGGTTGCCCGCGCGAGCTTACGAAAACGGCATCTACGCAATCTTCACGAATCCCATCGGTCTGGACGACGGCCAAGTCCGCAACGGTAACTCGATGATTCTGGATCCGTTCGGCGAGGTGATTTCCGAATGCCATCAACTAGGAGACGATTTAGCCATCGCGCTGTGCACAGCCGACAAGATCAATGTCTCCAGCGGCCGCCGCTACATCCGCGCGCGACGTCCCGAGCTGTATGGCAAGTTCGTCGAACCGCAAAGCGAGGCTCCAGTCACGGCACCGGGATGGGACCTGAAACACAAGAAGTGCTAATGACCAAGCTCCAATGACCAATGAAAGACTCGCAAGGAATCCGTGTTATTGGCGAGTCTTCCATTGGTCATTGGAGCTTGGTCATTGGTCATTCTTTTCCTTAACCGGTCTCTTTTGCCCGTTCTCTCGCAAGCTACCGTCTTTGATAAATCGGACGGCGGCGGAGATGGCAGCTTTGTCGTGCGGCAGCAATGAGTGAATTGAACGGACGTTGAGTGAATCGGTCGCGCCGGGTAGTAACGCACTCTCGAGAGAAACAACGCCGTCGTCGTCTCCGGGCAAGATGGGATTGAAGCCGTCATTAGTTCCGCGGACTCCAGCGATGATAGCGAACTCACAATCCGGTGCTGGTAGGTTCTTGATTGTTCCTTCGGACTTCGCCAGTTGTTGACCGGCCATGCCCAATAACAGTCGAAAAGTCATTGAGCGTTTTAACATTCCGGCCAGCATGGCACCCTTGTTTGGCGTGCCCAACATGACAACTCGATAAACGCGTTCGTCGTCGTATTTCTTTAGGTAAGCTCTGGTGACCAATCCACCCAGGCTATGGCCGATGAAACTAATCTCATCGATGCCTTTCATCGACTCGATCGCGCGATTCAAGTAGTCGGCTGATTTCTCGATCGAGACTCGCGTGCTGGGATAGTCGAACGAGAACACCGTATAGCCTGCGTCTTCGAGCGGCTTGCGAAATTTATTCATCGACTTCGAGGAGCGGATGATGCCGTGTAGCAAGATGACGGCCTTGCCTTTCATTGGTGGCAAGTTGGACTTCTCACGGATTTTCTCCATCGCCGCGCGGCACTCGTCGTAAGTTCCGGTGGCGTGCTGGAAGTCCTCGCCATCCAAAAGTCGATAGGTGTTCGTGAATACGTTGTGCTGAATTCGCCACTTGTGGAAAAAGAAGACGTCGCCGAAGAACTGTCGACCACCGAGTGTTTTCATGGTAGCATTTCGATCGGGTTTTCCGGCGTCGCTTTTGGGTGTCTTTGTTGAGGCGCCGTCTTTTGTTGCCGGCGCATCATCAGCAATGGAATTCGTGAGCAGCAGCATTAGGCTCAGCACCATCGTTGCGAGAATCTTGACGAATTGCGATCGGCTACGGAAGTTGCCTATCGTTGAGTTATTCGACGTTGCACAGATCGTATTCGTCTTCATACCCGTGCTTTCCGCGGAATTGCCGCAAGTCAATCGACCGTTTGGGATTGTGGTTTCGCGATCGTGGAAAATCGCGCGGCCCAAATTGTTGACGATAATGATGGTTTATCGACGCAGTGAACGGAATACTTTGTAACTCGGATCGCGAATTTGGGTCAAGACGAGCGAAAAGCAGGAGGGAATTGCGTGGGTTGAGATGCCCGGCTTCTTTCGAGAAGCCGGGCATCTTTCTCCTTGGTGGTTCTAAAACAAGGGTGGTCGGCCGAGTTGTCTTCGGATGACTGCCCATTGACCTGCGTGCATCAGCCAGTGGCCTCCTAAGAGGTCGAAGGCTGCGCCGACTGTTGGTGCGTAGGCCTTCATTTCTTCAGGGCCCTCTTGGCTCAAGTCTTCGTCTGTGAGACTCTCAAGCTTCGCGACAGCCGCCGCGCGCTGTTCATTATAAAGCTTGAGCAATTCTTCTTTGCTGTCGAATGCCGACGCATCATCTGACTTTGCTGTTTCGGGAGTATACCGCTCGCCGAATCCTTCGGGCAGTTCTGGCATCGTTCCTGGTAAGACGCCGTTGATGATATGGTGTTCTGACGAGATCAAGTGTCCCAGTTGCCACTTGATGTGGTTGCAATCTGGGTGAGGGCGATGCATCAGTTCCTCATCGGTCATGTCGTCCAGATAGCCCAATCCGATCATTTGGCCGCTGTCCATTGCTAGGTTGACTGCTTCGCGTGCATTCATGTTGATACCTCTGCTGTAAGTTGACTGATGATCGATTGCCGTCTTTCTTCTAACAGAGGATTGGTTGCCAATCAAGAACGTCGTTCGTGCTATCGCTGCGAACCCTTTCGGTGACTGTTCTCTTAGATTCACTGGCAGCATTGTTCGCTTGATGGAATCGCCCTAGGATCTCGACATGGCATCTGATGACGAGGCAATGAAACGAACGGGAATGTGGGGCAATCCGCCGAAGGGCAGCGTGGCCGAGTTTTTGGTCGTCGCGATGCCTTTGATCATCAGTTCCGGTTCGGTTTCGTTGATGTTCGTTTGCGACCGCGTGTTCTTGACATGGTACTCGCAAGACGCGTTGGCAGCAGCAATGCCCGCGGGTTTGTTGCATTTGACGATTGCCAGCATAGCCTTGGGCGTCGCCAATTACACGAACACGTTTGTGGCGCAGTATGAAGGGGCGGGTCGAAAGCAGCGCGTCTCAGCGATCTTGTGGCAAGGCAACTATCTGGCCGTGTTCTGGGGAATTGTCCTTGTGGGACTCGTTCCCTGGTCTCGTGACATCTTCGAGCTGATTGGTCACGAGGCGAAGGTCATTCCACTGGAAGCAGAGTACTTCAGCGTGCTCTGTTGCGGTTCGTTGCCAATCGTCTTCTCGGCCAACCTGGGCTGCTTCTTCAGTGGTCGCGGTCAGACTTCGATCGTCATGTGGGTGAACGTACTGACGACGTTGACCAACGTTGGCTTGGATTATTGTTTGATCTTTGGGAAAGGACCGTTTCCTGAGTTAGGCATCCGTGGTGCCGCGATCGCCACCGTCACAGCCAGTTGCACATCGACAATTCTGTTTGCGGCATTGATGACTCGTGGCCATTTAAAGGAATACGATCTTTGGAAGAATCGTGGCTTTGATGCCAAGCTAATGCGACGCTACTTGCGCTTCGGTTTCCCTAATGGTATGTCTTGGCTGGTCGATCTTTCTGCTTTTTCAGTCTTTATCTTACTTGTTGGGAAATTGGGTGCGGACGAGTTGGCGGCAACAAACTTGGCCTTCAATATCAATTCGCTTGCCTTTGTGCCCATGCTGGGAGTCGGCATTGCCGTCTCGACATTGGTGGGTCAACGCATTGGGGAAGAGCAAGTCGACTTGGCCAGCAAGTCCACATGGATCGCCTTCACACTTACCGGTGCCTACATGATCGTTTTCGCTGTGATCTACGTGGCCATACCGGATTTGATTTTGTACCCATACCTGAAATTCTCGGTCGATAAACTTGGCCCATTGCGCGAACAGGTGATTGTGTTGCTCCGGTTTATTGCGGTCTACACGTTCTTCGATGCGATGGTCATTGTTTTTGGTTCCGCCATTCGAGGTGCTGGTGATACGCGTTTCTCGTTGATCTTTAGTTTGATCTCTAGCTGGTTAATTATGGTGCTGCCGACCTATTTGTTTTGGACGTGGTACGGTGGCGACCTGGAGTTGAGCTGGACGGTTTGCACCGTGTTTATCATCTTCTTGGGGATTGGCTTTCTGGTTCGGTTCATGGGTGGGAAGTGGAAAACGATGCGCGTCATCGAGGCCAACGTGATCGCCGAGTGAGTAAGCTACTATCTTTCAGAAGCACGGCGGCTGGAGCCCACCACTACGTACGGTTTTGTGTGAGTTACGTGATGTTGCCTCCAACTAGGGAAGCCGAAAGTCTCGCAAGCTGGAAGCAGACGCCACTTACAACGGATTGAAGAATGAACGACGCTCCGAATTCAATGCGCAGTAATTGGACGCTTCCCGAGGGACTGGTTTATTTGAATCACGGCTCGTTTGGCCCGTCGCCTAAAGTCGTCCAGCAAGCGCGAACGCGATGGTTCGAGGAACTCGAAAGTCAGCCGATGCAATTTCTTGTGCGGCGAACGGAAAGCGAGCTCGACACGACTTGCGAAGAACTCGGTCAATTCATTGGCTGTGATGCCGATGACGTATTGCTGGTCGACAACGCGTCGTTCGCGATGAACATTGCGGCCAATAGTGTGGACTTGAAGGCTGGTGCCGAGGTGCTGACGACCAATCATGAATACGGGTCGGTGTTGCGGTTGTGGAGAAAAGTTTGCAAGGACGCGGGCGCGAAGCTTGTGGTGCAACGGCTAGCAGACCCGTTGACGACACCAGAAGAATTTGTTGATCGCTTCTTCGAAGGAGCGACGGATCGAACGAGGGTGATCGTTATCAGCCACGTGACATCGCCAACAGCGGCTGTCTTTCCCGTCGAGGAAATCTGTCGGCGAGCTCGGCAGCAGAAAATCATGACTGTCATTGATGGACCACATGCGGTGGCCATGTTGCCGTTGAATATGCGGCGCATTGATTGCGACTTCTATGCGGCCAGTTGCCACAAGTGGCTCAGCGCGCCGTTTGGGTCTGGGTTCTTGTATGTCAAACGAAGATGGCAGCAAACGCTGCGGCCGAACTTGATTAGTTGGGGTGGAAGCCTAAGCGGTCGAGCCTCACATTGGAAAGACGAGTTCCGCTGGATCGGCACGCGTGATCCATCAGCGATGATTGCAGTCCGCGACGCGATACGGTTCTTGACGGATTATGGCATCAAGCGCTTTCGTGATGAGACGACGGAATTGGCATCATATGTTCGTCAGCAAGTCGAAGCGCGGACTGCTTGTAAAGTGATCGTGCCGCCAGAGTGGTCGCGGTCGATGGTTAGCTTTCGGTTGCCTGACGATGGGGTCGAGGCGCCGAAGCACGGGTACCTTGATCCCGTCCAAGGTCGCTTGCAGGACTATCAAATCGAGGCTCCCGTTACGAATTGGAACGGTCAACGTTTGTTGCGCGTGTCTTGTTATCTCTACAACGATCGCGCTGATGTTGATCATTTGTGCGATGCGTTGGCCGAGATTCTCGGCAATGGCTGACTTTGGACTCTAACCGCTGCATCCGGACTCAGCCGAAACACCGATATGGTTGGCATGCTGAGTACGGGATCGTTCTAAACTCAGTCGGCAGATCACTTTCTGTGTGACTGTGAAGGCTCACGGATCGATATCTCATTTGATCCTGCGGTCAACGTATTGGATCGCCTTTCCTCCTCTCCTCTCTCGAATCAGCCGACGGCCGCTTCGAGACCCATCCCCGACGAGTTCTCGTCACCCATCCCTTCCGCTACTTTAGCTTTCTCTCCCAACATCCTTGCATCCTGTGTTTGTCCAGCTCCGCTTGTTCGTTTAGCGATGTGGCTGACGATGATCGTGCGTATGCGTGTTGAGGATGAGACTCAGTTGCGGTGTTCGTCAACTGCCACCGTCGATCTCGGAGCCTCTCCATTGTCCCAATCGAACTCGCCCATCGAACATTTGTTGAAACAATTGGAATCCTACGCCGAACGAAAAAACGAAAAGAAGGATAACCGGCCTGAGTGGATTACGGATTTCATTAACGACGTCGCTGAACTCTTTGAACCCATCACCGATGTTGGCCGTGTTGGCTTTGACTGCCAGCTGGCCGAGGATAGCTGGGTGGTGCGCATGTATATGGGGACGCTGGAGTATTATGGCGGCCGCTTTGATGGCCGCACGCAATTCATGAATTTCGAGTTCAACCTACAAGAACTGCGAAAACGCTTTGCTCGAATCGACGAATTCTATTGGAGCTCCTTTCCTTCTCCGCGAGACGCCGAGCATTCGACCGCCAACGCGTTTGTCACGATATCGGGGTTGATTGGCGAGAATCCTATTCGCTTGCAAATTCTTAGTGTTCCGCCGGACGAGGCGGGGCCCGGTCTTCGTCGCCACACGGACGGGCAAATCCGCCCGATCTAAAATACGAGCCGTCGAGATTCCGCCCCGCATTTTCTCAAGTTAGAATCGAACAATCCCTTAGCAGCGGTGTCCGTTCCGGAAGCTGCATGATTGCATTCAACTTGAGGGCCTAGTATGTCGACTGCTTCTGAAACCCAGACGATCCGAACAGCCTGTAATCGAGATTGTCCGGACGCGTGTGGAATCATTGCAACTGTTGAGAATGATCGAGTGGTTCGCATTCAGGGCGACCCCGATCACCCGATCACGCAAGGCTTTCTCTGCTACCGCACAAGTCGCTTTTTGGATCGACAATATGATCCAAGCCGATTGATGACGCCATTGATTCGTCGCGACGGTGTTTTCGAACCCGCGACGTGGGACGAGGCGCTGACATTGATCGTCGAGAAGATGACAACGATCAAAGCCGAATCGGGCGGCGCCGCCATCATGCATTATCGTTGTGGCGGTTCGCTGGGCATCATGAAGCTGATCACCGACTATTTCTTCGAGTGCTTTGGGCCTGTAACCATAAAATCCGGCGATATCTGCGCCGGCGCTGGCGAAGCGGCTCAAATCAAGGACTTCGGCGAGTTCGACAGCAGTGACTTCTTCGACCTTCGAAACAGCAAGTCCGTGATCATCTGGGGCAAGAATGTTTATGTCAGCCAAGTTCACTTATTGCCACTACTCAAAGAGATCCGCAAGAACGGGACTCGATTGATTCTGATCGATCCGATTCATCATCGCACGGCTGACTTGTGCGATCAGTTCGTTCAGCCTCGGCCCGGTGGAGACGCTGCGTTGGCATTGGGAATGGCTCGCGTTTTGTTCGACAAAGGATTGTTTGATCCGCTCGCACCCGAGTACTGCAATCACTTCGACGAATTTGGAGCAACTGTCGAATCGAAAACTCTCGAGGAATGGTCAAGTATTGCCGACGTGCCCGTCGAAACGATCGATGAGTTGGCCGAGACTTACGCTGACCGTCCTTCAGCAATTCTTGTAGGTTGGGGAATGCAACGTCGAACCAACGGCAGTGCGGCGATCAGAACCGTGGACGCGTTGGGAGCCATCTCTGGGAACCTTGGAATCCCCGGTGGCGGTGTGTCGTTTTACTTCAAACGTCGTGGTGCATTCGACTTGTCGTTCATACAAGGCGCGAAGGTCGCGCCGAGAACAATTCCGGAAACGCTCTTGGGTCCAGGGATTCTCGAAGCCAGCGAGCCGCCGATGCGGATGGTGTGGGTCGACAATGCCAATCCCGTTGCCATGTTGCCGGAAAGCAAAACCGTCAAGCAAGCACTGGAATCGCGAGAATTCACAGTCGTCGTTGATTCGTTCTTAACAGACACGGCTCAGTGCGCCGACGTCGTCTTACCCACGACAACGATGCTTGAAGACAATGACTTGATGGGTGCTTACGGACACCACTGGCTGGTCGAATCGCAACCCGTGGTTGCTCCGCCTGAGGGTGTGCTAACTGACTATGAAATCATGCAGCAGCTTGCTCAACGCGTGCAACTAGACAAGCGAGCCAATGGTGACTTCGGTTGGGACGTCGAACGCTGGAAAACGTGTTTGTTGAGCCGAGTCGCCGAGCAAGGAGCATCGCTCGAACAGTTGCGTCTTGGAGCCGTGCGGAATCCGCAGGCACCCAGCGTTCTTTTCCCCGACAAGAAATTCGCCACCGAGAACGGTCGCGCGAACTTGATCCATGAGATTGCTTTCGAACCACCGGCCGTTTCAGAACAACGGCCAATGTTACTCTCGGCGATGTCGACCGAAAAAGCTCAGGCATCGCAATGGGCCGACCCCATAGATGGTCCGTTGGAAGCCACAGTCCACCCTAACGCCGCACACGGCTTCGCTGATGGCGAGTTGGCTCGCGTGCAATCCGAACACGGCGAAATCACCGTGCGGCTAAATTTCGATGACCGGCAACGCACCGACATGCTGGTCTTTCCCAAAGGCGGCCACTTCAAAGATGGCAACTGCGCCAATGCATTGATCAAAGCACAAGAAACCGATGACGGTGGCTGCGCAGCATATTACGACACGCCTGTGTGTCTCTTGCCGCTGGAGTGATTGCGAGTTCGTTTCTCATCGTCCAATAACAAAGCCCTCAGAAGCATTGCTCCTGAGGGCTTTATTGTTTGGATCATTGTCAAAGGACACGAAATCGGGCGCGGCCTTGGTCCGACTTGTTAGGTCAAGTCGTCTTCGAGTTCTTCTTCCTCTTCTTCGAATTCTTCAGCTTCGAACTCGGTGTCGTTGCCAATCATGCCCAGTGCGGCCGGGCCGTGATCGACGCAATCTTGATTGTGCCACAAGGGCAAGCCAACTGCATAGCGAGCAGCCAGCATCAAGACCTTTTCTTCGGAGCCAGGTTTGGCAGCGGTCGGTGCCAAGGGGTCGATACCCAAAGCGGCGTAGTCTTCTTCCTCATAGGGTTGCTCGCCGTCTGCGTAAGCAATCTCAACCGGCAAACCAATCTCAGATTCTAACTCCAAAGTCTGGTCGAACGAGAATGTCATTCCGAACTCCACTCATCTTCCAATAAAAAAAGGACGTAATGTAACTCCTGAAGCCGACGTTTAGCTGATGAGGCTCTGAATCCTGCCTGGGACAAAACATCAACGAGCTTTTTCGGTATCACCATGGAATCCGTGCGAGGGGCAATCAATGGCGATACAACTTCAGACCTTGTCTCAACAGAACTACCCAATGTTAGTCAGGACGTACATTCATCCCAAAAGGCTGAGCCAGGGATGTCTCCAACGGAAAGCACTCGCTGGGGGTTTTCAAATTAGGTAGGACATTTAGAGGCGGGATTTCCAGATTGTCAGCACGCTTCTCTGAAATGTCAACGAAAAAATAAAATAATCGGGAAAAACGTATTAATTCGCGATATCCCAATGCCCATTCAGGCTGTATCTTCTCGCTCACGACTTCTGAACAGAGCAATGACAAGCTTCCAAGTATCTGTTATCAAACAGCTTAGGAGCATTCACTCCATTTCGCACCGACGGCCTTCCTGGGTCAGTCCGCACCAGCGACGATCTGCTGACTTCGTCAACTTGAAGCGAGCATTTTCGAGGGATTCTGGATTGGGACAATACCAATTTCAGAATTTCGGGTATCTGCAACCGAAATCGTTTCGCAAATTGCCGGTAGCTTCGTTCTGGCAACGTTTAATGCCTGGTTATATCTGGGTATTCTTATCTGATATCGATCGTCGCCATCATTTCCGTAGAGAACCAACAGCAAAGAGGACACTCACATGGCCTTGCCGCACGCCAAACCATCAGAAATTGGGGTCGAGGAATCACGACTTCAGACCGCTTACGATTTGCTTCGCAAATGGACAACCGGTGACAAGGCTCCTGTCCCCGGCGGTGCCATATTGGTTGGCCGCCGCGGCAGAATTGTGGAGCCTCAGTTCTTTGGGAAGCAAGGTCCCGAAGTCAACGCAGAACCGATTCGACGCGACGGGTTATTCTTGCTGGCATCGATCAGCAAACCGGTGACGTACCTCGGAGCACTGAAGCTCGTCGAACGTGGTCTACTGAATTTGTCCGATCCGGTAACACGCTACATCCCTGACTTTGCTGCCAACCACAAGGAAGACACACTTGTCGTCCATTTGTTCACACACACGTCGGGAATGCCCGACATGTTACCCAACAATGTCGAGCTTCGTCGGCAACACGCGCCGCTGAAGAAATTCATCGAGGGAGCGATCGCTGCTCAACCGAAGTTCGCACCCGGAACGGACTACAGTTATCAGAGCATGGGAACGTTGACCGTTGCGGAAATCATTCAGCGCATATCCGGCATGAGCATCCGTGATTATCTAAAGAAAGAGATCTTCGATCCGCTTGGCATGAAGTCTTCGGCACTGGGATCGCGAGGCATTGCTCGAGAGCGCTTGATTCGTGTCGAGACACCCGAATACCAAGACGGTTCCGACTTCAGTTGGAACGGGCGTTACTGGCAAGAACTGGGAGTGCCCTGGGGAGGCATGTTCAGTGCCCCCGAAGATATGGCGATGATCTGTCAAATGTTGCTCAACGGTGGCGAGCTTAACGGAACTCGATTGCTGTCGCCTGCAATGGTGGCCGCAATCACCTCGAATCAGCATCGCGATCAGCCAGAGTTGCCAGAATCGATCTGGCGAGCACGACCGTGGGGCTTGGGCTTCCGATTAAATCATCGCGGCACGCGTGGCAGTTGGGGCGACATGTTGAGTCCCTCGGCGTTCGGTCACACCGGTGCCACAGGCACGATGATGTGGATTGATCCCGAGCGTGAAGGTTTCTGTCTGTTGATGACGACAGCAATTCGCTCGAAAGCCCCGTGGCGACTGGTCAACCTGTCAAACATCGTGGCTTCGGCCTTCGTTTAACCGGCAGCCGAAGGCGAGGCACTAACGCTTTTTTGTTGTCTTGCGAGTTGTCTTTTTCTTGGCTGTTTTCTTCTTCGAAGTCTTCTTCTTCGCGGACTTCTTTTTGCGAGTCGTTGGTTTCGGTTTCAAAGAGCCAACGTAGTCGCAGCTGATTTGAAAATACTTCTTGAGCTGCTGCGTCTTCTTTAGCAACGCGTCGGGGACCTCGACATATTCTTTCATCACGGTGCCGTGTTGTTCGCACAGCTTGGTCTTGTGCTTCTTGAGAAACGCTTCCCGCTCATCATCCGGCAATCGTAGTGCAAGCATTCCTGTTTTCGTCAGGAAACTAAACATGTGGCCGTTCAACGAAGTGTAGGGCATGCTGGCACCCTTGCGGTCAACGTCCGGATTTGTCGCCACCAGCTTTTCGTAGAGTGCTAACTTGTCGGCAGGAACTTCGCTTGCTTTTGCCATAAGATTACCAATTCAACTAAACCGAAGTTGGCCAAGGTTTGTCGTTGCGGACGTATTTCTCGCCATCAAAGTCCTCGAAGAAGTGAGGAACCAACGGATGACGAATCATCTCCTTCGAGTCGTCCGCCACCAAACTTGTTGAGGCCGCGTAGGTGATCGATGTCGAGCCATCAACCAGCACGTGATGCCATGGTTGGTCGCGCGCTGGCTGAGTGTTGTTCTTCTCGTACCACTCATCCGACGCCTGGCAATAGTCGTCCACCTCGACAACGACACCACGATAGCCGTAGCGACGATGCTGAACTAACTCGCCCGGTTCAAAGCGTTGAAATTCGGGATTTTTGAATGCGATCATGTCAGGGCTCGCTTCAAATCCATGACAAGGGGAGTGGAACGCGTTATAAGTTAACCTAACCTTCAAAAAAGCGACACTATGACAAAGAGGAAGTCCTCATGGGCAGCAGGGAAGAACTCTACGAAGAACTGATTTCGAAAAGCAAACAAACCGCATTGCTTTCATCATGTGCAAGCGTTTTGGGCTGGGATGAACAAACTTACCTGCCGCCCGGCGGCGCGGAACATCGCGGCAATCAAATGGCGCTTCTCAGTGGCCTTGCCCATCAGCAAGCCACCAATCCGCGGATTGGCGAGTTGCTCTCAGAACTGGAAGCACTCGATCTTGGCGAGGAAACCGATCCGATCGCCGTGAATGTCCGTGACCTGCGGCGAAATTACGATCAGTCGACCAAATTGCCCCAAGAATTAGTCGAGGAGATGTCGCGGGTCACAACCATGTCTCAACAGGCATGGATCGAAGCCCGCAAGGAAAAAGATTTTTCCAAGTTCTTGCCGTGGCTCGAAAAGGTTGTCGAGCTAAAGCGGGAAGAGGCGCAAGCATTGGGCTTTCCAGAAGACGGCATTCCCTACGATGCTCTCTTGGATCAATACGAACCTAGTGCGACATCGAAAGACGTCAACGCCGTTTTCGCTCCACTCCGCGACGCGCTGGTCGAGATGGTTGCGGCCATCGCTGATTCGCCAATCGAACCGGATGTCTCGATCATCACTCGGACGTACCCTGTGGATGCTCAGCGCGAATTCGGCACCGACGCGGCTCAGCAAATCGGCTTCGACTTCCGAAACGGTCGCCTTGATGTTGCCGCTCATCCGTTTTGCAGTGGATTCGGTCCCGGCGATTGCCGCTTGACCACACGGTACGACGATCATCATTTCAACGGCGCGTTTTTTGGAACTTTGCACGAAGCCGGTCACGGAATCTACGAGCAGGGCTTGGACCGCGGTCACTACGGGACACCGATGGGGAATTCAACATCGCTCGGGATCCATGAGTCCCAGTCGCGAATGTGGGAGAACTTCGTGGGCCGCAGCCGTTCGTTCTGGAACCACTTCTTCGAGCCCGCGAAGGTAGCCTTCCCCGAAGCGCTCGGCAATGTTGATGCCGACACATTTTACGTGGCCATCAATGATGTCAGGCCGTCGTTCATTCGCGTCGAGGCCGACGAGGTCACGTACAACTTGCACATCATGCTGCGGTTCGAGCTAGAACAGCCATTGATGGCTGGCGACTTGCAACCGGCCGACTTGCCGGCAGTCTGGAACGAAACGTTCACTCGATACTTTGGTATCACACCTGCTGATGACTCAGAAGGCTGCATGCAAGACATCCATTGGAGCGCCGGCCTGATCGGATATTTTCCAACTTATGCCTTGGGCAACATGTATGCCGCCCAATTCTACAACGCGGCCACCGCGGAATTGGGCGACTTGGACGAGATGTTCGCGCGCGGCGAGTTCGCGCCGTTGAAACAGTGGTTGAACAAGAACATTCATCAACACGGACAGCGTTTCCGCGCCAACCAATTGGTCAAAGAAGTCACCGGCGAGAAACTTTCGCCTCTGCCACTGATCGAACATTTGAAGCGCAAATTCGGCGCGATTTATAACCTGTAATAATGTATCCATCACTCTCCGAATGATGAGCCTCAGCGAGTTAGTCTTGAAATGGAGTGAGTCGCAGCTCGCCAAGATGCGACAAAACGTCACTGAGGCAAGCATCGCCTCCACTGGAAGCTCATCACTCGGAGAGTGATGGCTACTTAGTCCGTCATGAGTGCTGTGACTGCAACACAAACAAGCGACTCAACAGAACTCGACGAGTCACCGTTGATGGTTGGCAACAGGCAGTTGGCCACTCGCTACTTCCTAGCACCGCTAGCCGGTTACACACACTTGGCATTCCGATTGGCAATCCGAGAACTCGGCGGCGTTGGTCTTGCCACGACGGACTTGGTCCAAGCCACAACGCTTCTGTCCGGCCGCGCCAAAGCCTTGGAGCTGGTACAGACCTGTGAAGACGACAATCCGCTGTCAGTCCAAATCTTCAGCGGCAAAACCGACGAGCTTGTCGCCGCCGCGCGATGGCTTCAGGACCACGGCTACGGTGGCATCGACATCAACATGGGTTGCCCGATGGCCAAGGTCAACGGTCAAGGCGGCGGTGCCCGATTGATGTGCGACGCGGAAAACGCCGCACGCTTAGTCGAACAAGTCGTCAAAGCCGTCGACGTTCCCGTCACGGTCAAAATGCGGTTGGGCTGGGATCGAGAATCCATCACCTCCCCCCTTCTCGCTCGCGAGTTCGAAAAGATCGGAGTCGCTGCGATCACCATTCATGGACGTACGCGTTCGCAAGGATTCACGGGCGATGTGAATCGAAGCGCCATCAAAGCCACCGTCGAGGCCGTCGATCACATTCCCGTGATTGGCAATGGCGACGTGCGGACGGCTCAAGACGCTCTCAACATGCGCCGTGAGACCGGATGCGCCGCAGTGGCCATCGGCCGCGGTGCGATGTTGGATCCTTGGATCTTTCGTCGGATTCAAAACGTGATCAATGGTGAGACAACGACGGATCCCTCGCCCGACGAACAAGTTGATTTTCTTGTGCGGCATTTCTACCGAATGACCGAACAACACGACGAGTACAGTTGCATCTTGTTCCGAAAGTTCGCGGCCTGGTACGGCGCGAAACTGGGTATTCCAGAAGACCTTGAAGACCGTCTGCGTCGATTGACGAGCTACGACGAATTCGACCAGATCATCAAACAAATCCGCCGCCGTCATGGCGAGCGAGAGTCAACAACCGCGACGGCTTTGATCAAAGTACCCAACGGCCCCGTTGAGCGCTGGTGAAGCAAAGATGCCCGGCTTCTCGCAGAAGCCGGGCATCTCAACCCTTCTATTGATCATTCAAACTTCCAAACACCGCCACCCAACGTCGAAACCCAAACGCGCTTCTCGTCCCAAGTCATCCGAAGGCAACTCTTGAACGATGGCGCGTTTTCACTCCACGCTTCCCAGGTACGCCCCAGGTCCTTGCTGCGAAAGATGCCGTGAGTCAACGTCGTCAGAAATAGCTCACGATCGTCGCCGGGTGTCATGCTGACAGCGTAACATTCGATGTAATCGCTGACGCTGCGATCAAAATCCGGCACGCTGTGATGCCAATACTTGCCGCCATTGGCCGTGCGATAGACGCCGCCTGAATGTCCCATTCCATCCATGGCGGCGACATAGATCACGTTGCTGTCTTTGGGGTCGACGAAGAAATCGACAGGGCGAAAGATGTCTTTGCTTGAGATTCGCTTCCAGGACGCACCGCGATCGCGAGACCGATAGATGCCGCCACTAAGCGGAGTCGCGACGCCCCGCCCTTCCCGCCGTCCGGCCACCGAGCAAAACAAACCACCGTCCGCGTGACGTTGAATGGCGACGACTTGACGATTGGCGGTCGGTTCGATGCCGCTGGCTTTGGCTTGCCATGACTTGCCGTCGTTGTCCGAACGGTAAACTCCGTGACCGTAAACGCCCGCGTACAGCGTACGGTCTTTCTCGTCGCTGTCAGAATCAACAACGATCGAGGTGACTGGTGCTTCTGGCAAGCCATCGCTTTGAACTTCCCAGTACTCGCCAAAGTCATCGGAAACGCAGACGCCTCCGCCAGTCGTTGGCCCTTGGATGTATCTCCAAGTGGGAATGTCGTGCTGGTTCGAGCAAGCGGCCCAGATTCGACCAGGGCGGCGCTTGTCGAAGGCGATGTCGTAAACCGTGTTTCGCCACTTGATGCCATCATCTGCGTGAATCCAACTGGTGCCGGCATCGGTACTGCGAGCAAAGCCAATGTCGGTGTAACAGATGTAGTGCCGCTTGGCATCAGTGGGGTCGACCACATACCGCCAACAAGACGTATCCTCCAGCCCGATGGTGTTCCAGCGTTGATTCTTTCCCGGCCGCTCATCTGTTGTCAGCCTTTGCGAGTACTGCTGCGTCCATTTCTTGCCGGCGTCGTTGGTCACGAAGGCCTCGCCAAAATTCGTGTAAATGACTTGGTCGGGGTGGCCGGAGTTCACCGTAAACCCCAGCGCATAATCACCGAAGCCTCGCGACTTGTCGTAGAACAACCAACCAACATCGGTGTTGTTTTCGGGGAAGCGTGGGTCGTAGAAGAAGCAATCCTTCCATGTTTGGCCGCCGTCTTGAGTGCGGAACACGGTGTAATGATGCGGCGGATCATAGCCGGTACCTCGATTGGTCACGTAAACCGTGTTCGGGTCCTTGTCCGAACCGCCCAAGAAATAAAACTGGTCAATGTCCGATTCCCCATACTTATGAAGTCCCAACTCAGTATGAATCCCTTCGCCCATTGCTGATTGCCACGAGTTGCCTTTGTCGGTCGACTTGTAGACGCCGCCAGTAAACTTGCCGTCGACTTTCTTGCTGGGAATCGTGCAATACAGGGCGATCTGATTGGACTGTTTCGAGGAACTCGCCCAGAACGCTCTCAGGTCGCGCCAAGGCAGTCCCTTCGATGACTCTCGCCAAGTCAGTCCGCCGTCGCTACCGCGAAAAACACCAGCTTCACTCGCGGCAAACCACTGCTGACTGGTCAGACTGCTCGTTTGATCAAAGTGGAGAGAGAACACATTTGGCGGAGACCCCTTGAGGAGACCCCAGCTTTGACCGGCATCGACTGACATGTACAAACCCTTCTCGCCAGCCAGCAACATGGAAATTGGCGCCGAAGGGTGAATGGATAGCGTTAGCAGCACGTCGTCTTTCCATGGAGCGGAGTCTTCAAGAACGATTTGCCATGTCAATCCGGCGTCGCGCGAAACGCGCAACTTGTTGCCATAGTAGGCGCAAGCGTAGATAGTCTTTTGGTCCTGGGGGTGAAAGATGGGGGTCCGGCTGTGCGGTATCGACGTCCAAGGCAACATCTGCCAACTCTGACCGCCATTGTCGGAACGATAAAAGCCGCCCATGTCTGACGAGACAAACAACAGCTTCGGGTCGTGTGGAGAAGCCGCGGGATGGAAGAAGGCACCGCCACCACCAATACCGACGGGTTGCCATCCTGAGATCTTTGACGGCGTGACTACCTTCGCGTCGCCAATCGAAGTATCAATGGCTGCATCGCCGTGCGTCGTCGCTTGCCCCTCGCCACAACCAACGAACGATGCGAGACAGAAAAGTGCGAACAATGAGTATCTCATTGGCCAATCCGTAGATTCGCGACATATTGTTTAGCCCGTAGCCGAAGGCGAGATGACAATCCTCGCCTTCGGCTACGGGTTAAGCGATCCGTATTACACGACACCGCTGCCGTAGATCAGAAACCAACCGATACCAACGCCAGAAGCCATCCACAAGCGCATCAACGTTGTTGGCATTGGGAAATCAATGGCACGTTCAACAAAATTCGAGAAGCGCGTTGGTCCCATTGCCAGAACGATGATTGCAGCAGCCAGCATCAGCACACCAAAAACGAAGACACCCGTTGAATAGCGACACTGCGGCGGCGCCGCCAGCCAGACTGCTCCGAAAGTTGCACGTGCCGCGACCGTGAACAAATAACGCCGCTGCATGTTCAGGCGAATCACGATTGCTCGTAACAGGTCGGGGACAATCATGCGAAACGCGCATGGAATGACAATCATAAGACCAAGTGCGGCAACTGCCATGGTCATCGCGATGCTCCGATTGGGAACAGATATTCAGCCGAGATCATAGCAAGACCAGAATTGATCCGGGAGATGTCTTGAGCGTCACGGCAACGTCAGTCCGCGTCATTGAGTTTAACGGCTGTACCGGTTGTGCGGGCAATGCGTCGTTTGCGAGTCGCTCCGCGCATGCTGGCCGTGAGGAATGCCCGTTCGTAGCGTTCGCATCAGTCCTTTGGGTGCTCACGCTGAGCACCGTTGTGAATGCGCAAATCGCTACAAGCGAACGCTTTGTGCTGCACGATTACGCACATTTTTGCAGACATAAAGGATGGTAGGGAATTCATGCATCCTGCGCGCCAGCGCACTTGCATTGGACAAATCCGTTGAGCCGTCTGTTCAGAATCCAGTTAGAGCAACGTTTTCTTCAATAGAAACGACAGTTGGGAATGGCAGCATTCTCGCGAATGACTGACTCACACTGGTTACATACGGCTTAAATAGACTCGTCTGCGTTCGGATAGGAGACGAACAGTGCATCTGACATCATGGCTTACTGCGTTCCGCAATCGACTTAAGACGCCTACAGGAAGAAGACCTAATAAGGTCAACCGAATTGGGGCCGTACAACAATTAGAAGACCGTACATTATTGTCGGTGTCTTCGCTCTTCATTAATGGTGAGCTGCAAGTCATCGCCGATTCTGATGACGACATTCGCATCAGCGTCCAGTCGGCAAATGTTGTGGTCGAGAGCTCGTCGAATGGCGGCGGATTT
>PBMZ01000133.1 GCA_002722955.1 Planctomycetaceae bacterium | reverse complement strand
TATGTTTACTTTAGTGACTTTGTATGCCGTTGCTTCCATCTGGGTTGTGCCAACAGGAGAGGTCCGCGAGTTCAATTTTGTTAGCGAACAAGGTTCGATCACGGTATTGTCGGCCATCTTCCTGGCGATGGGATGTGCTTTCGCATTCACATCGTTTCATTTTTCCGAGCGGGTCTCGCATCAAGTGTTTTGGTTTGGCTTCTTTGCCGCCATGGGCTTCTTGGCAATGGATGAACGTTGCAATTCCACGAACGGTTGGGCGGGTACTTGGATCGGAATCAAGTGGCCGAAGCGGCATCTTCGACATTTCGTAATTCAAACGACATCGTTGTTATTGCCTATGGCGTTGTTTGTGCTGCTGTTCTTCTTGCCAACGGCGCTGCAATATCAGCGTTTCTTGCAGTTGTTTGGATTAACATTCTCGTTTTATGTCGTCCACACCATTATCGACTCTCCGCAAAAACCGCCGACAACCGTATCAATGATTCGCGAGGAGCATCGGCCTGTTTGACGGCAGCCGGCTTCTTAATTCCAGGTGGCTTCTTCCTTGGTGGCTTTTTCGCCTATGACGGCGACCCCGGTTTGAGTATCCTGATCGTGCCCGTTGGTGCCGTGCTGTTGTTGACAGCATTGTTCCTCACGGCAAAGGGTTGAACAAAGGGAGCGCAACCTGGCCTCCAACCACGGAACTCCGAGGAAACGCTGTCACGGCAACACTCAAACGGACTGACTTTTCAATTCGAAGGATCGAACACGCATGGGTTCTCGACGGTCACCATGGTTACCGCTGCGTCACTTGCTTGAGTATTTCGTCTTCCGGACGATCGTTTGCTTGCTCCAAATCTTGACCCCACAGCAGAATCTGCGGCTGGCGGAAAGCTTGGCACATTTTGTGTTTCATGTGCTACCACGCAAAGTTACTCGCTACAAAGTTGCGCGCGAGAACTTGCAGATCGCCTTCGGTGATGAGATGACGGACGAAGAAGCTGACCGGACGATTTACGGCATGTGGCTTCATCTCTTTCGGATGATTACTGAGATCGTGCAAATGCCTCGACGGGCTCGCATCGATAACTATCATCAGTTGCTGACGTTTCGCAATCGCACTGGGGTGGTTAAGTCGATGTGCTCGGAGCGGCCCACGTTTCTTCTCAGTGGTCATTATGGAAACTGGGAAGTATCGATCACCGTCTTCGGATTGTTTGGGTTTCCAATGGGCATGGTGGCGCGGCCACTTGACAACCCTTACTTGAACGCTTGGTTTGATGATTTTCGCAAGTTCACTGGGCACTGGATGATCGCTAAGAAAGGTGCCTACAAGCAGATGGCCGATATTCTTGCGAACGGCGGCAGCGTGGCGTTGCTCGGTGATCAAGACGCTGGCACCAAGGGGACTTTCGTGCCGTTTTTCGGACGCCAAGCTTCGACGTTTCCGACGATTGCTCGCTTGGCGATCGAGTACGATGCAACAATCTGCCTTGGCTATTCGCGGCGGCTCGAGGATGATTTCGACGAGCATCCTTGGGTGCACTACGAACTTGGCTGCGAGGAAGTCATTGATCCTCGCGATTTCGCCGACGATCCCGAACCGGTCGACGCGATCACTCGGCAGTTCACAAATGCTTTAGAACGAGCGGTGAGGTTGGCTCCCGAGCAATATTTTTGGGTTCACCGACGCTGGAAAACTCGACCACCGCACTCCATCACTTCGTCGCCGCCACTGGCAAAGGCTGGTTGAACAGAGCGTGCTGGCGAACTGCTGCGGACTTCGATATCCTACACTCAGAATCATGGCGGGCAGTGGAACACTCGGTGTGTGGGAATCCCTTTCAGGGCACAATAGGAGTCCGAAACGATGATGTGTCCATTTTGCCATAATGGTGAAACGAAAGTCATCGACTCGCGGCTCAGCCAGGATTTTGTGATCCGGCGTCGCCGTGCCTGTCTAGAATGCAGTCGTCGATTCACGACCTATGAACGGATTGAAGAGACCGGCTTGAAGGTCATCAAGAAAGATGGCAGCCGCGTTCCTTTCGATCAGGAAAAGATCCGATCGGGCTTGGAAAAGGCATGCTACAAGCGCCCCGTTAGTGAAGCCGACGTCGATGCCATCATCGGTGCCGTCGAGGCCGACGTTTACGGGAATTTCGAGCGTGAAGTGCCGTCACGTCACATTGGAGAAATGGTCTTCAAGCTGCTTCGAGAGATCGACCAAGTGGCCTTCGTTCGCTTCGCATCTGTCTACCGCGAATTCAAAGACGTCAACGACTTTGTTGAAGAGCTAGAACCGATGCTCCGCGATTCCGAGCACTCGCCGAATTAAATCCATTCGTGTTTCGACAGCTTCCTGAGCTTGAGCGCTATCTTCTTCTCATCCAATTCTGAAAGCATTAGCTGAGATCTACCCACATGCGAACATCGATTGCCGTCTTGACTTTCATCTTCATGACAGTGGCCTTCCTCGAGACTTCTGCGGCCGCCGATCGTCCAAACGTCATTCTTTTCATTGCTGATGACGTCAGCTGGAACGACTATGGCTGCTACGGCAACTCGGCAGTTCGCACACCCAACATCGACGCATTGGCAAAAAACGGCTTGCAGTTTACTCAAGCATATCTGACAGCCAGCAGTTGCAGTCCAAGTCGATCGAGCATCATGACGGGACGTTATCCTCACAACAACGGCAAAGCAGCCGAGCTCCATCAACCAATCGCATGGAACATTCCCTGGTTTGCAGCAATGCTGAAGAGTTCAGGTTACTTCACCGCCCTATCCGGCAAGCATCATATGACGTCTACCAAGTCGCCGATGGGCGAGTCGCAGCCGGCGCCGTTTGATGTTGTGGACCGTGGCAACTCGAAAGCCAACCACGGTGGCCACGCCAATTGGGTTGCCAACGTTGAGAAACGCCCGAAAGATAAGCCGTTCTTCTTCTGGTTCGCCGCCTATGACGCTCACCGCGCCTGGGAGGCCGACCGAGAGTGGGATGCTGAGCGGTACGGACCGATGCACGATCCGGCGGAAGTTGCTGTGCCGCCGTTCTTGTCGGACGACGAGGAAACGCGGCAAGACTTGGCCTCGTACTACAACGAGATTTGCCGCTTCGATTATTACATTGGGCAAGTCGTCAACACGCTTAAGAAGCAGGGCGATCTTGAGAACACACTAATACTGGTCTTCGCCGACAACGGCCGCCCGTTCCCGCGAGCCAAGACGCGATTGCATGATTCGGGAATGCGGACGGCCTTGGTTGCTCATTATCCCAAGATGATCAAGCAGCCCGGCTCGCTCACCGATAGCCTTGTCAGTGTCATTGATATCGCGCCGACGGTATTGGAACTTGCTGGAGTTGATGTCGCCAAGTCGATGCAGGGAGTCAGCATGTTACCGATTCTTCGCGACTCGAATGCAACGATTCGGAAGTACGCATTCTCGGAACACAATTGGCACGATTACGAAGCGCATGGGCGTAGTATTCGCGATGGCGAGTTTGTCTTGATCCGAAACTTCCGTCCGTACATGGCATTACAAGGGCCTGCGGACTCGGTGCGTTCACCTTCACACAAGAAACTGCAAGCACTTCGAGATGCCAAAAAGCTGACAGCCGCACAAGCTGATGTTTTCATGACCCCTCGGCCGGCCGTTTCTCTGTTCCACACAAAGAGTGATCCGCACCAGTTGAAGAACCTGGCCAAAGTCGCCAAGTACGCAAACGTGAAAGAACGCCTCCAAGCATTACTCGAAACATGGATGGACGAGACTGGCGATAGCATTCCAAAGAATATCTCAGCCGATTCGTTTGATCGTGAAACAGGCAAGCGGTTGAAAGTCGCCAAGTACCGCGGCGTCACACCAGGTGAAGATCGCGGGGCGACCACGATTAATGCTCCGGGACCGCGCTAAGTGCCGCCGTTTTGGCAACAGCAACTCAATGAGTTACGCAAACGTTGTGGCGTTTGAGACTTCAGCCTCACGAGTTCCCAGAGTGAACGAGAACGCCGTCCCGTTGTCGGAATTGCTATCAACGTTCAGTTGTTTGCCGTGCGCTTCGGCAATCGTTCGACTGATTGCCAACCCGATTCCGAGACCGTCATCCTTGGTGGTGATGAACTGATTGAAGACACGTTCCAAGATTTCTTCTTTGATGCCAGGTCCGGTGTCATAGACCGTAACCTCAACATCGTTATCCTCGGTTAATGCGCAACGAAGCGTCACCTTGCCGTCACCACTGGGTTGCTCGTTGATTGCTTCGAAAGCGTTGACGAGCAGATTCAGGATGACTTGAGTCACTTGGATCTTATCAACCCAGACATCGGGCAAGTCATTGTCAACATCTGTATTCAATTGAATATCGCCGCCATCAGTCGACAGTCGTGCCAGCTTAATGGCGTCCGAGATGATCTCCTTGATCGAATGAAACTGGCGATTAACCTCGCGCCGTTTGATGAAGTTGCGGATGCTCTTCATTACCTTTCCGCAACGCATGGCTTCGGATTCAATGTCCTGCAGTGATGAAAGCAGGTCGCTTCGCACACTCGGGTTGAGTCCATTCACACGTGAATCGTCCTCGAGCACAGTTTGACAACCGCCCGAGAAATTCACGATTGAGGTCAACGGTTGATGTAGCTCGTGAGCAATACCAGCCGCCATCGTACCGATCAGGCTTGAGCGAGACGCATGGCTAAGTTCCGTGTTGAGTTCATGCACCTTTTCTTCGGCCTGGACCCGCATCGTGATGTCTTGGATCGAGATCAAGAGTTCCGCCTCCGGCGTGGATCGAGCGACTCGGGAGTCTTCGCGAATCCGGCGGGCACTGATCAGCAGAACGTGTCGCCCAGTTTTCGGAAACTCGGCTTCAAGCTCCAAGTCGATCAGTTCTCTGTTCGTGGTGAGGGTCTGTTCCAGACGACTTCGCAAGCTGGGATGATTCCATTGGCCATCGCCAAGTTCCCAAAGTTCCTTGCCCTCGGTTGTTGCAAGTTTCAAGCCAAAACGTTCGTAGAACGATCGATTAGCCGTGACAACTTGGAAGCCAGCATTCACGACGACAAGCGGACTTCGCGCCGTTTCCACAATACGATTCGCATATTGGTACGCGTGGTGAACTTCCTCATAGAGTCGCGCCCGCTGGAATGCCAAACCGGCTTGTGCGGCGACCGTTGTGCTGACATCTAAGTCATCCTTCGTGAAATATTCGCCCGGTATATCAGTGTCGATGTGAATGATACCAGCGGGATGGCCATCTTGGCCTTTCCAAGGAACGCAGATCATTGATCGAATCAATGAGGTTTGCAGACTCTCACTGCTTTCGAACTGCTTGTCTTTCAGGACGTTTTCGATGAGAATGCCGTCTCCAGTTTCCATGACTCGTTTAACAATTGTACTGCTCAACGGCGTGTTGATTTCATCTTCGCCCTTATGATTTCTTTGACCAGCAATGTTGGGTTTTCGAGTACGCGGATCCACCAAAAGAACGACAGCGCTTCGCGCTTGCGGGTACAAATTGAAGATTGCAGTTAAGAGGTGGGAAACCAAGTGGTCACCATCGAGCATACCGCCCATGTCGGACGAGATTGTGGACAGCGCTCGAAGTTTTGCTTCGGTATTATGCGCGAGCCGCTTGGATTCACTTTGACTGTCCGTGGAAAGTGACGCAACGACTTTCTCGCTGCCGCTTCCTTCCCCGGTCTCTTTCTCTTTCGATCTTTTCTTCTTCTTGTACTGACGTGTGCCTTCAAACTCGGATGCGGAATCCGGTTCTGTCACAAACGTGAGTTGAAAGTCGCAGCAGAGTATCGAATCGAGATGGTAGAGGCGTGTTGGGTTATCGATCGTCCGACCGTTGATCACCGTACCGTTATTGCTGTTCAAATCTTCCGCAAAGAAATTCTCACCAACCTGATAGATTTGAAAGTGGTGGCGACTGACGGCCGGGTCGTTCAAGTTGACTTCGCAGTCTGGGTGACGCCCCACAATTGTGCTCTTTCGAGTCAACCGGAAAAGTTGCTCGGAGCCATCAGAGTGATGCAATTTTAGAAACACAATTCCTCGCCCGCTTCAGATGGTTGCAGCACGCCAAGAAGGTCCGCTACAACAAAAACTCTATATTCTTAATCTAACGATCAATTCCCCTCGTGCAACAATTCATCGTCGAAATAGTTGATTGCCATCCCCGCGTCAATCACGATTCCCTGGGCGTTAATGCCGGACGAACGCGGGCTGAGAAGGAAGGCCGCGGCGTTGGCAACTTCGTTCGTGCCGACGGCTTGTTTTCTGAGTGTCGCTTTTTCTGCGTGCAAGTAACTGTCAACGTAACCTGGGATCCCAGCGGATGCTGAGGTTTTGAGTAGCCCGGGGCAGACCGCATTGAAGCGAATCTTCGAAAATGACGAGAACGACTTCGCCAAGAAGCACACGCTCGAATCCAACGCAGCTTTTACGGGAGCCATATAACCGTAGTTCTCGGCAGCCATACGAGTCGTCGAAATCGAGATTGTGACGACGCTGCCATTTTCCGAATCCATCTTGTCACGGAATGCGTTCGAGATCGCCATCAGCGAGTAGCACGAGATATCGACCGCCTGTAAAAACGCGGGCCGCGGCGTTTCATGAAAAGGCAACCAGCCTCCCGAGTAATCAGCAAAGGCGATCGAATGCACGATCCCGTGTAGCGAATCGTACTCGTTCGAAATCTCGTTTTGGAGTTCGTCGATCTGGCCTTGGTCCTCGACGTCGCAGACATAAATCGGCGCGGGATCGAGCAGTTTGCGGACCGAGTCGCAGCGCTCGTTGCTGCGGACCACATAGATCACATTGGCCCCCGCCTCGGTCAGCAGTCTACCAACGTGATAAGCGACGCTCTTTCGGTTAGCGACACCGAAAACCAGGATTCTCTTGCCGCTCAATTCCAAAAAGTCCATAGGCGATGGAAGTCTTGAGGTAATGCGATTCTGATCATGGTAACCCGATGCGTGAGCGAGGGACGTTCACTGACACTCGTAAACAAGCCACATTGTTACTCAGCTCGTTTGAGTGCCCCTCGCTAACGCGTCGGGTTTCCAACATACGCTCGACGATTTATGCAGCATCAAAACTGCTAAGCAGGCTCACCAATCAATTCGACAAGCCCGCTCTTATCGATGGTTTCCTTATCGAGCAATGCTTCGACAATTCGATCCAGCTTGTCGCGGTGATCGTTCAAGAGTTTGAAGGCACGCTCTGATGCCGTCGACAAAAACCGTTGAACCTCTTTATCGATGACGTGAGCCGTTTCTTCGCTGAACTCTTTATTCTCGTGGATCTCTTTGCCGAGGAATGGGTGCTCTTCACCGTGGCGGAAGGCAACAGGTCCGATCGCGTCGCTCATTCCCCAATAGCCAACCATTCGGCGGGCAATCTGAGTAGCTCGTTTCAAGTCGTCTTCCGCGCCCGCAGAGTATTCGCTGAAAACTGCCTTTTCCGCCGCCCGGCCACCCATGATCATGACCAGTTGATCGTGAAGTTTGCCCTCGCCCATGTGATAGCTTTCCTCTTCGGGCAAAAGCTGCGTCACTCCCAGCGCGCGACCTCTGGGAACGATGGTCACCTTATGAACGGGATCGACATTGGGAAGCATCCAAGCGATCAGTGCGTGGCCAGCTTCATGGTAGGCCGTCTTTTCCTTTTCCTCTTCGTTTAAGACTTCTTCACGTTGAGGTCCCATTAGGACGCGGTCTCTGGCAACCTCGAAATCTTCGGTCTCGACGCAATCCTTATCGCTGCGAGTCGCGTTCAAG
Organism: Planctomycetaceae bacterium; assembly: GCA_002722955.1. Taxonomy (GTDB): domain Bacteria; phylum Planctomycetota; class Planctomycetia; order Planctomycetales; family Planctomycetaceae. The sequence goes on along the minus strand of PBMZ01000133.1, from coordinate 21,842 downwards.
GCCGCTTCATTGACAAGGTTTCTCAAGTCCGCACCCGAAAAGCCGATCGTCGATGCCGCCAAGTCATTGATGTCCAACTGATCTCCGAGCGGAACTTTGCGGCAGTGGACTTTCAAGATCGCTGCGCGTCCCTCTTTCGGCGGCCGATCGATGGTAACATGTCGATCGAAGCGTCCAGGACGCAACAGTGCCGCGTCGAGCACATCGGGACGATTCGTCGCGGCGATGACGATGACTGCTTCCGATTGTTGAAAGCCGTCCATCTCGCTGAGAATCTGATTCAATGTTTGTTCACGTTCATCGTGGCCACCGCCAAGTCCGGCGCCTCTCATGCGGCCGACGGCGTCGATTTCGTCGATGAATAAGATACAGGGTGCGTTGTCCTTGGCCGTTCGGAAGAGATCTCGCACACGGCTTGCACCAACGCCGACGAACATCTGAATGAACTCGGACCCGTTGATCGAATAGAACGGGACACCCGCCTCGCCGGCAGTTGCTCGAGCCAACAGAGTCTTGCCTGTTCCTGGAGGTCCCATCAGCAGCACACCTTTGGGGATTTGCGCGCCGAGTCGCTGGAATTTGGGTGGGTTCTTTAGGAACTCGACGACTTCTTGCAGCTCGGATTTCGCTTGATCCATGGCGGCGACGTCATCGAATGTCGTTCGTTGTTCGGACGGGTGAAAACGGCGAGCCGGACTGCGAGCAAAATTGCCCAGCATTCCACCACCCATCGGATCGGAAGAACGTCGGATCATCATCCAAACCAGACCGACGATCAGTAGCAGCGGCATCATCCAGACGAACATCTGAAGCATTGGACTGATGTCAATCGGCTCGTCATCGATGTCCTTGACCCCCGCTTGCACCATTCTGTCAATCAAATCAGCGTCGTGTGTTGCCGGTTCGGGAAGACGTGTGTTGAACTTGTCTTCGTACTTCTGATTGCCTGTTGGATCTGGAATGCTGCTCCACTTGCCAGTAAGCGCATCTCCGTAAAACTTGACTTCGGTGACGTTCTTCGCGTCCAGCTGCTGTAAGAAGAAGCTGTAAGGAACTCGAGTGCCGACATTGGCGGGATCATTCAGCCATCGCACAAACAGAAAGACGGCAAAAACAACCATCAATATGAAGAACCACGGAACCGGTGGCGAGCGACGCTGCTCCTCGCCCGGAACTTGCGGCGATTCCGGCGATTTTTTTGAGTCACCTTGATCATTCGGTGATGAAGACATTTGCACTCCGTAGATTGATCCTGCCCGTGAGCGACCTGAACGCGTACTGAATCCGAACACGGGTGGAACCAGCCATTGAATCTAGCCACTCCGTCATCGAAACAAGTTGTACTCGAAATGTGATGATGTGGGGAAGTTACCTAGGAGAAAATCTTGGCGGCTGACATCATTATAGTAACCCGACGCGTGAGCGAGGGACTGGTCTTGTGCGCTCACGAGCAAAACGCTTTGAATGCGATACTCGTGACGAGCCCTTCGCTCACGCGACGAGTTACCAAAGACGCCCGCCCCTTGACAAAACGGGTCGTGAACGTCAAAAAGCTTAGCTCACCCTTACCTAACGAAATCGACGTGATAAGGATCAACAACCATGAGCGGACCGATTGTTCGCACTGGCACGACTCCAGAATTCTGGAAGAACTGGGACCAAGTCTTTGGTGAAACGTCCGGTGCGAAAAAGAAAACGACGAAGAAGAAGGCAGCCAAGAAAAAGGCGACGAAAAAGAAAGCTGCTAAAAAGAAAGCTGCTAAAAAGAAATCCAAGAAGTAGAGCCTGCGGTCTCCGTAGGAACCTTGGAATTCTTAGGCCGAAAGCCAAGGTGCAACTGGCGTGAACGACACGAACGCGATCCTTGATCTTGCGCACCCACCAAATGGTTGTTCTGAACCATCATTCGGGGATTCGGCGCGATGAGCTCCGAAAGTGTCCAGCCCCAAGAGCTAACGCCTGCGCGTCAACACGGCAAACTCGGCGTTCTGTTAGCACTGTTCATCAGCTTCTGGTTGTACTCGTTCTTCTACGCACCCATGCCTGGAGTGAACGAGCCGCACTATCTTTCGAAAGCGAAATTCCTCTGGCACGCACAGTGGGCTGATGGCGACTTATTCCTTGAGTCATCCAATCCGCACTTTGTCTTCTATGCCACAGTCGGCCTGTTGACCAAGTGGCTTTCACTGCAGCAGACCGCATGGATAGGCCGCGGCTTGGCGGTTCTGCTGATTGCGCTCAGTTGGTCAAAGTTCATCGGCCAACTGGTTAAAGACCGCTGGTCGTCAGTCGCTGTCGCTTGGCTCTTCCTCACGCTTGCCGCTGCCGGCAACTTTTCTGGCGAGTGGCTCGTGGGCGGCGTTGAATCTAAGGTCTTCGCGTACGCCTTCGTTTTCTGGTCGTTTGCCTATCTTGGCGAACAACGCATGAAGCCCGCAGCAGCGTTGATGGGCGCTGGGATTAGCTTTCATGCAGTTGTTGGGGTCTGGGCCACGGTCGCCGTCGTGCTGGGTTTTGGGCTAGCTTGCCTCTTCCGCAAAGTGCATTGGCGACAATTCTTGAAAGCGAAGGAAGTCTCAATTTCCATTGGCTTAATGGTTCTGTGTGCTTTGCCAGGGCTGGTGCCGGCAATAGGACTGTTTGGTCAGTCCAGTGCAAAAGCCAGTTGGCAGGCCACGTTTTTGCAAGTCTATTACCGGCTTGGCCATCACCTCGACCCGAAACAGTTTCCGTGGTCGGCTTACGCGCTTTACGCAGGAATCTTGCTCTTATGGTTGGCATTTTCGCGCCACGAAACGGACGCAAAACATCGAGCGTGGTCGTACGTCGTCTGGGGCAGCATGATCATTGGCCTCGGTGGCTTCGCGATGGGAGCCTTTCCTAAGCCGACGCAACTTTATCAATATTCAATGCAGATGACGGCGTTGAAATTCTATCCGTTTCGTTTGTTTGATTTGTTGCTGCCGTTGGCCTTATCGGTTTCAGCAATTCGATATGTCGAGAAACTCAACGCCTCAGGCGCTCTTCAGACAAAGCAGGTCATAACCGTCTGGCTGGTGTTGGCCATCTCGTTTTGCGGTAGCCTGGTTTCCGTGTCACAGCGGCTGCATCCCAGCAAGATGACCGCAGAGCGAAGAGCGGATTGGGTCGACGTTTGCCAATGGATTGAAGCCAACACACCCGAAGACAGCCTGTTTCTGACCCCGCCGAAAGAGAGCTGGGCATTCAAGTGGTATGCGGGCCGTGCCGAGTACGCTTGTCAAAAAGACTGTCCACAAGACGCCACCGCGATCGTCGAATGGAATCGACGTTTGCAATACATCGGTCAATGGGCGACTGAGAACTACGCTGAAGGACGCTTCACCACCGACGGGATCGTGAAGCTGCAAGCGGAATCCAAAGTCACCCACGTTTTAGCCCGTCGTCTTGGCCCATTTGACGCCAAGATCATCTACCGAAACCGGACCTTTAAGGTCTACGAACTTCCGAAGCAACGCTGAATGTCATTCCCGGCCAAGCAGAAAATGGGGGATTGTCCGTAGTGGAATTCGCCAGAATTCTCGGACATGACGGAATTCTGGCGAATTCCACTACCAGTTTTCGCAAGTCAAGCAGGCATAGCGTTCTAAACACTACTTATTTCAGGCGGACGATCTTCACGTCATCGACCCAGGCTTGACGGTTCACCGAAAGCCGCAAGCGGCTCTTGGTTCCGTGAGCAATTCCCTCGGACGCAAACTTGCCAACCAGCTTTCCATCGATCGAGACCCTCATAACTTCGCTCTCGATTCGAACTTGCAACTGATGCCACTTATCGACCGCGATATCCGTTGGGAATCGCTTTGAGGTCGCCGCGAAGCGTTCTTTGTCTTCTTCTGTCAGCTTGCCTTCGAGTCGTCGTTGTCGCAGCTTCAAGTTCATGCGGCCCGTTTTGAGATCGGTCAACTCAACGCGTTTTGGGCGAATCCGAGCGACACAGATATGACCGGCGTGCACGGATTTCTCTTTCATGTCGGCAATGTTGATTCCCAAATCGTCCTTGCTGCCGAGCTTGAAACGCAACTGGATGACGGCATCTCGAAAAGCTGCTTCGTGCGTAACCGAGACACCGTGATCGGCAACCTTGGCCTTGGTGATGTGCATGGCACCATCGACTAAGTCGACTTGCTTGACGCCCTTGGCTCGCCGTGCACTGTTCGTGCCCCAACCGTTGCCGACTTGTTCTTTTGTGGGATCTTTCTCGCTACGATTGAAGTCATCGTCGAGAAGAACGGCACCCTTTTCCTCAGCAATCGAAACGGAAACGAGCATCAATGTAACTAACTCGGCAATTGTTCGGTGCATGAATTCTCTTTCGCTCGGAGCTTCCAAAGTAGCCATCACCCTCCGAGTGATGAGCCTGCAATGACCGCCTTGAAATACCGAGTCAACATTAGATTGGACCAACACAGAAGGCTCATCACTTGGAAAGTGATGGCTACTTGGAGGGACATTTCACAATTCCAATGTCGTCGATCGGAAGCAAAAAAGAAAGCCTTGTCGTCGGAGTTCGACAACAAGGCTATAACGGACAAAGCATACAGATGATCGGATTGCCAACACCAAGAAGGATTCGTCAGAAGTCGACTCGCAATCTGGTCGTCAAGCCAGTGAAGTGGCCGTCCGTAAAGCCGCGTGTTGCTTCGTGATCTCGAATGTCGCCATAGACGGCGTTGAATTGCAGTGATGAGTATGGGTTGAAGTACCAAACGACACCAGCCGTCAAGTTGTTGCCAACGCCGCCGCGAATGTCTTCGTCGGTAAGGTCCAAGTACGAGTAACGCAGGGCCAATTGCCACGCACCCCAGCCGGTTTCGTAGTCTTCGCTGCTTCCAGGAGTGAAGGGGCCGAAGTTTCTAAACGGTTTGACGCGGCCAATCGTACCACTCTTTCGGTTGTACGGGATGTGCTCGCCGGTCAGCATGTAGGCGATGTAGGCGTAGGCACCGTTGAAGAACAAATCGGAGCCAGTACCAGGAGTGTCATTGTCACGTTGCGTCCAGGTGAAGGCGTATTCGCCAACGATTTGAAGCGGCCCCTCGTTGTAGAGCATTTCTAACCCGAGCACTTGATACCAATCGGCCCCGGCGATTCGGCCTGTGTCTAACCAACTGGTGCTGGAACGGAGTTCGTTTCGAGTCGCAAAGCGGCCTTCGTTACGATTCGTTTCATTCGGTCCAACATCGCCATCTGGCTTGGCAAACATGCCTGCTACGGCCAAGTGCAAGTATTGTGTTCCGTCGTCGCTGTGCATGGGGCTACTGTGCAAACGGCCGTTGAGACTCCATTGCATCGAATCTCCGATGAGGCGACCGTCGCTACGCGTGTTCTCGAGAGAAAACGCACCGTAGGTCAAGTTCAGAGCGTCGTCTTCAGCCAGCGAATTGTACGACGCGATTCCAATACGGCGAGCATCCGGGTTGAACGTTTCCACTAACAGTGGTCGTTCCATAAAGACGTTGAAGCGGCTACTGTTGAGGTGGTCGAGACCCAAAGGACGCTTTTGATTACCAATTCGAACGGTATTGAAGATCGGCAACTGATTGAAGCCGATGTACATGTCTTTGTATTCGGGTGTTTGCGGATTGTTAAAGTCCACCTGGAATCGATAGTGCATATCGCCGGGCACGTCACCCTGAAATTCCAGCCGGATTCGGCGGAAGAAGATGCGATCCTCGGGATCCTCACCGTTAGCAGGATCTTCAAACGCGGAAATCCCATCGCTGTGATCTGCAAAGTACAACTGGTCCAGGTGAATTCGACCACCCAACAAGAATGTGGGCTTCTTTAATTTGCCGGAATCGTCTTGGTAAGCAGCCTGAATGACCTGAGAAATAAAACCCTCATCAGATTGCCGAAGCGCCGCTTCAAGTCGTTCAACACGCTCTTCCAGCGATTCGCCTTCTTCAAAGCCCGCCACTTCGACTGAAGTCTGTTGCTCACTTTCTTCCTGAGCAAACAACGGACTGGCAAAAGCAACAACCACGGCGCTTACGGCCAGAAACGCTTTCAAGTCCGTAGTCCGACTGAAACCTAAAATTTCCATCAACATTTCAGCATCCTCCAATCGCTGTATGCCATCGAACTTGATGGCTTCAAGATGCGAGCCGCCCGTTTCTTCGGCCAGGCTCGACTGTTCCGATTGCTGCGATTGCTGCGATTGCTGCGATTACCTGGGTCCTATCGCGTGTATCAAAACTAGCTTTTGTATCGACGGAAAGGCTCGTCCGAATTATTAAGATTGTAGGAACGAGCCAGCTCTGAGGGATTTACCAGTGTTTAGGACAAAAAGGCGCGTTATTTTCACTATAACCGTTAAAGTTCAAGGGCAGCCCGACGCCACCTTTAGCCAAGGGAAAAGAATACACGGCGCCCGTATTCTACCTATTTACCCCACTCGTCTCCGATGGCGGGTTAAATGCAATGTGCAACTTAAGCATCCCGATTGTCCCGATTGAGAATCCGCAATGAAGATCATTGCGCAACGGGACAGTGTCGTAACCCTAGTTTGCCTTTCGCCGATTGAAAATCGTCTGCGTTGAAGACCTCCCGCTGATGACGCCTGTATAGCACCGTCGCTTAGCATCTTTGCCCCTCAAGGCCGACTCAGGTCGACGAAGTCGCTGAAATGCTCCGACAGACTCAAGAGGGGCAGCACTTGAAGCAAGATATCTTGTACGCGGAACCCACGTTTCCCGTACACATGCTTGTGTTGCGAGCCCCAAAGCCAAGAGTCGCCTTCAAGGTGCAAATGATGATCATTGCTGCCTTGCTAGTCGCCAGTGTCATTGGTCAGATAGCAAAATACGCCTTAGCGCAACAACGATGTACGGCTTCATCCCGTTTTCTACTTGGATTACGAGATGAATATCACAACATTCTATTCGTCTGCCGCCCTTATGGTGTCAGCAGTGCTGCTGGCGTTCCCCGCTGCGATTGAAAAACGCCGAGGTAGCGACTTTAGCTTTCACTGGGGAGCCTTGGCAGTCATCTTCACAATCCTCTCCGTCGATGAAATTGTCGGCTTCCACGAGTACCCCATCGAACTACTGCGTGATTCATTGGGAGTCGGCAGTTTGCTTTACTACGCTTGGGTACTGCCGGGAATCGTAGTTGTCGGGATTTTGGGACTCGCGTTCCTGCGGTTTGTTTTGCACTTGCCGAAGCTAACTCGAAATCAAGTCATCATTTCGGGTGCGATGTTCGTCTTCGGAGCGATTGGCATCGAGATGCTCAGCGGCGTCCAAGCCGACCAATTCGGCGAAGAAACGTTTGCCTATTCCGTCATTATTACGCTAGAAGAATCGTTGGAGATGATCGGCATCGCCGTATTCACGCTGGCGGTCTACACGCACATCGCCAAATCGGACGATTGCTTAAACGTCTTAATTCCGGCCCCACGGTGACCGCGAGAAGACTGTTTTGAAGCCACGAGCAGAAGCCCGGCTTTTCCAAAAAGCCGGGCCTCTTTTTTCAGAGCGAACAACCCGCAAAAGGCGTAAAACTGCCTTCAGCCGTTTTGCTCGATCGCTCTACCGTATTGTGTGAGACACGGTAAAACCTCGCCTCATCCAGCGGGCTCACATTGTTCGAAAAAACGAAGAGTGAGGCTTTGTTTCGTGATTGCGAAGGATTCACTGGCACAAGCATCGTCCCATCACCTATCATTGAGACATCCTGCCTTCCGCTTGTCCTGAGTAGCCCACCTACACACCCCACCGATTTCTGCTCCACCGCCTACTGCGGCAAAGGAGAACATTATGTCAACCGAACCCGAAATCCCCGAAATCGATGAATTCGATGGCCCCGCCGTTCCGCACGGCGGAAAATTCCGGCGTCTGTTCCGGTTGCTGCTCACCTTCTTGGGCTGTGCGGTCCTTGGGTATGGAATCTACACCCTTTCAGAATCATACAGCAGCGCCGACGCGGAAGGCGAAGGCGTTGCCTTGACCATCCACAGAGTCGTTCGCGAAGACTTCGAATCCTTCGTTAGCGAATCCGGCGACATCGAAAGCGCTAGCAATGTCGAGATTCGCTGCGAGGTCAAATCCGAGGGCCGGGCTGGTACCGCGATTCTTTCCATCGTCGAAGAAGGCACGCGCGTCAAGAAAGACGACTTGTTGCTCCAATTTGACGATTCGGTCATCAAGCAATTGTTAACGCAGCTCGAGATCGTTGTTGCCACGGACGAGAAAGCCTTAATCCAGGCCGAGGCCGAATTCACCAAGGCCGAACAAACACTGGAAGAATACAAAGACGGTTTATTCTTGGTCGAGAAAGAAACGATCGAAGGCGAATTGTTTCAAGCTCAATCGCAATTCAAGAGTGCCGAAGACGTGCTCAAACATTCGGAGAAGATGTTCCGCAAAGGCTTCGTAACCCAAACGCAGCTCGAAGCCGATACGCTCGCACGTGACATGGCCGAGCGAGCCACCAAGGCCGCTCAAACAAAGCTCAAGGTCTTAGAAGACTTCACGCTAAAAAAGAAACTCAGTGAGTACGAAGCTGAAATCAAAAGCCAGAGGGCAACTGTTAAAGCGGCGAAGTACACTTTGGAATTGAGTGTACAGCGCCGCGATGAGGTCGCCGAGCAATTGAAGAAGTGCAAAGTCTACGCGCCCTCGGCTGGCCAAGTCGTCTACGCCAACAATCTAAACCGATCTCAAAAGATCATCATTGAAGAAGGCTCCATCATCCGAGAAGGCCAAGTTGTCATCCGTTTGCCTGACCCCTCGGCGATGCAAGTAAAAGCTCGAGTCAACGATTCGAAGATTAACCTGGTCAAAGTCAAGAACCCCGTCAGTATCGAATTAGACGTGAGCCCAGAGGCACCGGTTCGCGGCATTGTCTCAAAGGTCAATCCCTTCCCTTACCCAAGACAGTGGCATGGTGGCCCAATCGAATATGGTTGTGAGATCCTGATCCTTGAACCACCTGCTGGATTGACGCCAGGCCAAAGAGCCAAGATCAAGATATTCGTTGAAGAACAAAAGGACGTGCTGACCATTCCGATTCAATCGGTGATTGAACAATCAGGCAGCCATTACTGTTTAGTACGCAACTCTACGGGCGAATGGATGACACGGAAAGTCGAAATCGGCTCTAACAACGGAAGCTTCGTCATTGTGAAAGAAGGCGTCACAGAAGGCGAAGAAATCGCGGCAACGGTCGACTTGATTTGGGACGACGTCCAACGGCGTCAAAGCAACGGGCAAGAAACGTCGCAGCCGTACGAATCTGAAATCGCCGAGCGCTAGACTGATGATCGTTCGTTCTTTCCGTCTAGGGGCCAAGAGCCTGCTGTTGCATCCGATGCGATCGCTGCTCACCGTGCTTGGTATCTTCATTGGCGTTGTCAGCGTGATTTGGCTGCTTGCCATCAGCGAAGGAATCAGCCGAGCCGCTCAGGAGCAGATCAAGGACCTGGGCGTCACCAACATCATTTTGAAATCCGTCGTTCCCGAAGACGGCTCGATCGAGGACGACGAATTCTGGATTTCATACGGGATCACTCGGTCCGACTACGAGACTCTCACCAAAACCATCCCGACCATTCGAGAAGCCGTCCGCATCCGCGAAGCTTATCGAGAAACTCACTATCGCAGTCACTCCCAAAACGCACGGCTTGTGGGATGTACGCCCGAGTACGCGGAAGTCATGCATCTCAATATCGATCGTGGCCACTTTCTGACTAAGATCGATTTGGACAATGACGAGAACGCCTGCGTCTTAGGTGCCGGAATCGCAAGACGGTTCTTTCCGATAAATAATCCAGTTGGTCAATCGCTGCGAATTCGCGACATGTCTTACCTGATTGTCGGCGTGATGAAATCGCGTGTTCCGATGGCAGGGATTGCCGGTTCCCTTTCATCCCAAGATTTCGGCGATGATGTCTACATCCCAATCACAACTTTCTGGCGCCGAATTGGCGATCGAACTTTGACAATCAAGGCAGGTCAACGTAGCGGTCAAGAAGTTCAAATCAGCCAAATCACATTTCAAGTGGATTCAGCCGAGGAAGTCGTCATGACGGCGCGAGCTATCGAAGCCACCATGAAGCGTCTTCACAAGAGTGAAGACTTCGTCGTCGTGACGCCACTAGAATTGCTCGAGCAAGCCAGGTCAACGCGTATCTTGTTTATGGTGTTTATGGGATTGATCGCATTGATCTCATTACTTGTTGGTGGCATTGGCATCATGAACATCATGTTGGCAACCGTCACCGAGCGAACTCGGGAAATCGGAATCCGTCGGGCCATCGGAGCAAAACGAATCGACATCACTCGACAGTTTCTGATCGAGGTGACCGTGCTGACGACCGTCGGCGGAGTGCTTGGAATTATCGGCGGCTTGAGTTGTCCATACGCGTTGGTACGCGGCCGCAGTTTGATGACGGACTGGTATCCAGAGGTAATGTCTGGCTTACCCGAAGTCGTAATGAACGCGAGCCCCGTTGTATTGCCCTGGTTCATCGCGCTCGCCTTTGGCATCTCCGTCGCGATCGGCATTGTCTTTGGATTATACCCAGCCGTTCGCGCCGCTTCGCTGGATCCGATTGAAGCCTTGCGACACGAGTAATCGTTGTCCTTGAGGCGAGAATACGGCTTCGATGTCCCATTGAAAATCGGTACAATGAGTGTGCTTGAAACAGTTGGGAGCAATCGAATGCCAATGCATGATTGGGGACGTGTCGAATCCGGTGTCTACCATGATTTTCACACTGCATGCATCACCCAACTTCGGAATGCGTTGAATGATGGTTTACCGCCAAAGGACTTCTACGCGCTTGGCGAACAACGAGCCGGCGATTATGTCCCTGGTGTGCTAACGCTCAAAACTACGGACTCCACCGGCGTCGAATACATTCCTGAAGGCGGTGGTAGTGAACCTGTTGCCATCGCTGAAGCGCCACCGAAAGTTTCGCTTACACAAGAAGCTACCCAAAACGCGAACCACTATCTTGGCAAGCAGCGCCAAATTGCCATCCGACACGTGACGGGTGATCGCGTCGTTGCACTAATAGAGATCGTGTCGCCTGAAAACAAACATTCGCAGCGCTCCGTCGATGAATTCGTTCACAAAGTCGCGTCCGCCATTGAAGACGGCGTTCACGTCATGGTCATCGATCTGTTTGCGCCGGGGACGTTTGATCCAAAAGGAATGCATGGTGCCGTTTGGTTCAACTTCTTTGGGGAGAACTATGAGCCACCTGCAGGCAGGCCGCTAACTTTGGTATTGTACTTGGCCAGCCAGCAGAAGGCGTATGTCGAGCCTTACGCGATTGGCTCAAGCTTAATTGACATGCCCTTATTCTTGACACGGGATCACTACATCCCCGTGCCCCTTGAGTCAACTTATAAAATGGCATACCGCGGAGTTCCCATGCGATGGAAGTCCGTCATCGAGGGAACACATCCCGGCTAAACGGTAGAATCCGATCGACCCGGACAATCGGAATTGTTTTCCTGACGTGGAGGGTCGATTCCCGTTGTAGACGCTTGAATTGCTGAGAGAATGGAGGCGAAATACGTATCTTCTTCATTGGGCCTAACTCTTAGCAACTATTCGAGATGAGCACGTTTGTCCGCCACATACGTCCGTCAAAAGGCTGGAGCACACTTAAGCTGCGCGAACTCTGGGAGTATCGCGAGCTCGTGCTCTTCTTGATCTGGCGCGATATCAAGGTTCGCTACAAGCAGACGATCCTCGGTGCATCATGGGCCATCATCCAACCCTTCCTGACCATGGTGGTCTTTAGTTTGTTCTTCGGCAAACTTGGCAAGATGCCCTCGGACAACCTTCCCTATCCCATCTTTGCCTATGCCGCGTTAGTCCCTTGGACGTTCTTTGCAAACGGTTTGGCATTCTCATCGCAGAGCATGGTCGCTAGCGCCAATCTTGTAAAGAAAGTCTACTTCCCGAGGATCTCGATCCCAATATCGAGCGTGCTTTCTGGCGCTGTTGACTTCGGACTGGCATTCAGTGTGCTGTTGGGAATGATGGCTTACTACGGACTTGCGCCAACCGTGCATGTGCTTTGGTTACCGCTGCTTCTGCTCCTGGCTTTGACAGCCGCACTTGGAGTAGGACTTTGGATGGCGGCGCTGAATGTCCTCTATCGAGATGTTCGCTACATCGTTCCGTTCCTTGTTCAGCTATGGATGTTTGCAACACCGATCGTCTACCCGAGCAATCTGTTGCCAAAATTCTGGCGTCCATTTTATGCACTTAATCCCATGGTTGGCGTGATCGAAGGATTTCGTTGGGCATTGTTGGGAACGGAGACCGCGCCCGGCATGATGATTCTTCCCTCAAGTCTTGTAGCGATAACGATGTTGGTTTCCGGAGTCATTTACTTCCGACGCATGGAGCGTCACTTTGCAGACGTTGTCTAGGTCCTATGAGCATTGCAATTCAATGTGATTCTCTGTGCAAGCAGTATCGAATCGGCGGACAAGCTCCGTACCAAACAATTCGCGAGTCGATCGTGAATTCGTTTACCGCGCCATTTCGATTCACTAACGATCTCATCAGAAAAGCTCGCGGAACCGATGGTCAAAATCGCTTCTGGGCTTTGAAAGACGTCTCCTTTGAAGTCGAAGCCGGCGATGTTGTTGGCGTCATCGGACGGAATGGCGCTGGCAAGAGCACGCTGCTGAAACTGTTGACAGGTATCACCGAACCCACCGCCGGCCACGCCAGCATTCATGGAAGAGTAGCGTCACTGCTAGAAGTGGGAACAGGATTTCACCCCGAACTCAGCGGCCGAGAGAACGTGTACCTGAACGGTGCGATTCTTGGCATGAAAAGACACGAAATCGTCAAGAAGTTTGACGACATCGTTCAATTCGCCGAAGTCGAGGACTTTGTTGATACGGCCGTGAAGCATTACTCGAGCGGAATGTATCTCAGACTCGCGTTTGCAGTGGCCGCTCATTTGGAGCCGGAAATCTTACTTGTCGACGAAGTGCTCGCGGTGGGCGATGTCGGCTTTCAGAAGAAGTGCATGGACAAGGTCTCGCAACTGAGCCGAAATGCCGGACGCACGATTCTCCTAGTAAGCCACAACATGGGAGCGATTTCGACATTGTGCAATCGCACCATTCTCTTAGAGCAAGGTGGTTTGATCGGAAACGGACCGACACAAGAAATGATCTCGCAATACATGTCTGTCACCGAAGATCGCACAAATCAAACTTTAGCCGAGAGAACAGATCGCCGCGGCGACGGACGCTTGCAGTTCACGGACGCCTTCTTCTGCAACAGTGAAGGCCAACCGATCGCCGCCGCTCTCAGTGGAGACGACGTCCAGATTGCCCTGAGATTCCAAGTTCAAGACAACGTGGAATTGCGCAGCCCTCTGTTCAAGTTCTTCCTGCGAGACACTTACGGCAACATGCTGTTCATCTGCAGTTCCAAATTGACCGGCGATCAACTTAGCACAATCACGAAGGGCGGAATTGCGTATTGTTCCATACCAAGACTGCCCTTGGTTGAAGGCGAGTACTTTTTAGAAATCAACTGTGCCGTCGATGGTTACCACTACGTGGACGACATCACTGATGCGGCAAAGATCACCGTTGTTCGCGGTGACTACTTCGGGACACAATCTCAATATAAACATCCGTATATGTATATCGATCACAAATGGTCGGTGGTTCAAGATCGCTAGGAAAGAGCCATGATTCGAACCATCGTTAAATCTTGTATTCCAATCTTCGGATCTGTCTTGCCAAAGGCAGCGAAACAAAAGCTGTGGCAAGGCTATAAGTTTTTGTACGTCAAGACATTCGACTCGGCATTCTATCAGCGGATTTTTAACCGTCGCGTTGACTCGCTGTCTAAGGAAGTCCTGCAACAGGCATTTCAGCAAGACAGTGATTACGAAGCGTACGTGAATTGCCAAATCGAAAAGAGCCTGCTAATGGTGACACGGGCACCCCAAGGTTGGGGACTTGGTGAACGCACTGTCGGCTTGGTCGGATTCATGCAGCAAGTTCTCCCATCAACAGACCAACCAGCTCGCGTCCTTTGCGTTGGATGCCGCAATGGTGCCGAATTGGACTACATTGAAGAAACTTGCAACGCAACGACTCAGGGTCTCGACCTATTTAGTCAAGACAACCGAATCACTGTCGGCGACATGCACGCGATGCCTTTCGCGAACGATTCATTCGATGTCGTCTACTCTTGCCATAGCCTGGAACACGCCTTTGACATTAAACAAGCAATCTCCGAGTTTTACAGGCTCGCGCGGCCGGAAGGAATCATTGCAATCGAGATCCCCATCAAGTATGAATTGTCGGATACTGATCGTTGGGACGTTGGCTCAGTATCGGGATTGCTTGAGCACTTTGGCAGTCAGTCACACGAGGTGCTAAAGCAAGAGACAAGTGATGAACACGTTCGTGTCGTCATCCGGGTCAGGAAGCTTGCACGCAAGACAACATCCAATGTAAAGTCGGCGTCGACTCGATAGCATTCAACAAATCGGCAAGGTGTCAGATGATGGATTCTGCACGATTCGCAACCGGCGTCGATGTTCGAAATGCCTGTCGAAGTGGCGAGTTGACTGATCAGACCTCTGGACTGGCTCCTGGATTCGCTCAAGCCAACTTGGCGATCTTGCCCAAGGATTTGGCTTTCGGCTTCCTGCTCTTTTGTCGGCGTAACCCAAAACCTTGCCCGATATTGGATGTCACCGAACCGGGAAGTCCCGTGCCATCCACAATCGCTCCAACCGCTGATCTCCGCACCGATCTTCCTCGCTACCGGATTTGGAAATACGGCGAGTTGGTCGACGAGCCGACAGATCTGAGCGATTATTGGCAAGACGATCTGGTCAGCTTTGTCATCGGCTGTTCCTTCACCTTCGAGAGTGCGTTGCATCGCGCGGAAATCCCTGTGCGCCACGTCGAACAAGGTGTGAATGTTCCGATGTATAAGACGTCCCGAGTCTGCCGACCAGCCGGAATTTTTCACGGCCCGATGGTTGTCTCAATGCGTCCCTTAACCCCAGCAAACGCGATTGCAGCGGTTCAGATCACCTCGCGATTTCCTGATGTCCACGGTGCTCCCATTCATCTTGGGTTGCCCCATCTGCTTGGGATTGACGACCTCTCGAAACCGGACTTTGGTGATGCCGTTCCCGTTCGCGATGACGAGATCCCCGTTTTCTGGGCCTGTGGAGTGACACCACAAGCAGTCGCGATGTCGGTGAAGCCTCCGTTGATGATTACACATAGCCCCGGTTGCATGTTCGTCAGCGATGTGCTGGACGAGTCACTCGCTGTTGGCTAACGCTAGTTGTACTACCACGTTGATCTTGTGAATCATCGCAACGAGCAACGTTGCGTTTTCGCCACGCACCAGTATTCGCCGCTCTTAGCTGCGTCGTCAATTTGATGTCGTAAACTCCGCCAGCGCCGGGTTTATGACGACGCAATCTGCCGCCGTGTTTAAGTTGCTTAACATTGGCCCGCCACTTGCGGAATTCAGATTTGGTGCAATCTGCCCAAATTTCATCATCTGACAATCGGCTTGGGGGTGGCCATGTCTACGCGGATCAACTCAAAACCGGCACACATTCGATTCTACAACAGGCCGTCGTGAACTGGTCGAAGGCTGGGTGGAAATCCTTCCGATCGAGCAAATTTCAAGATGCCGCATCGTCGCTCGGTCGGGCAGCAGCCCTCAGTCCTAGCGATAGCCAAACGTACCGAGTCTTCGAAGCGATCAGCCATGTCTATCTCGGTACGCAGCATCATCAAAAGCGAGATTTCGAAGCGGCAGTCAAGGAATACTCGAAGGCAATTCAACTCGACAAGTCGACAAATAAAAAATTGCGAGGAAAGAACTTCTCGTTCTTGTTTGCAGAGAAACGCTCCGTCTTCGAGTGGGACAGAAACATCGCCGTCGCCTATCGAAATCGTGGCAAGATCAATGCGATCATTGAAGAGTATCAAGCGGCCATCGACGATCTGAAAGTAGCGAGTATCCTCCATACGAACCAACGGGATAATGACAACGAGGTCATCGTCCAAAGCTACCTGAAGCTGTCAGATGTCAAGATTAAGCAACGGGACTTCAAGTCGGCAACGACAGCGTTAGACGCTGCCGTCGCCTTGAAGCCAAGCCTGAGAACAACGATCAGTACTCAGCGGCTGACTATTGCCGTTGGTGTCGGCCCACAACTGATCAAAGCGGATGACTTCAAAGCAGCACTCCGCAGCTTCGACGCTGCTTTGGCCATCAAAGCTGATTCGATCGCCGCACACCGAGGCCGTGCAGATGTTCTCGAGGCCACGAACGCTCAAATGGACGCTGTTTCCGAGTTCGCGACACTAATGAAACTCGACCCAATCCGAACGACGCGCTATGCAAACCGATCGGCTTCCATCCAAGCCATGATGGCATGGGCAGCGTTCAAAAAGTCGGCGTACCAAGAGGCCCGTAAACTGATGCTGCCAGCGGCGAAGCTGGCGCCTCAACACAAGAATTCACTGATGGCATTCACGGCTTTGTGTGACTTCGAACTCGCAAAGGAACTGATCGATAACGAGAAACTTGATCAAGCCGAGAAGCATTTGACTCAAATCGTAATGCTGCAAAGCCAACTCAAACTTCGAGGAAAATTGATCACTTACCCCTTCGGAGATTCCCCAAGTGTGATCGACTGCGATGCCACAACAGCGCAAACGTTGACCATCTGCGGCGACGTTTCAAGAAGCTGCCAAACTCGATCAGAGCCAAGAAGCGAAACTCCGC
The DNA here is from genome assembly GCA_002722955.1 of Planctomycetaceae bacterium. Classification (GTDB taxonomy): domain Bacteria; phylum Planctomycetota; class Planctomycetia; order Planctomycetales; family Planctomycetaceae. Next base: position 5,036 of record PBMZ01000133.1, on the reverse strand, counting down.
GCGATCTCCGCGTGGGTGAAGTTGGAGCAATCCGAGAGTGATCACAATGACGCTGGAAAGCCAGTCCCTGCCAACATCTACACCGACGTCATTTCGCTCGAGAATCAATATGCGAGTCGACTGCACGGGGTAACATGGCAAGTCGGAAACGAACCCAAAGGTCGCCCAATCGAATGGAACACAATCATCACCGATGCCTATCGAGAACGCGGCAAAGCTTGGGTTGCTGCCATCGACACGGCTGACTCGGTGGAGTTGTCCGAGATCGCAGTGGCTCAGCAAACGAAAGAATTACCGCAAATCGAACCAGTCGAACTCGTCGTCGCACTGGCGCCAGTCGAACCAAAACCGGACAAGTCCGATACGTCGATCAGCGAAAAAGTTGATGAACCGAAGATCAAGCCAGCGACCGTCACTGAAGTCAAAGCACCTTCCAAGACAGTAAGCATCAAGACCGTTAAGACCGAGCCTGCAGCAAAGCCAACTGAACATCCAAGTCAAACTGTCGAAACAGCAGAAACAACAGCGCCAACAGTAAAGACCACTGAAGTTGTCGCTTTGGCTCCAACGGAATCGGATACAAAACCTAAAGAAGAAGAGAAGACGAAGGCTGAAGAGACAAAGACGCCAGAGCCAACAAATGACAAAACCGACGAGACGTCGCCAGCTCAAGAAACTCAAGACGGTCCCAAACCGCTATCTCGCCGCCAAGCCGACCAGCTCTTCGTCGAGGCCAAGAAGGCAATGCGAGCCGGTCAACTTGCAAAGGGAGTTGAACTTCTGAATCAGGTGATCGCCAATGATCCCACAAACGCGAATGCTTACTTCGAGCGAGCCCGCTTAAATGAGTCTCAATTGAAGTACCAGTCGGCGGTTGAGGACTTCTTGAAAGCCGCAGAGAACGACCGTGCGAATGCTGGCCGATACATTAAACGTGCGGCGAAGAGTTGGGAGCTAATGCATCGCTTCCGAATTAAGCGACTCCATCGCAGTGCGTCGTAGCTCCGGTTCGAGTCCAGCCTTTAGCGCTCTTTCGGCAACAGGGAGCCCCCACACTCTGGCGGCTAAAGCCTGCACTCCAACGAACCGCGCATAAAAAAGGTTGGTCTACGCCATGGACCTCAGACATAGAGCGAATTCACCTGGGCCGTCGATGAATCCAACTATGCCTGGGTCTCAGGCACAAACCAACCCATGTCTCGGCCCTGTCCTGTACACAAAATCGAGACCTGAACGGCACCGCGCAAAAGGTCTGTCGTTAGCGGTATGCTTGTAAATCCTAATGTTTGCTTGAACTCGGCACAGAAGTCCAAGTGTGTTCAACCGCAAAAGCAACGAAGGATAATCCCTGTGTCGACCGATAAGTGGCACTAAGGTGCGTCCTGCAAAAGCTCAATCGGCCACACCTAAAGGACTTCATCCTTCGTCAATCGACCAGTGGGCCGTACTGGTCGATAAGGCTTCAAGACACGAGTAGTATCGGTCGAGAACTAAAGACGCTCGTTCGATTGGCGTCGGAATCTCGCACGATAGAGGAGTATCCCTCCCCGGCGAGATCGGTTGCCCGGTTAATCACGCTTTGCTTTGGAGGATTTAACCTCCGGCTCCCTGAAAGAGCTACCGACGCAGAAGGCCGGCATTTCCCAAAAGCCGGCCTTCTGCGTGAGCACTTACGACTCAAACTTTACCTTCTCTGAATCCTATTGACGCAAATACCGGTGATCTCTAGATTACGACTCGATTCAAAGGCTTCGGCACGGTCCCTCTCCATTCGTTCCAACGTCGAAGCTGTTAATCGCTGTTCGGCGGAGATTTGGACTTGTCTGAATCCATTCTGCAGTTCGTAGCACCTCAGGCTTTTCCGCTTCCGCGCAAAGTCTTCGCTGCAGTCCTCAAACACAACAACATTCTGCCTGGTTCTCGCGTGTTGGACGTTGGATGTCCTTCCAGTTCGCTGACCGAACGGTTGCAGCAGCTTGGTGTCGATGCCGTTGGATGGCATGCTGTAGCACCGAATCGAGGTGATACCGAGACCATCGTCACTCAGCCCACATTCCCCGACTATGGCAATGAACGGGCATTTGATGCGATCATCATTCGCGAACATAGCGAGTACAACGAAAGCCTAAGTTCACTTGAGTGTCAGTTACTGACCGCTCAGTTAATGGCATCTCTTCGTCCGACCGGCTCGCTCTCATTCATCCAAGAATGCCCCGCCACCTTGGCGAATTCGCATCAAGACGTGTGTTGGGAAAAGCTTTTCTCAAGTTTTCCTGGCTCACTGATCAGCGAGCACATCAGTGTCAACTCGCTTTGGTCGAACAAGCGTCAGGCGTTCGAGCTTCGCCAGTTTCGAATTCCAGCCGAACAGATCGAAGCCGCCGAGTGGAATCGCATTGCGACCAGTGCCTTGGTTCACAATACTACGTGTTGTGATTGGGCTGCCCGCAAAGAGGTCACGCGGCGAGCGGCCTGATTGTCGATCGAACACGAACCGGCACCAGCGACCAATGGTGCTTGCGACACCGATAACTCATGAATTGGTTGCTTCTCAGCCGCCATGTCGGTTTGCTTGGAATGCTAGTCGGCGGCGCCATGATGTTTAGCTTGCCGTGGGCGTTTCCCGTCTTTGGTCAGACCGAGGAATTCGAATCCCAAGGCTTCTACGGAATACTCGGCGCAATGGCCTGCAGTCTCGCCGTAGGCGGCGTGCTCTACAATCTTGGTCGCATCGAAAAGGGAACGCTTCTACGCAAAGAGGCACTGGCGATTGTCGGCTTGGGATGGATGCTGGCCGGAGTCCTCGGCAGCCTGCCCTATCTCTTTTCCGGGACCATGCGCGCCGACGGCATCGCAATGAGCATTCCTGATGCATTGTTCGAGTCAATCTCAGGATTCACCACTACCGGCGCCTCGGTGCTGACTCAACTAGAAGCCCCCACATCGACCAGCGAAAACTTGACAAAGCTGGTACCTCGCTGCGTGTTATTTTGGCGCAGCTTCACACACTGGCTCGGCGGAATGGGCATCATCGTCTTGTTTGTGGCGATCCTGGGGCAACTTGGTGCCGGCGGCAAGCTCTTGATGCGCCGCGAAGTCCCTGGACCAATCACCGAAACAGTGAGGCCCCGCGTTCGAGACACGGCCATTGTGATGTGGGTCATTTACATGGTCATCAGCGTAGCCCTGGCCGCGATCTTAATGGTGGAAGGATTGAGCCTTTATGACGCGCTTTGCCATTCCTTTGGCACAATGGCAACGGGAGGGTTCAGCACCTACAACGCAAGCGTCGGGCACTTTCAGAATCCGATCGTTGAGATCACCATCATCGTATTCATGGTCGCGGCAGGAACGAACTTCTCGTTGAATTATTTGGTGATCAATCGCGACGATCGGCGAAAGAAGCGAACCTTACTACAACGAATTCGACCGCTCATTGCTGATCCTGAATTTCGCTTGTATCTAGGCATCTTGGCCGTAACGACATTGGTGCTTTCGGGGAACTTGCTTTGGCGACAGCATGTCGATTCGATTGCATCCGCACTTCGGCATGGCAGCTTCATTGCCGTGTCGATCATGACAACGACCGGATTCGGCACGGAGGACTTCACGGAATGGGGCGAGTTCGCGAAGGGGCTGATTTTTCTGTTGATGTTCGTTGGAGGCAGTGCAGGCTCGACCGGTGGCGGTATTAAAGTCGTCAGGTTCTTGCTGTTCGCCAAGATCATTCGGCTCGAGATTGAACGCGCCTTCCGCCCCAATGTCGTACGACCGCTAAGAATCTCTGGCGTCAACTTGGACAGCAGCTTGAAGCAAGAAGTCCTGATCTACTTCGGCTTCATTGGCGTCGTGTTTGTTTTTAGCTGGATTCTGCTGATGGCCATCGAACCATCCACTCAATGGGCGGATTCCACGGAACACACCGAAGCCGAAATGATAATCGACTGCGCGTCGGCAGTAGCCTCGTCGTTAAACAACATCGGCCCCGGCTTGGGAGTCTTGGGCCCGCATGACAACTATTCCAACTTCGCGCCTCAAAGCAAGCTCTTGCTGGCACTGCTAATGCTACTCGGACGGCTCGAACTGTTCGCGATCCTAGTGTTGTTCGTCCCGTCGTTCTGGCGTTCGCAGTAAGAGTCACTCGTACGCAAGCATTGTTTAACGGCCAGCCGGAGGCACCAGCGACCAAGAAACATTGGTGAATCACTGGCATACATTGCTTGCTGGGCGTTAAACCTGGATTATTCATCCATTAACACCGAAGATTCGTGGTCGTCCTGAATTCGTAGGGCCAAATCTTCCGTACCCCACGAATTGCACTCTGTGAAGACTCGCGTTCGCCACAAGTTGATATGAACGTGACGCTTAACTGAGATTTCGGTCATGTTCATGAATAATCCGGGTTAAACGACTCATCTTCAGAGCTCTTAGCCTACTCGCTTTCGTCGCCGCGGAATAACTTGTAAATGACAAAGCCTTCTGCCATGAAATCCTTGACATGTTCGGGCGCAATGCGTCGACCGCGGCGGTAAAAGCACAGGTGATCTCCGTGGCCTTCAACACACAATTTCCGCGAAGAATCGAAAAACTCGAGCACTTCATCATTAAAGAGTTCACGGATTGCTGACTCATTGGCGCCTTGTAGCAAATAGGCGCTGGAGAATTTCGGGTGACTGTCGAAGTCGATGTCTTGAAAACCCAGCGCGCTGCCGATTTTGTGAAAAAGGCCTTCAGGACGTAACGCAAATTTGGGCAGATCAAGTTCTTGTGCGGTGAAGCAGATGACACTCAATTTGTGCGTCTTTGAATGCTTTCCGCTACCCGTCGTCTCGTAGCGATAGTCAAAGATGGCAACTTCCAAACCATTCGCTTCGCCGAGCATCAGGTTTCTCATGCGGCGCCGACGCCCTTGCGAAAACAGGTGAAAGCCCGCCAGTTGTGACATCAACGCGTCATCGCCATCCGGCAAAAACTCAAGGCCCAGCTCGTCGGCAATCTGACTAAGCTTGTCGCGTAGACTTCTCTCATGCAGGATA
>PBMZ01000132.1 GCA_002722955.1 Planctomycetaceae bacterium | reverse complement strand
GGTGGCTGAAATTCGGTGAAGAACTATCCTTAGAGCAACGCCATGCGAGTTCTGATCACCGCCGGTCCAACACGCGAATACTTAGACGATGTCCGCTATCTGTCGAATTCCAGTAGCGGCCGCATGGGCTACGCAGTCGCCGAATCTCTAATCGCCGCGGGACACGAGGTTGTCTTGGTCAGCGGCCCCGTAGAAATCCCAATCCCCTCTGGTTGCAAAATTCACCAAGTCGAAACAACCTCAGAAATGAGGGATGCGTGCGTCAATCATTTCCCCAACTGCGACGGAGTGATCGCCGCTGCCGCCGTGTGCGACTATAAACCTCGCGAAAGAATTCAGGGCAAGATCGCAAAGACCGGCGATGGCATCTCGATCGAGATGATCGAAACCGATGACGTGCTCGCGGAACTTGGCCGCACGAAGGACCAACGCTGGGTCGTGGGATTCGCCTTGGAAGCCGAAAACCAGAGAGCAAACGCACTACAAAAACTTCGTGCCAAGAATTGCGATGTCGTTGTCCTGAACTCGCCGACCGCGATTGGTTCCGACACGAATCAGGTGGAGTTGATCGATCGCAACGGAGATGTCGTCGCCGAATGGTCTGGATCGAAACAAGACGTGGCTGACCGTTTAGTCCAGTGGACACTGCAAAACCTCGGATAGACGGCTGGCGAGAATCAACTCGCCGCGTTGAATCAATCGGTGTACAATGAACGAGCTACTTTCTCGAGGAACTCGATGACCGCATTTCACTTAACTGGCGACGCCCTTTGGGAACGAATGGATAGAGCCGTGGAAAAGGTACGTGCACGGTTAGAGCGGACGACGACTTGCCTAGAACAGGCTGGCATCCCCTATGCAGTTTCTGGCGGACATGCTGTCCGCGCTTGGGTAGCCCAGGTTGATGAAGCGGCGGTAAGAACGACTCGCGATGTTGATATTCTGTTGCGACGTGAGGACTTGCCTGCTGCGGTTGAAGCCATGGAGCAAATCGGATTCGTCTACCGAAAAGCAGCCGGCATCGATATGTTCTTGGATGGCGAAGCCGCGAAACCCCGTGATTCTGTGCATCTGCTGTTTGCCAACGAAAAAGTGCAGGACAACTACGCGACCGCGACTCCTGACGTTGACGAGTCGACGTTTGCTGAGGGCTTCCGTGTGGTGGAGCTTGAGGCCTTGGTTCGCATGAAGCTGACGTCTTTTCGTAGGAAAGACCAGATGCACCTCCTGGACATGATCGATGTCGAATTGATCGATGCCTCATGGGTGACCCGCTATCCCACATCATTAGGCGAGCGTCTGCAAGAATTGCTGGATGACCCACAAGGCTGAAGCAAATCGCGCGTTTAACCTCTTTTCTCGCCCTGCTTTGCGAAAGTCGTGTGAAAGTGGGGCCGTTAGGCTGTTCAAACTTGGGGTAAATTCGATACCCTTGGCGGATGCGCTCGAGTTTTGCTTCGCAAGCGCGACGCGAACTGTTCTTGTTCTTACATTCCCTCCTCAAAAGGGAGGCAAACCATACAACTGTTTCACTGGTCATCTTTTGTTGATGGCGATCACAGTGGAATTCTCGATGGGTTGTTTTCAGTCCGTGTACCAAGTGGTGCGGCACGCGGAAGTTGACTCGTCGTACCAACAGCTCGCCGGTCATCGTTGGCCGGATGCGGCACTTTCCTAGAACAGACAATTCGCAAATCCAAGGGCCAAATCGAAATTGACAACTATGCCCCTACCATGGGCCTGTGACGTTCATCTTGAGAAGGAAGGCGAGGAACCCACGTGTCGTTGGCCGAGGTTCTGGAAGGAAAGTTTCGCGGAGACATCCGCTTTCGAGGTGCCGCATATGTGCAGGCGGAGCGAGTTGCCATTACGCGCGTGACCGCCGAGCGTGTCTTTGGGCTCGTGCGCGATGGTGTGGAATACCAAACGCAATTGACGCGGAACGACGAAGACGGTTTGCGCATGCACTGCTCGTGTGCCACCGGTAACCAAGAAATCAAATGCAAACATCTCTGGGCAACAATTCTGGCCACGGATGATGGTGGCTATGTTACAGGTTCTCCCAAACCGGGATACATCCCCCCGTTTTGGGTCGAGTCCGAACCGCTCACATTCGAAGAATTGGATGATTGGGAAGACGACGTCGCAACGGACGTCATCCCGCAAACAGTGGCTCGACGCACTGCTACTCGAGTCGCGCCGCCGAAGCCTAAGTTGCGCGACTGGGAACAACAGCTTGTCGACCTCCGCTCGAGCATGGATGTTGGTGGCGGCGATGGTGACGCTGCAGTTCGCGATCGCGAGATCTTTTTCGAGGTCGACGTTGATCGCAGTCGAGAAGATCGCCAGCTAGTGATCGAGGTCTCGCAGAGACAGCGGCGGAGCAATGGCCAATGGGGCAAGCTAAAGCCTCTCAAAGTTCGTCCAGGGAAACTGGAAGAGATCGAACACGAGGACGATCGCCGCATCTTGGCTTACATCACCGGTGGTACGCCAGAGCGAAGCAACTGGTACGCACAACAAGCCCAATACCAAGCAGCCGTAAACCGCTTTCAGGTTCCTTACGAGTTGTCCGAACTTGTCTTGCCAATGATGTCGGAAACCGGCCGCTTTCGATTTCGAGGCGACGATTCCAAGGCGCCAATCGAGTGGGACGATGGCGAACCGTGGGAATTCTTAATGCGAGTCGGATCGCCCAACGGGGATGAGGAATGGCAGCTCGATGGCTGGTTGCGACGAACGGATGAAGAACTCTCCGTCAACATCGCCAAGCTGGTGATTCCCGGCGGACTTGTCTTCACCGATGCCAAGGTCGCCCGGCTTGAACACTTTGGCGGCGATCAATGGATCGAGATGCTGTTGAAGAATCAAAGCATCAAAGTCCCGGACGGTGAAGAAGTCGAGTTGGTCGACAAGTTACTCGACATGCCATCCTTGCCGCGTTTGGAGTTGCCACCAAAGCTTCGCCTTGAGGAAGTTAATCCAGAGCCGGAATACATGCTGACGCTGCATTCTCCGAATGGGCCGCGATGGCAGCAGGAACGGCTCCGGGGAGAAATCCACTTCGATTATCTGGGAGCATTGGTCCGCGGCTCGAGCCCGCAAACAGCGATTGTCCAACGTGAACAAGGTCGTTGCATCCTACGGAACAGAAGGTTTGAAGATCAGGCTTGGACGGAGCTGCAAGAGAACGGATTCCGCCGCTTGCTTGATCGTCGCCGTGGGAATCACGACATCGAGATTTCCGCACGAGACCTCGGTCCAGCCGTGCGCGTGTTGATCAACAACGGTTGGCTCGTGCGTGCCGAAGGCCAAAAGGTCCACCAGCCAAGCGAAATGAAGTTCCGTATTCAATCGGGAATTGATTGGTTCGAGTTGCACGCGGACATTGATTTCGAGGGGCGTTCGATCGCTTTTCCCGAATTGCTCTCGGCGCTGGCTCGAGGCGACAGCACCATCAGACTCGACGACGGCTCTCTGGGGATTATTCCTGAGGAGTGGTTACAGCAGTACGGACTGCTAAGCGGTCTGGGAACTCAAGAAGAAGACCACCTGCGATTCGCAACCAATCAAGCCGGCTTGCTGGACGCGCTGCTACAAGCACAAGATTCCGTCGAAAAGGATGAGCAATTCCAGAACCTCATCGATCGATTGGAATCGTTCGAAGGCGTCGAGGAAGTGACCGAGCCCGAAAAGTTTGAAGGCGAGCTCCGGCCTTATCAACGCGAAGGACTTGGCTGGCTGAAGTTTCTCGAGGACTTTCAGTTCGGCGGTTGCTTGGCAGACGACATGGGTCTTGGCAAGACCGTGCAATTGCTGGCGCTGCTTGAAGATCGCTATGACAAGTCTCAAAACAAACTCCACCCAACGTTAATCGTCGTTCCAAAATCGCTGCTGTTCAATTGGATGCAGGAAATTGAACGTTTTACGCCGCGATTAAAGGCTCTGGATTACACGGGCTTAGAACGTGCCAAGCTGCGCGATGACTTCAAGAAATACCATGTGATCATGACAACGTACGGAACGTTGCGTCGCGATATCATGGCCTTAAAAGACTACCGCTTCGATCGCGTCGTTCTTGACGAAGCACAAACGATTAAGAACTCGGGTTCGCAAGTGGCGAAGGCGTCGCGCTTACTTCAAGCCGATCATCGGATCGCCTTAAGCGGTACGCCGATCGAGAATCATTTGGGCGATATGTGGTCAATCTTCGAGTTCCTGAATCCAGGGATGCTTGGCCGTAGCTCGGCCTTCAAGCTGTACGCATCCGATTCAACGGACAAAGAATCGCGGGGAATGCTGGCCAAGGCACTTCGACCGTTTATCTTGCGACGAACAAAGGGACAAGTTGCCAACGACTTGCCAGAGAAGTTCGAGCAGACCATCTACTGCGACATGGGCGATGAGCAAGAGCGTCAGTACAAGGAGATGCGCGATCACTACCGAGATTCATTGATGGGATTGGTCCAAGAACAAGGGTTAGCGAAGTCCAAGATGCACGTCCTTGAAGCCTTGCTGCGATTGCGGCAAGTGGCCTGCCATCCAGGATTGCTTAACGACTCGTTGATCGAGGAACCGTCTGCAAAACTCGATGTGTTGTGCCCTTATCTTAAGGAATTGATTCAGGAAGGCCACAAATCGTTGGTCTTTTCGCAATTCACAAGCATGCTATCGATTGTCAAACAGCATCTCGACAAACACGGCATTGTGTACGAGTACCTGGATGGTCAAACACGGAATCGCCAGGCGGTGGTGGAACGCTTTCAAGAGGCCGAAGATTGTCACGTGTTCCTGATCAGCCTGAAGGCAGGTGGTTTAGGCTTGAACCTGACAGCAGCCGATTATGTATTCTTGCTCGACCCATGGTGGAACCCGGCTGTGGAAGCTCAAGCAATCGACCGTGCTCACCGTGTCGGACAAACTAAGCAAGTCTTTGCCTATCGTTTGATTTGTCGAAACACGGTGGAAGAAAAGATCACCGATCTTCAAGGCAAGAAACGCGACCTTGCCGATGCGATCTTGGAAGAGAACAGCCGTCTATTGCGCAACCTTTCGTCCGACGATTTGAACTTGCTGTTGTCGTAGCATGGCTGTAGCCGCTGCGCTTGATCCGGCCGACGCGGCTAAATCATGAAGTCTGTTTCGCGGCCCAGAATGCGGTCGACGAGATCATCGGGCAATTCGATCGCGGGCGTCGAAGCAGGATCCATGTCAGTGGGGTTGATACCGCAGTACATCGCCCATTGGCCCAAGTGGCGCCAGCGTCCGGCTCGCTTTGGCTCGGTTGGCAAGACTGGCGTTGTGCAGCGATTGCAACCGATCGTCGCGTAGCCTTGCTCATGCAGCGGGTTGGTGATGACCTTGTGCTCGGCGATGTACGCCTTCATAGACTCGTCGTCAAAGTTTGCCAACGGATTGATGCGTACGCAGTTCATCTCGATATCAATGGACAGAATTGGGCACTGGGCTCGCTTGCCACCATCGCTGCGGCGTAGACTTCCGATTAATGCGTCGTAGTCGTTCTTCACGGTTTGGAGCGGTTCGACTTTCCGCAGATGGCAGCATTGCTCCTGCCCCTCAGGCGTTAAGTACAAGACACCCAACTCCTGCGTTTGCTCTTCCATCGACTTTTCGGCTGTCAGCGAAACGACGTTCAGATCGTATTCGGCAGCAATGCGATCCCGCGTATCCAGTGTTTCTTGGAACATGACTCCCGTATCAACGAACAGCACGTTGATGCCAAGATTCAGTCGAGACAGCATGTGACAAACAACACTGCCGGACTTTTGCATGGCCGAAATCGTGGCCAGCCGGTTACCGAAGACGCCGTGAGCCCACTGGATCAGCTCTTGCGGCGTCCGCTCGTCAAAAGTTCGATTTAACTCGATCAGGTCAGCTTGCGTGAGTCTTGCCATCAGGAATTCGGGCGTGATGAGGGGGTCGGAAGAGGAAAAACGAACATTCCCTTGTATTGACTCGGATGTGTCGCGTCAACTGAGCCATCGGATCAGGTCATCGATGAACTGATCGCGATCGGGCTCGAATTCCAGAGTGTGCTGGGCGTTCCCGTACTCGAACAGTGTCTTTCTTGGACATCGCAGGCGCTGAAAATGTTCGCAAGTGGCACGGTTGTCGATGATCTGATCGCGTGCGGCAAGCATCAATAACGTCGAGCAATCCAAGGATGACACGGATTGGGCAATCCGATCGAGTACGCGGTTGGCTCGCAAGAAACCCACGGTGACGTCTCGCAGTGCGAATTCATCGTTGCGAATGAACTCTTGCCATTTGGGGTCGCCCGTGAAGAGAACGGGATCGTCCACTGGAATCGGAATTCGCTTGTCACGAACGTCGGCGAAGTCGGCCAAGTTCAACTGAAAGTTCTGCCACCAAGATGCTCGGACATTGGCATGAATTCCTGGATACAATAGGGCGAGACCATCGAAGCGTCGAGCAAAGCGACTCGCCGTCGCCGCTGCCAGCTTGCCACCCCAACTGAGCCCGCACAGTGTCCACGGCAATTCGGCATCCGCCGCCAACTCAAAACGCAAGTGCTCGTGAAACTGCACGACATCACGCATCAACCGCTCAGCACTGGCAGCGTCGCCGCGAGCAGCAGCGTTCATGCCAGAACCACGGCGGTCCAGAAAACTGACGGTCAAGCCAGCTTCGGCGAATCGCTGAGAAGAGTATTCGTACCAGCCCGAGTGACTCTGAATGCCATGCAACAAAATCAGATGCCCGCGCCTAATCGTCTCGGGCATCCACTGACGATAGTGAAGAAGATACCCGTCGGATGCCTGAAACTGGCGGATTTCCATGATTTGCCACGTGAAGAGTTCGTCGAGAAGAAGCCCGGCTCTTGCAAAAGGCCAGGCTTCTGACAAGCAAACTGTACCACGGTCGAAAAGTCAACTTCCCTCGAGTGACGAAATCTGTTGCACTGAGGACTCGAGCGGAACTTTCCGTGGACCATAATAAAAGTAAGTCCAAAACAACATCGCCAGCGACCCTCCTGCAAAGTAACAGGCAATGTCGTTGGGGTCGGCGAACGTCTCGCCGTTCTCGGGTCAAGATGTCAGCGTTGATGCTTTCACCACCAAGCTTGCCATCTCGTCCCAAGGAAAGCAGTTCGTAATCGGTTTCTTGACGTTGATAGTGATAGATGTTGCCGTATTCATCTTGCAATCGACCATCCGCCAAGGTCTTCCATTCCTTTGGAATCTTCAATTCACCTAGCGAATCCGGAAGCGAACCGACTTCCGATTGATGCTTGGCAAGCATCTCATCAAGCGTTCTAAGATTGAATACGACGCTTGCGGAAACGCGCCGGCTCATTTTGTTCAAATACCCACCACTGTAGTACGCTGCTGCGCAAGTGGTTACAAGAGTGACGGCAAAAGCAACGGCAGCAAACGTTAGTTGACGCTTTGTTGCCTTGGCAACAAAACAGGCTATCCCCAGGCAGTGAAGAGCAACGATCCAAAACTGCGAACCAACTTGACTGCTGGAGATGAAGATACACGCGGCAAGCACATTGAGTACCATCTCCCGAAGAAATGAGACCTCTTGCGGAGCGTCATCTGACGGATGCTCCTCGGTATCGATCTCACGAGCCATGGTACTCCAGGCACTTTCAGGGACCGCACTTCACCTCAGAAGACGCGTTTACAACTCGGCCTGGTCCGAGATTTTTTCAGCAGTGCGTTGGACGGGCTCTTCGGTTGTTTCCGCTGGCCGCTCGGCGACTTCATCAGTCTCGGCTTCTTCCGAAGCATCGTCAGCAACAACTTCCTCGGCGGGCTCTTCCTCAGGCAGCTCTTCCGTCACCGTTTCCGCTTCCACCGGCTCGGTAGTCTCGGCAACGTCCGTCTCTGCCGGTTCAATGTTCGAATCCAGCGTAACATTGACCGGTTGCATGCGTTCCTTGTAAATCACCAAGCCGTGCAAGCCGTGATACAGGGGGCCGCATTTGACGGGGACATTGCGGTTCTCGATCAAGTCATTAGCGACTTGCTCGACACCGCGGCGCACCCAATCTTCGTTCAGCTTCGGTTGCGGCAGAGCCATCATCAGGAACTCCATCGTGTGGCCTGCGGCAGCCAATCGATCCGAGAAGTCCTGCGTGTAACCGGGCCCCCCGAAATGATTCGACGAGAACGAACCGTCCGAGTTCTGTAGCGACTTCGCCATTTCGACATAGCGGCGAATCTTCATGTCGGCTTCCAACCAAACGCCTCGCAAGGGACGCTCGGTGTGGATGTAACCGTTGCGAGCATAGGCCAACGCGAACAAGCCGTGCGTGCCGCCACAAGCTGCTTCGGTGGGTTCATCTTCGATTTGGAGTTTCACTAGTCGTTCGACGCTCCAAGCTTCGCCGTTCTTGTTGGTCCAATCAGCGTCGGGGCCAACAAAGTGGCTTAGTGCCCACAGTGCCCAAGTGATTTCTTCTTGGTCGTTGATGTTGGCCTTGGCCGTTTCCACCACATCGGCCAGCGTGAGTTTGCCGTTCTCTGTGCGGAACTCGAAGTCCATCGGCAACTGAGACATCGTCAAGATCGCCAAGAACTGGCATGGGTGTCCTTGGAAGTCGTACGGTTGCGTGTACGGATGAAATTGTCCGCCAGTGTTGGTTTTCAAGACGAGCGGTTTGCCGCGGAAGTTGGGGACGTCTTGGATCCACTTCAGAGCCGAGGTCTTCTTGCCATCCATTCGAACCTCGAACCGATCACGCAGCGCGAGGATTCCATGCATGATTTGCCACGGTGTGTGACGACCAGCCGTCAAGTAACGCTTGCTTGTCGTGTCGATTGCCTTGTCGACCAACGTCAGTAGCGGGTCAACTTCTTCAGCTTGGCTGTCGTTCGACTTGTTGGGATCGATCAACTGGACGGAATCGTCAGCGAAGCTAACACTGAAACAAGTCAGAGCCACTAAAACGCCGGTGAACTGGTACGCTTTGGTCATCAACATAGCGAACCTAACTCCTGGATGTCATGCTTGGTGTGGTGGATGGCGGGGACGCACGAGTGCGTTAAGGTCAACCCAATCGGAAAACTCAAACACTCAATGCGCAGTAGTTGAATGATTGAACTCCTTTTTGTTTCGGAGTTTGAAAGATCAACCTACATGTCAACTTTTATGCGTTGACGATTCACGCCATGCTGGCCATCGTTTGTCGGAGTCGTTATTACAAAGCCACCAACAGGATCAATCTGCGCGACCGGACTTTTCGATGAGCAACAATCAATCTGACGCCAATCTTCGAGGCTCCGTCGATCCCGAACTGCAGGCAATCGCAGATTACGTATGCGACGTAACAAACTTCAGCGACGAGGCTTACGAAACTGCCTGGCACTGCCTTTGGGACAGTCTGGGCTGTGCCATGCTGGCTTTGGATTTCGATGCGTGTACACGACATCTTGGCCCGGTGATCACGGGAACAAGCGTCCCGAATGGAGTGCCGATTCCGGGCACTCCGCATCAACTGGATCCCGTCAAGGCGGCCTTTGACATTGGAGCGACGATTCGATGGCTCGACTTCAACGACACTTGGCTAGCGGCTGAATGGGGACATCCTTCGGACAACTTGGGAGCAATCCTCGCGGCAGCCGATTTTTCGTCACGCTATCTTGGCCAACAATGGTCGATTCGCGATGTCTTGACGGCGTTGATCCAAGCCTACGAAATCCAAGGTGTGCTAGCTCTCGAGAACTGCTTCAACCGGCTTGGCTTCGATCATGTTGTGCTGGTCAAGATCGCGTCGGCTGCCGTCGCGGCGCGGCTTATGGGAGCCTCGCGGCAACAAGTTCTGGACACGCTGGGCCACGCTTTTGTCGATGGTCAAAGCCTTCGAACTTATCGGCACGCGCCGAACGCGACGTCTCGGAAGTCATGGGCCGCCGGCGACGCCACTAGCCGAGCTGTGCGGTTGGCAATGATGGTACTTGCGGGAGAGTCTGGATTGACAACGCCCCTTTCTGTTTCGAAGTGGGGTTTCCAAGACGTTTTGATGAAAGGCAACAGCCTGCAACTTTCTCAGCCGTTTGGTTCGTACGTCGTCGAGAACATCTTGTTCAAGATTTCGTTTCCGGCCGAGTTTCATGCGCAGACTGCGGTCGAGTGTGCCTTGCAAGTTCACGACGATGTGAAGGACCGGATCGATGACATCGAACGCATCGAAGTGGCCACTCAGGAGTCCGCGGTTCGCATCATCAGCAAGACGGGACCTCTTTACAATCCAGCCGACCGAGACCATTGTCTGCAATACATGATCGCAGTCCCGTTGTTATTCGGTCGACTTTCGGCCGCTGATTACGAAGACGACGTGGCCAGCGATCCACGCATCGATACGCTGCGTTCAAAAATGGTCGTCAGCGAAGACAAACAATACAGCATCGATTATCTCGACCCCAATCAGCGAGCCATCCCGAATGCAGTGCAAGTCTTCTTCAACGACGGCACAAGCACAGACCGCGTCGAAGTCAAATTCCCCATCGGACACCGCATGCGCCGCGCTGAGGGTGTGCCGTTGCTAATAGAGAAGGTCAACAAGGCGATCGATCAACTCTTCTCATCTGATCACGCGCCTAAATTGATAGACCTTCGTCAAGATCGCCAAAACACGATGGCGATGTCACTGACGAGTTTTCTGGATCAGTGGCAGCGAAATTGACTATCACCGATTTGATAAAACAGATACCGTGTGCCGGTGATATCAGATTCGATTGGCTGATTAGATTTAAACGCATGGAGAGCGTCCACCTTCGTAGCTCGACTCTCTGAGTCGAGTATTATGCAGCAGAGCTCGACTCAGAGAGTCAAGCTACGGTGGCGGCTTCGCCGCGTAAAGGGGCAAGGATGTCAACGGGCTCTACAGCGACGTCTAAGGCGTATACTTTGCAGTGGCACTGGCGTACCGGATTGGAAGTCGTCAGGCGTTTTCATCCATTGATCTTAGTCGTGCCGCTGATTGCTGTGTTGCTGGTATTCGCTGCTTTGAACACTCGCGCGGGTTGGTTGGTCGAGGAAGAGTTTCAAGAATTCATTGGCCCGGCAATCGTCGCCTTCGGTCTTTGGCTATCGATGATGTCAACGGCCTTAAGAAAGCGGCTGATCGACGTTTGGTTTGTTGGCCTGTTCGCTAGCCTGCTGTGCCGCGAGCTACACTTTGTTGGCACGAGCACCGGCATCTACATCGCCTTGATCGTGCTGTTCGTTTCCGGCTCGATTCTTCGCGAGAGACTTCCCGAATTCTATCAGCGGTCGCTCCCAATCAGCCTGCTGGTGGGCGGATTCTCAACATATGCCATCGCCGTCACCATCGACGCAGCATGGTGGCGTTTTCTTCCCGAATTCCGCATGTGGCGAGTCCAGGTCGAAGAAACACTCGAATCAACAGGCCACCTGCTGATACTCGCCGCTGTGATCGCTGTGATCGCCCAACGATCGTATGCTGACTCCATAACTAAACGGTGAATCTTTAGTTTTCATTTTTTGCCATGGATTTCATGTCCAGATCTTGTCGGGGAACTCGACCTGTTCAGTAGAGCGAACAGTACTGACTTTTGAATCCCAAAACCAGGACATGAACAATGCTTATCCGCAACTTGCTGCTAACGATCGAACGAGGGCGCATTCGCAAGGAAACTCGAAAACGACGCAGGGCAATTACGGGGAAATGGGGGGGGGCTGGGCTGGGGTGGTGGAGGGTCGGGCACTCTTGTCCGCGCCAACCTTTGATTCGAGCAGCTATTACTTCAGCATCAGCGAGTCCTCACCACCCGGCACACCGATTGCAACAATTGAAGCCCAAGACGCCGATGCCGACATCACGAATTACCAAATCATCGCCGGCGACCCCACAGCCGCCTTTTCGATCGATCCCTCCGGCACGCTGATTGTCGCCGGAATACTTGACTACGACTCGGCAAGTAGTTACGCGATCGATATCCAAGTCACCGATTCCGCCGGAAACGCAGCTGTCACCGCAGTCAACATCGATGTCGAGGAAGACACCGCTGGCAGTGGCACGGACCCGCTCGAGGACAGCGATCCTCTCGACTCCGACCCATCGGCCGACGTCCCGACGGCGGTAATCACGATCAACGCAACGGCCGATGGAATTGAGGTTCACCCCTTCAACTCGACGGATCCCAATTCCGATCCATTGACGTACGAATGGAGTCTAAACGGGACAGTTTTGGAAGGTGAGACACTGGAATTCTCTGATCTGGATCTCATCCTGATGAGAGAAGCAGTGGTTGAAGGAATTACATTGTCACTGCAAGTAAGCGATGGCACACACAATGACACCAGCGTAACCAACATTCAATTTGAAGAATTAGCAACTAACATTACCAATTCTTCAATGGCCTTCTTCGGAAATCCACCTGCGTCAACTCCGCAGGCACAAACGTGGGCTGATTGGGCGAACGCTTCGACAGACTTACAGATTACTAACTCAACCAACGCCAGTTTCGTCAAATCCGCGATTGAGAAACTTGAGGGGTACTACTCACTTGAAAGTATTCCGGCAACGACACCCGGCGCAGCATTGACAAATCCAATTGTCGGCATCACAGCTGATAGATCACAACGCGTATTGCGCTACTATTACTACAGCGAATTTTACGTGAAGCATGTGCCGCAAGCGACGCCAGCAATTGTGGCTCGACTAACGATGCGTGCAAGACTTCAAGAGATTAAGCAAAAGATCGTTGATAGAGTGAATACGTTACTGATCAACGTTCCCTCGTTGGACCCAGCGAGTAATTCGCCAATTCCGCTAACGCAGACCGAAAGAACATCTATTGTGAATGCCTTTGCCGACGAGTACATCAGGGCTGTTGACGCTTTCTTGAAAGAACATTACGGAGCACGGCCAATGCTAGGAAGTCGTAACTTGGCGCTAAATTGGACTGGTCACTCCAACAAATTCACCGATCCCTGGTGTGCGGATTGGGCGGAAGGAATTCACAAAGAACTGAGCAGCCGGATCGATGATAAACCACTTCTCAAAAAGCATTTTATGGTTACTGATGTTCAAGCGTTCTGGCCAGGTGGTGGCCAACACAATTGGGTCGCGGTGTTTCCGCGGGGCCAAGTCATCGGGATGGGTCCGCTAACGGTAACACCAACAATTCGCCAAAAACTAATCTACTTGGATCCTTGGAGGACGCTCTTGCCTATTGCGTATGTGCCAACAAGTCATCCATCAATATTTGTTTCTGGTGCCACGATCGAAATCAATAACGGCTTCGGTTGAGTTTTCAATGACTCATTAATGCCGTACTCAAATCTCTTTCGGAGGGGATGATGAGCAAAGGAAAGTGGGGCTGCGTGAAGATTCTGGCTGTGGCGATCCTGGCCTTGGTGATTGCCGTCGCGGGGACGATTCAATACAAAATCGCTCGCGTGCGGAGCGTCATGGAGATGATCAACCAACCGGGAGGACACGCCAGTGATATTGCTTATGTGCGTCTAACTCGCGATGATGCCCATGCAATTCCACGGCTTAAGCTGCTTGTCGAGTTGCAACGCACAACGAGTTTGGAACTGTACGGGACCAGCGACGATTGCCTGCCAATTGTTGGCCAGTTGGCGACACTTGAAACAATTTGGCTTAAAAGCCCCTACATAAACGGCACTGGTCTACAGAATCTCAAGAGCTTGGATCGCCTGAAATCACTCGATCTCATTGGTTCCAGCGTTTCTGATCCCGGAATCTGCGCCGTCAGTCAGATCAAATCATTGCGACAACTGTCGATTGACGGTGGCATCACCAACAAGGGTGTCGCATGCATTGCCTCCAATCTCCCCAAAATCGAACGGTTACTAATTCGCAATGCTTCGGTCACAGACGTATCCGTGGAGGCACTCGTGTCGATGAAGTCGCTCAAACGACTGTCGCTGCAAGGTACAGATATTTCAGAGCAGGGCTACGAAACACTTAGGAAACGACGTCCCGACTTAAAACTTTTCTTTGAGTTACGGCAAACCAATGATCGGAAGGATCAAAAGGCACCGCCTATTCGTCCGCAGGCTTGATCAACCAATCGGCAAAGAAGCAAAAAAGCCGCTGGCAATGGGAATTGGCGGCGGCTTTCGCAGTAGTTCAGCGTTGCTAGATTACTTGCTGACCTTCGCGGATGATTCGATCAGCAAGTCTAGCTCGCCATCGAATTCCATTCCGTTAGCGTTGATCTTCAACGTGCCCGTGATGTGAAGTTTCTCGGTTGTTGTTGTCATGACTTGCAAGTCGCGGTCGTAGAGGATTTCTCCCTTGGACTTATCGGTCGATTTGAGCTTCACGTCGGACGCGTTTAGCATGGGGTTGTTTTGGACGGAGAAATCAACCTTCGATGTTGTGTAGGTGATGACGTCGTAGGTCTTGCCGTCGACTTCTTTCGTTCCCTCGTAGGTGAATTCTCGTTGAAGCTCGAACTTTTGTCCGGCGCCGAAGTCGGCGATCTCGTTGCGAGTCCACTTGTCGCCCCTCTTGACTTCCTTGCCCGGATATCGCTTCAGCATTTGATCCTGGCGTTCTTTGAACTTGTCGGCGTTCGCTTCCTTTTTGATTTCTTCTGGCAGACCGTTGAACGGATCGTCCAAGTATTTCATCGAGTTAATCTTGCCAGTTTTCGCGACTTCGCTGTGCCATTTGGCTTCGCTTAACGCACGGTAGAGCTTGATCAGCGGCTCGAATTGCGGGATCGGTGCGGGTTTATCTTTGGCTCCCTTATCGAATTCCAACTTGATGCCGTTCGTTTCCAAATTCACTTGAAAGACGTCAAAGCCGGACTCTGATGTCGTCGTGCCATCGGCCTTTTTGTCGATGACCTTTTCGTCGACGATAATGTATTGCTCGGCATTGGTTTTGATATCCATTCCGCCAAGCGTGAGCGTTTGCTTGGTGTCCGTTGTCACTACGGAGCGAATCTTGTCGCCCTTTTCGCGCTTTGGTGTGTGGGCGATTTTTACTTGAGCTTGTGCGGACGTAAGCACTGAAAGCACCAGCGCCGCTGAAAGAATGAGTCGAATCATGGAATTAGCCCCTCGTGAAAATAAATCTTGATGCGTGTTCCCGGTGACTCAAAGTCGAGACAGCCTGATAGTCATTCGCTGCCCATCGAAGAAAATTACTATTAACGACAAGTTTTTCATAGAGATCAAGGGAAAACGCCGCCAAGAGTCAGTTTTGCACAATCTGAGCGATCTCGTCGGCGGTGAATTGTTGTTGCAGGCGGGCTCCCAACTGCGAAACGACTCGGGATGACGCGTGTGATGCCAAGTTTCCAGCTTGTCGCCAGGTCAGGGAATTGGTGATTCCGTACAAGATGCCAGCGGCGTACATATCCCCTGCCCCGGTTGTGTCGACAGCCTGCGTTGGCACGCCAGCGATTTTGAGTGCCTCACCCTGATCCATAATCACCGAGCCATCCGCTCCCAACGTCATGGCAACATTCTCGACGTGTGAGTGAATCTGTTTGGCACATTCGACGGGATCGTCGTTGTCGGCGAGACTCTTGGCCTCTTCTTCGTTGCAGAACAAGAGGTCAACCGGGCCTTTGATCAACTCCCAAAACTGGTCCTTGAACAGGTTGATCAAGAACGGATCGGAGACCGTGAAAGCAACTTTGACGTTGTGAGCCTTCGCCAACTCGATCGCTCGGAAAGCCGCTTCTCGAGGAGCATCGACGCTGAACAGATAGCCTTCGATGTAGATGCATTGAGCTTGGCGAATGGAGTCTTCACAGATGTCATCAGGAGACAACGTTGCGCTGACGGCAAGATTCGTCAGCATTGTTCGCTGAGCGTCATCGGTAATCAGCACAACACAAGTGCCCGTTTGGCCTCCGTCTGTCGCTGGGACTCGGAATTCCACACCAAGCTGATTCAAGTCACTCTTCAGCGATTCGCCGTTGGCATCGTTTCCGACTTTGCCAGCGTATCCGGTCGAGCCGCCGAAGCCAGCAACTCCGATGATCGTATTGGCAGCGGAACCGCCCGCGCATATATTCATGTCATGACCAGCGAGTCCCTCGAGCACACTCTTTTGAGCATCATCATCGACCAACGTCATAATGCCTTTGTCATAGCCCAGCTTGGCCAGTACATCGTCACTGACCTTAACTTGAATATCCAATAACGTATTACCAACTCCATAAACGTCAAGTGCCATTTAATTCTCCGTAATGTCAAAGTTTGCGAAACAGTGTGCGATAAACGATTTTCCGAAGGTGGATGCAGTAGGACGGATTTGTAATCCGTCCTACGTTTGGTCGCTGCTACATTGAATCAACTGTCCGTGCCCTCGGTATCTAGTTCTGGCTGAGTTCGAAATACGGCTGAGATCATCAGTGCCCACGCCGTTGCCATAGGTATCGATAGCACGAGCGAATTGATCAAGATGCGCATGTTGAGATCACCTGGCATCCAATCATTGAGCACGCGCTGAAACAACAAGTTGACGATGACGGGCAAGAAAAGCTCGGTCAGTACAAACAGAACCACCGCGATTCCGACAAGAGTTGCCGTCCGCGGGTTTGTGCTGGCTTGCTTGAGACATAAGACGAGCCCAACGGCCGCTACCAAATAGAGCGGAATTGTCCCGATCACTCGGTAAAGAAAGTGGCTGAATTCCATCCGTGTTGCTCAAGAAGATTCCTGCAAAGCAGTCTGACTAGACGCCCGGCTGATGTCGCCCAACTGCACGCCCCGAATTGTGACAACCCTTGATGATGCTTGCAATCAGCACCGATGGAGGAACTTACCGCGGAATTCGAAAGCCTGCCTGCATAAGCGGTGTAACTCGTACAGACTGACCGCTTGTGGATGTTTCAATGCATGCGATTTATAAATTATAACACCGCACACTATTGAGATTGACGAATAGTGAGTTTTTGACACTTTCCCTGTGTAGGATTTGGGCGACACCACGTAAACTTATATTTGTGGGCCAGCAAGAACATAGTTGATTCAAGATCAATTCTTCTTCGGCAACAGCTGTGGCAACCCGCAAGCATCCATCAAGGTTCTGTCGTCCCAATTCGGGCTAGGCATCAAAGTCTGGGACGGTGACCTCAGTGCTGATTGCTTGGGTGAGCTAATTTGGAGACTCTTGTGCAAAGCACTCGAGACCGAGTCACGAAAGCACTCGACTTGCTCGCGCAAGGATTGTACCCGTACGTAGAAACAAAGCTGAAAGCGATCTACCACGACGATTGGGGTGACGCCGCACGGCGCAGTTTTCGTGACGATCGCTCACGTCGAAATTCGAACGAAGCGATCCGATGGGACGCTCACAATCTGCTGACGATCATGTGGGACCAGTGGAATAGCGTCTTCCGCAACGACTTGAAACAGTCAGACCGCAGTCTTGTCAGCGAGTTGCGTGAATTCCGCAACCGTTGGGCTCATCAATCCGAGTTTGACTTTGATGATACCTATCGAATTCTCGATAGCGTGCATCGCATTCTGTGTGCGATCAACGCTAATGAAGCCGCCACGATCGCAAATCACAAGGAAGAGTATTTGCGAGATCACTTCTCTGAAGAGATCAACGCCGCAGCGGCAAAAACTGAGTTTCGTCGTGAGAGTCGACTGCTGATCACGTTGAGCGTCGTTTGCTGTCTCGCTTTGGTCGGCCAGTTCTTGCAAACTTTTGGGACAAACGGTGTCGTCATGTCTTTCATCGTGACGATTGCGTTTGGCTTGTTGATCTATCGCCGCTTGACCAAGGCCCCACCAAAGGTGGGAGCCCGCGAGTGCAAGCGTTGTGGAAAGATCATCTACGACGAGGTTTGTCCTTACTGCAAGCCCATCATGGCGACTGCCGAGTGACTCCCATTGCCGACATACGATTAGTTGTCGGAATTTTCGTCATTCGAGGTCGGAGTCGTAACATTTTTGACTCCCGCCTTAAGAATTGTTGCTTTCACAGCATCAACGTGAGCCGGGGTCACATCAGCTGCGGTCGTGATTGCCGCGGACTCTAGACCCGACAATTTCACGATCTTCGCAATATCTGCTGTCGATATCGATTTTCCGTTAACGTGAAGTCCACGAGAGCTGACATAGACCTTTAGCTCATCACCCTTTTGACGAAACAGAATCTCTCGCAGCTTGGCGTCATTATCCGGAGCGACTTTTTTGGATGCCGACTTTTGGATGTCGTTGACGCCCACTTTGCGAATGGCGGCTTCAACGTCCTTCACGGTATCAGCGTTGAAAAACGGTCCAGTCGTAATGATGACTTGCTCCAAGCCGGATCGTTCAATGATCTCGGTCACGTCTTTGGTTCCAACCGATTTGCCATTGATGTAGATGGCCTTCTTCTTCACATGAATCTTGATTTGATCGCTTCGTTGGCGATGCAGAATCTGCAGCAGTTTGGATTCGCGTTCTTGCTTAGGGTCTCGCTTAATGGAGGTCTTCGTAACTGTTTCGATTCCGGCTTTCTTGATGGCGTCTTCGATTTCGGCGACGCGATCTTGAGCGACGTAGGATTCGAAACGCACCTCAGCGTTCTTTAATTGGGATTCCTTGATGAGTCGAGCAATTTCATCAGCTGAGACAGTCTTTCCGTTGATGTATGCGGCTCGCCCATTCAGATAGACCTTAAGCTGGTCGTTCTTTTGGCGAGAAACAAGCAAACGCATCTTGGCTTCTTTCTCTGCCTTGTAATCTCGCTTTTTCACGGTGGCTCGCGTGACTTCTTTCGCTCCAGCTTTGCGAATTTGCGTCCCAAGCTGATCAAGCTTTGCGGGAAGTACATACGATTCGGCGGAAAGAATCACGTTGCTCAACCCGGACTCTCGAACCGCATCCAACACCTGTTGAGTCTTGAGCGACTTGCCGTTGATATAAAGGCCATTCGCATTGACGTAGACCTTCAGTTGATCGCCCTTTTGGCGATGAAGGGCCTCTTGAACACTGACGTCAACCTTGCGAGCTTTGGCCTCCTCGGCGACTGAAGTGTTCAGGTTCGCGGTCGAAATCCAAGCTACGGCGGTGACGGCCAAAACCTTGATCAGTTGGGCGTGTTGGGGGCTTTTGCGGATCATGATTGGTCTCCAAATCAAGGACTTGAATGTTTTGACGCGTCCATGGGGTCGACTTCTCGGTCGCGTTGTTGTTTTGATTTGCCAGCATGTTTTGCTAGGCGACAAAACAAGTAACGCAGCGGCGTTACAAACGTCCCTTGCCATTTTTGATTATCGTCTGGCGAGTTCCTTGAGCCTAACGCCAATGAAGTATTGGATCACAGCGATAAGGACCGCGCCAAGATAAATCGTCGGCATGATCAATGCTTGCTCGCTGTCTGTCATCAGGTACATCAGCATCATCGGCAACGAAAACAAGGGGTAGATGCAGCAGGTACCAAAAACAAA
Organism: Planctomycetaceae bacterium; assembly: GCA_002722955.1. Taxonomy (GTDB): domain Bacteria; phylum Planctomycetota; class Planctomycetia; order Planctomycetales; family Planctomycetaceae. The sequence continues at coordinate 14,871 of PBMZ01000132.1, read as the reverse complement.
CAACACGGCAATCGCCAACGGCATGGCTCCCCACTTGACGATCAAAGACAGATAGGCCGTCATGTGTAAGAACAGAACAAAAACAATGACGCAGCCCCAACTCTCTGGGCGAAACAGCCAAAAGCCAAAAGTTTCCGGAGCCATCATTGTCCCAATGAAGAAAAACAACAATGACGGAAACAGGCTCAGCAAGCACCCCACCGCCTTTCCATAGGCGATCCGGCTCACTGACCGCGGCATCAAAAGAGTCACGCTCAGCGTGTTCCATTTCAGCTCGTCATGAAAAATGCGCGAGGCAAACGCTGCGGTCTCAATCGCCATCAATGCCAATGCCGTGACCATGATGGCGACACCATAATCAGGCCAGTGATTTCGATACATGAAGCCCATGTAAAACATCACGATCGTGATCGATAAGCAAATCACCGGATAGATTATCAGCTTGACCAACACGAACTCGTTGCCACCGGCAAGAAAATAATAGTCTTTCCAGACCAGCGGGTTCGCCCACACTCGACTGAATGGGTTTCGATACTCGCGTTCCCGCCGAAAGATTGAACCACTGCGTTGCGGCGAATCGAATCGCCCTTGCCTCACTCGCCACATTAACAACAGCCAAGCGCTGACAAACAGCAGGAAGCCCAATGCCGTGTTCGAGAGAACTTGCCAACTAAAAGCCGATTGCTTAAAGCCGGTTTCCCAAATGCCGTTCAAGCGGTAGGCAACCGTAAGGCCAAGGTATTGATCGCAAGCACTATTGATCGATATTTCCATTGGGTTACCGACCGCCATGCCACCATAGCGCACGAACATCTTGACGACAAGCTTCACTAAAGCCGGCCCACCCAACAGGCCAAGAAGCACGGCCAGAGACACCGCACCGGCGGAACTCGAGCGACCGCAGTACACCGAGGCCAGCAAACCAATGTTCGCAACCAAAATCATATAAGCCGCCAAGGCAACGTAGGCCGAAAAGATCTGGTGGCCCGTGACGCCTCCCAGCAACACCGAGAGCAACGCGAACGGAATCTGCACCATCAGCAGAAGCATCGATCTGATCATACGATTCGTGGACTTGCCCAGCAGAATTCCCAGCGGATTGATGCCCGCCATTGTCAGCAGCCCGAGGGTTTCTTCTTCCTTTTCCTCAGTGATTGCCGTCGAAAAAAAGCTGACACCAGCGAGGCTGATCAAACCAAAGTTCATCACGGCGATGACGCCAAAGTAATGAAGCCCCGGCGCTCCGAAGGACTTGCTGGTCACATGAGCCCACGCGAGACCTCCGAACAGAACAAGCACGAAGATCAACCGAACAAGGTGCGTTCGAGCCAAGCGTGCGTCTTGACGAAGCGATCGTGTTAGCAGTGCCAACGTGCCGGTCAACATCAAGTAACTCCACCTGAAGTGAGATCAAGGAAGGCTTGGTGCAAGTGGCGGAACGAACGCTGAAACGTGGCAACGGGGGCTCCCAGCGATACCACATGAGAAAGAAGTTCGTTTGTCGACGTCTCATCCAAGTCAATCGTGATGCGATATTCTGGATAGACAGAAGAACTACGGACGCGTTCGACCCAGACAACACCGGGCAGCTCGCCAATCAATAAATCCAAGTCATCGAAACGCTCGGACAGCCGCAATCCAAAAGTTGGGTTCTCATGATCGCGAACAAGCAACCCATCAAGGTCCCCCGTGTACTTGATGTGTCCCCGGTCAACGACAGTGACGGTATCACACAAGTCAGCCAGTTCGGTCAAGATGTGGGAACTGACAATGATCGACTTGCCGAGCGACCTCAATTCTCGAAGTATTTGCATCAATTCAATGCGGGCTCGCGGATCGAGACCGGCGGCTGGTTCGTCGAGCAACAACAAATCCGGGTCGTAGACTAAGACTCGCATCAAGCTGACTCGTTGCTGCATCCCGCGCGATAGACCACGAATGATATAATCCCTGCGAGACGTCATATCCGTAAGCTCGAGCAAATGCCTGATGGCAGCGTCACGTTCTTCTTCGTTTAATCCGTAGCCCGCTCCGTAAAAATCCAAGTACTCGAAAACCGTCATCTCTTGATACGCACACGGTCGATCCGGCATGTATCCGGTCAAGGGTCGAATCGTATGTGGCTTCAAATCGACACTGCGACCGAAAACCTGAATCGTTCCGGCCTGCAACTCGATCATCGTGGCAATCAGCTTGAGTGCCGTCGACTTGCCCGCGCCGTTGGGACCGACGAATCCATGGATCGTTTGCTTCGGAACTTGGAAAGAAATCCCGCGCAGCGCGCGTTGAGCACCATAAGTGTGACTCACACCTTTGAAGTTCACTGCGAGATCCGATGACGCCACGATTGGATCATCATCGTCGCGTTCTCGCCGAAGTTTCTTGAGGTTAAACATGGATGCTTCGTTTGTAACCACGGTTCGTCTAACCCGTAGCCGCAGGCGAGGAGCGCGCCGAGTAATCCTCGCCTGCGGCTACGGGTTAAACGAGGAGAGTCCCCGTAATCCTGGTAGTTGACGAATCACGGCTAATTCAACGGAATCGTCTTCGTATACAAGACATATCCCATTTGCGAGTCGAAGTCGTCGGCCTTCACATACAGTTCCTCAGGCATCTTCGAATACAAATAGAATTGCAGATGATCCGTTGGACGTGATTGCCGGTTGTCGAGATCAATGGCGTGCAAACCCAGTTGTCGGCAGATCAGCGGACGGAATGACGAACGGAGTGCCTTGTCGGCCTCTTTGTACTTGTCAAACTCCGGGTCGAAGTAAACGCCGAACTTGTTGGACGCAATCGCATAAATCATCGTTCCGACCGTGCCCATGGATCGACCAAGCGAAAAGCCGTTCGGCGTTTGCTTTAGGTTGTACAATCGGTCGCCGTATAAAACCGCCGCGCGAGTAATCTCTGCTGGAAACTCCCCGTCCAAAGAAAACGAGATAGCCTGCAATCGCCCAGCCTCGGCCGCGATGTCTGTCAGTTTCACTTTGAGCGGTTCGTGCCGTAGCCGACGCCGGTGCAAGAATGTTCGAGACGAATATGGCGGAATATCGACGTCAAAGTGTGCTTTCACCCCGTTGACCACTTCAGCGTTGACCCTTTCCGTTGGCGACGCCGAGGAAAAGAACGTCGTTTCACCATTACTTCCCATCGAATAATAGCCGCCTGCGGTCACCGCGGCCTCGGACCATTGCATGACATCCATGTGCCCATCGGTCAGCTCCGAGGCAATCGCAACGGACCTCATAATCATGGATTCGTCGCCGGAACGCTTGCCGACGAAGTAAAAGCAAATGCTGCAAAGGCAAACCGTGCCGATCAGTGCAACAACGTGCGTTCGATGATCGGTCACGTTTCTACCGATGACGTAACAGCCTGGAAACACGGCCAACGTGTACAAGAACGCGAATAGATAAATCAGAATCCAGTTGTAATGCGTCCGAGCGGCACTGCGGAGCATGTTAAAGAAGCCTCTGTCGCTACCGATTTCTGTGAAACTGGTTCGCCCGTAGAAATTCCGATAACGATCGCGAGCTTCCTTCTTGTCACGATCCAGTTCTGTCAGCCGCGGTATGATCGCCGTGTTGATGAACTCATGGGTCAGTTGATTTCGTGTGACGGGATGACGAATTACCTTGCCGGCGCCAATCTTGAGCACATCGCGTGATGAATTCAGGACCTCAAGCTCGCCCGTGAATCGGGGATGTTGCCCGCTTTCAACTTGCAGCAAGTGTACTGTTCCGCCCAGATGCACCCATTCCAAGAAGCTACGTCTTCGGGACTCTTCCCAGCGAGGAACATGGTCCAGGACCACTCCTTTCAAGGGAAGCGTCGCGCAAACGGTCGGTGGAAACAGGTTCTCGGCAAATCGACGAAGCTGAGTCCCTCTTCGGACAAGCTCGTCTGGGGGCACCAACAGCACAGGCTCTATCTTATTAAAGCCTGGCTTCGTCAAGGTGACCATTTGGTCGGCTGCCTCACCCCAACTCAGCTGCCAGTCTTCCCAATCGGCGGTGACATACGGGTAGAACTGTATCCACCGGCTAGAAAATGGCGAGATGTAGTACTTCTTGCGAATCACACCGCCGACTTGGCGAAAGCCGCCCATCAATTTGATCAGTTCCATCTCGCCTTCAACGGGGCGATCGCTCGGATTGTTGACCAAAATCGAGACGGGATTGAATTGCCCCGGAGAAACTCGGCCTCCATAGCCCCATTCGATTTCCTCAACATCGATCGCATGACTGGCTCGCGCCGGGAAGAGCAGACAAACTACCAAAACCACAAGCCGGACGATCCTCGCGGCGGGCAAATTGCCGAGAGTCGTTCTGCAGAGATGTTTGGATCGGCCCATAATCTTCGTTTTTAGGTTAGTAAGCAGTGAGTTAACGAAGCGAAGGGGAAAGTCTAAGCTCTGAGATGTCGAATGTCAGCCAATGCGTTTACCTGTTTTGCTGAAAGATGCCCCAAAGATACCCGGCTTCTCGAAGAAGCCGGGCAACTCGGCCACCGTCGTGATCTCCAGTGTTTCCAGAGTGCGCCGGAATCTCACAATCCGATTTCTTTGCGCCGCGTACCCAAGCTCCGCCTCCGGAAGCCTCGAAAATCAGCTTTAGACTTGAAACTTTATCGACGTCTAACCACATTAGAAGCAATGGGTTAGGCAAAAACGACCGTGGTTTTGAAACAAACTTGGCGGAAAGCGTCGAATGTTTCCCGGTCACATCTGGTTTACACGTTGCAGGCGACATCGAAGGGCCCGCGTTGAAAGCCTGCCGCCTTGCCTAAAGTCGTTTCTGTTAAGAGTTTAGCGGAATCGTCTGAAACACTCAGTCAATTCAAAATCGTGGGGAGTTGAATCATGCTGATTCGAAAACATGCAGTCGTTGCCGTAACGATTGCGGCCTTTCTGCTCGGAATGGGTCTTCAGGATGTTGAAGCCGCTGGCCCCAAAGGCTCCGAAGCATTCACGACAGGTTCGTCAGATGTTTTGATCAAATACATCAACGAACAAATCCGCCAAGGTTGGACGGACAACGAGATTAAGTCCTCCGAGGTTGCCGATGACGCAGAGTGGATTCGTCGTGTGTATCTCGACATCGTTGGCTCGATTCCTCCCGCTGAAGTCACCGCGAAGTTTCTCGCTGACAAAGATAAAGCCAAGCGTTCGAAGATGATCGACACGCTCTTGGACGACGATGGCTACGTCCGCAACTGGACGACGATCTGGACGAATCTCTGCATCGGCCAAGGCACGCCGCGCCGCGTTTCTCGCCGTGGAATGCTGAAATTTTTCCGGGAAGCCTTCGCTCGCAACCGTCCATGGAAAGACGTCGTCACCGACATCGTGACCGCAGAAGGCCACTTCGAAGAGAACGGCGAAGTCAACTTCCTGCTGGCTCAACTGCAAATGAACGACGAAATGGTGCAAGCGACCGCCAAGACGACTCGCTTGTTCATGGGCATGCAAGTTCAATGCACGCAATGTCACAACCACCCATTTAACAATTGGAAACAAAGCCAATTCTGGGAATTCAACAGCTTCTTCCGTCAAATGGCGAAGCGAGATTACCGCAAACGTGACCCGAACACGGGCCGAATGGTCGACGACTATTCAGAACTGCGCTTCCGCAACTTTGAGGGCAACGTTACGTTTGAAAAACGAAGTGGCTTGGTCCAAGTCGCTTATCCGAAGTTCTTCGACAAAGCAGCCTCACAAGACGCGATTGAAGGCTATGAAGATCGCCGCAAAGAGCTGGCGGCGTTCATGGTCGAAGGCGAAAAACCACTCGTCGCCGCAGCGATGGTCAATCGCACCTGGGGACATTTCTTCGGCTATGGATTCACCAAGCCGATCGATGACATGGGGCCCCACAACCCGGCGACTCACCCCGAACTGCTGGATCGTTTGACGGTCGAATTCGTTAAGAGCGGCTTTGATGTCAAGCAACTGATCCGCTGGATCGCCAACAGTGAAGCGTACAACCTGACCAGCCGCTTCGCACGAACCAACGAAGTCGACAATCCCGCCGCTGGCGAGATGCCCTTGTTCAGCCACATGTACGTTAAATCAATGACGGCCGAGCAACTGTTCGACTCGCTGATTATTGCGACCGAAGCTCATAAGAGTGGTCGGTCGAACTGGCAGCAGTCTCAGGATCAACGCAATCGCTGGTTGCAGCAATTCGTGCGATCCTTTGGCACCGACGAAGGCGATGAATCAACGACCTTCAACGGCACGATTCCTCAGGCATTGATGATGATGAATGGCGAACTGACCAATAACGCGATCAGTGCCGAACGCGGTGGCTACCTTTACAAGGTGCTCGCCGGACGCAGCAGTGATGCGGAAAAGGTCCGCGAACTGTTCACCGCAACGCTTGGCCGCCTGCCTGGCAGTCGTGAATCGCGATCAGCGTTGGCTTTGATTCGCTCGAACCGTGCCAACAAAATGGCTGGTTATCAAGACCTGTTCTGGGCCTTGCTGAACTCGAACGAGTTTATCTTTGTTCATTAAATTGGGATTTGAATCTCAAGTTTGAAATTTGAAATTAACCTGAAAACACAAACGATCATCTCACTCCTTAGAAAGGACTGATCCTAATGTTACCTACTCCAGATGGAATGAATCGTCGTCACTTCATGCAGCACATGGCATCGGCCGCTGCAACCATTCCTGCCCTGCAATTCATCTCCCACATGCAAGCCAACGCTGCGGAACTGAAAAAACGCAACAAGGCATGCATCTTGATGTGGATGGGTGGTGGACCGCCAACAATCGACATATGGGACCTCAAGCCCGGCTCCAAGAATGGTGGCGAGTTCAAGCCGATCGACACGGCGGCTCCCGGCGTTCAAATCTCTGAGCACATGCCGAAGACGGCACAAGTGTTTGACGACCTGTCCATCGTGCGAGCGATGAGCACTCGTGAAGCCGACCACGGCCGTGGACGTTACTTCATGCACACGGGCTTCGTGCCGAATCCCACCGTTGTTCACCCAACCTTCGGTTCGGTGGTCAGCCACGAATTGGCAACGAAGCGCAAAGAACTCGAAATCCCCGGTTTCATTTCGGTGAACGCACCCAGTGGAAGCCCCGGATTCTTGGGTAAGACCAACGCTCCGTTCGTCGTCGATTCCAACGGCAACATTCGTAATGCCAACATGGAAGGCGTCGAAAAGGGACGTTTGCGTCAACGTTTGGCAATGCTCGACGTGATTGAGACCAGCTTCATTAACTCGAAGCGTGGCGAACTGCCGCAGTCTCACAAAGACGTCTACAGCAAGGCCGTCAACTTGATGACTTCCGAGCAAATGGCGGCGTTCCGCGTCGAACAAGAAGCTCCGGAAGTAGTCGAAGCATACGGTGCCAACAACTTTGGCCGTGGCTTGTTGATGGCTCGACGTTTGGTCGAATCTGGCGTGCCCTTCATCGAAGTTGGTATGGGCGGCTGGGACCTCCACAACAACGTCTTCCAAACTCTTAGCCAACAACGCTTGCCGATGTTGGATCAAGGTATCGCAGCCTTGACCGCCGACTTGAAGCAACGCGGCATGATCGACGACGTCGTGTTGGTGTGGATGGGTGAGTTCGCTCGTACACCGCGAATCAACCAAAACGTCGGTCGCGACCACTGGGCTGCCAGCTGGTCCGTGATGATCGGCGGCGGCGGATTGAAGAACGGTCAAGCCATTGGCGAAACCGACAAAGACGGTACGTCGGTTGTCGGCAAGGCTTACTTGCCAGGCGACATTTGGGCAACCGTTTCGCACGCTTTGGGTATCCCGACCACCACGGTCCACACCTCGAAGCGCGGACGTCCGATGAAGCTGGCCAACGGCGGTGTTCCGATCAAGGAGTTGATTGGCTAACACGGGCCAACGGATGAATGAGATGATCGCAGGGGCCGCTTAAACGGCCCCCGTTTTTTATCCATGACTATGTTAGGACGACTTGCCAAGCCGTCCCTAATTTCGAATCAGAGATTCTTGTGGCAGTGAACAAGAAGGACTCTTCTGACGATCGGCGTTCTTCGGGCCTCGCCCCTGAGATCATGTCCGAACAACAGCAAGAATTCGTTAAATTGTTCAGCCAATACCAACGACGACTGTTTCTTTACATCTTGGCTCAAGTTCCTAATCCCGCTGATGCCGAAGAAATTCAACAGGAAACAAATGTCGTCATTTGGAGTAAGTTTCACACATTTCAACAGGGAACGAACTTTTTCGCCTGGGCGTGCAAGATTGCTAATTTTGAGGTGCTGAAATATCGTGATCGACGTCGACGCGACCGCCACTATTTCAGTGACGAGTTCCTGAAAGCCGTCGCCAACGAGATTCTTGACGAAGGCGAACATTGGGAACAACGACAGCGAGCGTTAGCAGTTTGCCTAACTAGGCTCAGCGAGAAAGACTACGAATTAATTCAACGGCGATACGCTCCAGGTGAAAACGGGAAAACTGTCGCTGAATATCTTCGCCGACCAATTAACGCCGTTTATCAATCGTTAGGGCGGATTCGGCGAGCGTTGTTTGACTGCATTAACCGCCAACTGGCAACCGAGGACTTTCAGTCGGATTTACGACTGGGATAAGTGACGATGACCTCAGCAACTCACAAAGAACTCTGGGATCTTTTGGAAGGCTTGTGTGAAGACAAGCTAACCGATGCTGAGTTGCTGCGTTTGGATGAAATCGTCGTCTCCGATAAGTCGGCTCGCGAAGTTTATGTCAAGTATTTGCATCTGCATGGGAATCTTCATTACGACACGGCGATTGGCAGTGGCGAGATTCCCGTCTTCGATCTGCTCCCACCAGAGGATGACGAAGAAGCAACCGTCCAAATTGCTGAATCGCATAGTTCGAATCTGCGTCGCGTCCGAATCATGACTGCGGCCTCGGCGGCACTGGTGTTGATCGCACTCTTCGTGACTTTCGTCAACGACTCGGATCAGCCGATTGCTTCGAACAATGAACCTGGATTCATCAGCGATGTTCCAATTGTTGGAAGCGAAACACCGCGCAAGGATGAAGCCCACTCACCGGCAGTTAACGATCGCGAGCGCAATCCGGATGAGATTGCCGCGAATCCCATCGAACTTCGTAAGCCTCGGCCGGAAGATCAATCGATTCCCGAATCGCCCAGGCCAGCAAGGTCAGTTGACCCACAACAAGAGTCTGTTGTTTCCTCGAAATCACCGAGGCTTGTTCGCGGCTCGAATGCGGCAACCATCGAATACATCAACGAGCGAATCCGTGAACAATGGAAGCTTGCCGACATACAACCATCGGAATCGGCGTCGGATGCCGAATGGTTACGCCGCGTATATCTTGACATCGTTGGGCACATTCCGCCTTTGGATGAGACACAACAATTCCTAGATGACGAATCCGAGGACAAGCGGCAACGTGTGGTCGCTCAACTCTTGGACGATTCTGGATACGTTCGCAACTTCACAACCGTCTGGTCCAATCTCCTCATCGGACGCTCAACCTCGCGCAAGGTGAATCGCACGGCCTTACGTCGTTACTTACGTCGATCGTTTGCTGAGAATCGAGCTTGGAATGAAATGGTCGTCGACTTCGTGTCAGCCCAGGGCAAATCGACCGACAACGGTGCGACGAACTTCCTCTTGGCGAAGCTTGACAATCAAGCCCGTCCGAAGATGGCGACTGCAGTGGCTCAAACGGCTCAAGTCTTTATGGGCATTCAAATCCAGTGCATGCAGTGCCACGATCATCCGTATAATGACTGGAAAATGAACGAGTTTTGGTCGCTTGCCAGTTTCTTCGACAACATGGAAGACAAGTATCATCGCGAGTTCAACGATGATCAACGCTTCATGACCAGGTATGCCACCCTGAAGAGCGAACCTGTAGCTGGTCACATAACGTTTGAACGACGGACGGGATTGGTCAGCATTGCGTATCCTCAACTATTCGAAAAGCGGGCATCACAAGATGCAGTCGATGGTATCGTTGATCGGCGGCAAGAGCTTGCCAAGATGATGGTTCAAGGCGACAAACCATTGATCGCATCGGCGATGGTCAACCGAATGTGGGCTCACTTCTTCGGGCACGGTTTCACGGCCAAGGTTGACGACATGGGACCGCATGCTCACCCATCGCATCCTGCATTGCTCGATCAATTGTCGCGACAGTTTGTTCGCAGCGGCTTTGACATCAAGCGGTTGGTCACTTGGATTTGCTTGTCCGACGCCTACCAGCTCAGCAGCCAATTCAACGATACGAACTTTGAAGACGACCCGGCCCACGGCTTCGATCCGATGTTCAGTCGTGCTTACGTTCGTCAAATGACGGCCGAACAACTTTATGATTCGTTGATCGTCGCGACAAAAGCGAACGAGACCGCGGGCTCAGACTGGACCGAAGCCGAGAAGCTGCGACAAGAGTGGCTGCAGCAATTCGTGTTGGCCTTCGACTCGGACGACTTGGCGGAAGCTTCGCTGTTTAACGGCACTGTGTCTCAAGCTTTGATGCTGATGAATGGCGAGCTAATCGATCGAGCCGTTAGCCTTGAGCGAGGCACTTTGCTGCGAGACCTTGTCGTCGACAACAAGAGTGAAGATACATTGATCACACAAGTCAGCTTGGCCGCGCTCTCGCGAGAGCCATCAGCATCGGAATTGGCTGGTTTGCGAACGCTGCTAAACAGTTCTGTCGCCACGCGGCCGCAACGAACGGCCTCGAACGAAGCCTTGCTTTCCGCTATCCAAGATGTATTCTGGGCATACTTGAACTCGAACGAGTTCATCTTGATCCATTGATCCCCCGGAATAGCAACAATGATCAATCTTGACGGGCACACTGCGTTGGTAACCGGCAGTACTATGGGAGTCGGTCGCAGCATCGCCACCACATTGGCCAAAGCCGGCGCCAATGTGATCGTACACGGCCTTCGAGATGACCAGCCCGCACAAGAGACGCTGGCCGAATTGAAAGCCACCGGTCGCGATTGCCACTTGATCACTGGTGACCTCTCAGCTCCAACAATGGAGTGCATTCCTTCAATTGTCGACCAAGCACTTTCTTGCCGTGACGACATTGATCTACTCGCCAGCAACGCAGGCACTTACAGCGAGAACGAATTCTTAGAGATGGAATTCGAAACCTTCGACCGGACGATGAAGCTGAACGTCTATTCGCATTTCTTCTTGACGCAAGCCTTCGCTCGACGTTGGATCGAGAATTCCGTGAAGGGCCGCGTGTTGTTGACGGGTTCCATCAACGGACGTCTTGCCGAGCAAGTCCACGCGGCTTACGACACATCAAAGGGTGCCGTCGAGACGATGGTCAAGACACTCTGTGTCACACTGGCTCCACACGGCATTCGCGTCAACGGAATGGCGCCTGGGTTAGTCAAGACACCGCTGACATCACCGGCTTTGGACAACGCTGACTTTATGCGCTGGATGGAATTGCATACGCCGTCTGGCGAAGTTCCCGACGCATCACCGTGCGGTGCGGCTGCCGCTTTCTTGTTGAGCGACGAGGCGTGGCACGTTCACGGCCAAATGCTCTTAGTCGATGGTGGAATGAGTGCGTGGCAACAACCTGATCCTCCGTAGACACACCAACGAACCGTTGGAGTACAGGCTTTAGCCGCCCACTGTGCGCCTTAGGTCAAAGTGCGTCTAAAGGATGGACTCCAACGCGATACAGCTTAGTTTGGCGAAGTTGCAAGTTCTCTCACTTCGCTATCCACCACGGAATCAGTTTCCGAGGAAGTTTGAGCTCGCTTGGCAAACAGTTGATAGCAAATTGGAATCGCCACCAGAGTGATCAGAGTGCTGGTCAACAAACCGCCGATGACGACGATGGCCATGGGAGATTGAAGCTCGCCACCCTCACCCGTGCCGATGGCGATAGGAATCATGGCCAAGACTGTTGTTGCCGTCGTCATCAAGATTGGACGAAAGCGACGAACGGCAGCACGCCAGGCGATTTCGTTCAACGACCAGCTTGGGTGAGCTCTTCGCAACTGATTCATGTAGTCGATCAGCACGATGGCGTTGTTGACGACGATACCCGAAAGCATGATCACGCCAATGAACGATTGCACGTTGAGTGTTGTTTCACTGACCACCAGAGACGACAACACGCCAATGGCTGCGAGCGGAATCGTTAGCAAAATCAAAAGCGGGTCGCGTAACGATTCGAACTGTGATGCCATGATCATGTACATCAACAGCACCGCCAACACAAAGCCCTTGCGCAAGTCAGCGAAACTTCGCTGCTGATCTTCCCAGTCGCCAGCGATGCTCAACGTAAAGCCTTCCGGTAAGTTGACTCGATTCAGATCGGATTGAAGCTCTCGAACGGCGCTGCCTAGGTCTCGGTCTTCGACATTTGCGGAAACGACAAGCACGCGTTGTTGATCGCGCCGCCTGATAGAAACGGGACCGTCCGCTGGCGTAAACGTGACGAAGTTGCGCAACGATACAACGCGACCAGCCGGGATGCTTACGCCGACCTGTTCTACATCCGAGATTTGGCTGCGATCCGTTTCCCTCAAGCGGACGCGTACGTTGAACTCATCGCCGTCTTCTCGGAACACAGTGGCGATTGTCCCGCGGATCGTTGTTTCTAGCGTCTGCGTGATGTCACTTACGTTGACTCCCAGTAAACTGGCTTTTGACCGATCAATCGTGGCCGCCACTTCCGGTCGTTTGTCAGCCAGTTCGATTTCAACATTCACAAAGCCCTCGACTGACTTCATAACCGCGGCGGTGACCGCGGCTAATTCTTCAGCTGTCTTCATATCGTGGCCGCGAACCTCCACTTCGATATCGCCGCCGCTATCAGACAAAAATCGCGTCAACGACATTTCATTTCGCACTTGCACCTTCACGCTCGCGCCAGGAACGCGGACGGTCTTGTCCAAGTCCTTACGAATCTCTTCGACAGTGCGAATTCGTTCGTCGCGAGGATTCAGGTGCAGCCGAAACCAAAACTCGTTCCAGTCATCCGAGTCCTCTGCATCGTCTCCTATGAAAGCAGCAGACATTCGGATTTCGGGAACGCGTTCGGCGATTTGGGATTCGAGCTTTTCAGCTTGACTAGCTAACTCTTCGGTTTGAATGCCGGGGGCCATTTGGGCAAAGACGCGAATGTCGCCTTCGTCGGGTTTGGGGAGGAACTCGGTACCAACGCGCGGGTAAAGTCCAATTGACGCCGCAAATAACGCCACGATGACGAAAGAAACGGGAGCCCAAAATCTCAGAGTGAAGCGCACGGCGCTTCCGTATGCATTTTCAACTATCGTTACGATTGTGCGATTGGCGTTGTGAAAACATCCAACAACCCAATGGATCGCTCTTGAGACGCCGCTGCGGTCACCTGATTTGTCAACAATGCACCAATGAGCCGCCATGGATGGCACCAGCGTGAGGCTCGCTAACAACGAGCACACTAGCGAGAACGATACAACCCAAGCCATTTGCTGCAGGATCATGCCGGTCGAGCCACCAAAGAACAGGATCGGCAAGAACACAATCAGCGTCGTGAATGTGCTGGCGACGATAGCTGACGAGACCTCGGCCGTTCCATCCAAAGCCGCTTGAATGCTTGAGAGTCCCTCGTCCCGTTTGCGGTAGATGCTTTCCAGCACGACGATCGAATTGTCAACAAGTAAACCGATGCCAAGCGTCAAGCCACCGAACGAAACCATGTTCAACGTAAATCCGCAGAAGAACATCAACACGAAGGTCGCCATCACCGATAACGGCATCGAGACGCCAATAACCAGAGTGCTTCGAAAGCTCCCCAGAAATAGAATCAGCACGATGACCGCCAGACCCATCCCATAAACGGCCGACTCGCGAACGTTGTCGATGGCACTTCGGATGAATTCGGACTTATCCAGTCTGATCCCGAGTTCCGCTTTATCCATCGAGGCGTTGATGCGGCCCATCGCCGCGCGGACTCGGTCGCTAACCTCGATCGTGTTCGCGCCGGATTGCTTGTTGATGTAAACTAACAAACCCGGCGTTTGGTTAATCCGAGTCATCTCGGTACGCCGCTCTTCGCCATCGATCGTCTTTGCGATATCTCGCAGTCGCACAACCGCGCCGCTGCGTTCTCGGATGACCGTGTTCTCGATCTCTTTAAGCGACTGAAACTCGCCACGGCTGCGAACTAGTAGGTTCAGGTGTCCTTGCTCGAAGTCGCCTGCGGGTTGGTTGACGTTTTGACTTCGCAAAGATTCGACAATCTCGTTAACGCCCATGCTGAGCGCTTCCAACTTTTGCCGATCGAGGTCAACTTGAATCTCTCGACGGACGCCTCCGCGAATCCGTACCGAGGCGACACCGTCAATTCGTTCGAGCTGCGGGACAACGATTGTTTCGGTCAGCCGAGTCAGCGGTATGATGTCGAGGTCACTGACTAAACCGAGGTAAATGATGGGCGAGTCGGCAATGTCATAACGTCGCACATACGGCGGATCGACATCGTCAGGCAATTTGGCTCGCAAGCGTTCGATCTTGGCGCGCATGTCGCCGACAGCGGAATCCAAGTTCGCATTCCATGCAAATCGAACTCGGATGCTGCTGCTGCCTTCCGTGCTGGAACTTTGCAGTTCCTCGGCACCTTGAATGGAACTCAAGACTTGCTCGAGCGGCCGAGTAATCAGAGTTTCGATCTCTTCGGGCCCGGCACCTTCATACACGGTCGTGACGCTGATGACGGGGTAAGTCATCTCGGGCATCAAATCGACATTCAGTCGACGTAGCGATTCCACGCCTAGCAAGACGACGACCAAGCTGACCATCAGCGTGGAAATTGGTCGGTGAACTGCTAAGCGGGTGAGAAACATGAAGAATATTTCATTAGTTATTTGTGATTAGT
>PBMZ01000131.1 GCA_002722955.1 Planctomycetaceae bacterium | reverse complement strand
GGCGCCACCGCTGACTCCAATTGTGATTGCAGGATTCGAGTTCAACGGCCCAACACCACTGAAATCAATGGTGTTCGCGTCTTGACCGCCAATGACGGTGATCGACCGCACAAACTCAAAAGCCACCGGATCGTGGTCCGGTGACGCGTTGCCATTGATGGCAACATTCAGCAGGTCGTTGGTCACGCTTAGCGATGTGTTCTCGCTGCCGTTCAAATCGACAATGATCGACAAGTCATTGTCTTCATTGACGACCGACAATTCCTGCGTCGGAAAGTCGACGTTAGCCGTACTCTCTTCGTCGTCGACCTCAACACTGATCGGCGTTGTTTGATTGCCGTCTAACAAGAAGTCGTCTTGCCCGGTAATCGTCACGGTTTGCGGGGTGTTGAAGGTGTTCGGTGTGAAGGTAAGTTGCTCGCGATCAACGCTGAGTTCTGTTTCGTCGTTGACTTCGATACTCAAGACGACCGTTCCCATCGGCTGCTGCGAGAGCACGACAGAGAACGTATCTGTCGCCCCGGATTCGTCAACCACGGTGACTCCATCATCGGTAAAGACCGTGAAGCCGCGAGCTTCGTCGTCGGTCGTGGTCACATCAAACGACTGATCCAACACGTTGGCGAACGAGTTGTTCGATTGCCCCGGCACAACCCCGATGGTGAATTCGGTTTGCTGAGCGCCGTCGAACAAAGCATCGTTTTGCCCAGTGATCGTGATCGCTTGAGCTTGATTCCAATTCTGGTTGGTAAACGTCAACGTCGAGACATTCGCGGTCGCCTCGTCGTCATCATCGCCTTCAACTTCTAAGACGACCGAAGTCAACGGCTGAGCGTTCAAGGCAACGAAGACAACGTCACTCGATCCGATTTCGTCCACCACCGTCGACCCATTAGTCTCGACAATCGTGAAGCCGGCTTCATCGTTGTCCTCGGTCAAGACGACGACGCCAAGGCTTTGTGCTTGATGAAATGCCGAGTGTGAGTTCTCGATGTCAACGGCAACGACGATCAGTGAATCTTCCAGCCCATCCAATGTGGGATCATCGACGCCAGTCACTGTGACGACTTGCGGCTGATCCCATGTATTCGGCGCAAAAATCAGCGATGATTTGTCGATGCTCGCCTCGGTCGCACCGCTGGCTTCCAACTCGATCACGACAGGACCCAGTGGTTCGGCCGCCAGCGAGACCTCAAACTGATCCGACGTGCCGTCCTCGGAAACGCGCGTGTCATCACCAGTCAACGTGATCACGATGGCCGCGGGATCGTTGTCGATGGATGTGACTTGGATCGATTGATCGGCAAGCTGATCGAAGTTGTTATCCGACAGATTGTCGACGACCGAAAAACTGATTTCGGTGGTTTGATCGCCGTCGACGACTTCGTCATTCCGAGTGGAAACAAAGATCGTCCGCGGTTCGTTCCAATTGTTGGGCGTGAAAGCCACTCGGAATTGATTCACGCTAGCTTCGTCGGCGTTTTCGCTTTCAATGTCGATCACAACATTCGACGACGGCTGCAAATTCAACACAATCGTGAAGGCGTCGCTGTTGCCACCTTCAGTCACAATCGTTTCGCCATCGGTTTCACGGATCGTGAAGCCGGGGGCGTCATCATCGGTCGTGACAACTTGAATCGATCGCGGGGCAAGGTTTCGGAAGGCAGCATCGGAATCATCGTCGACGACTTCTAACGTGATCGGCGTCAGTTGAGAGCCGTCCAGAACTGCGTCGTCTTGACCGGTTACCGTCACAGTTTGAGCTTGGTCCCAGTTCGCCGCTGTGAACGTCAGCCGCGTCTTGTCGACACCCGTCTCGGTGGCATCATTGGGCGTCACCTCAATCACGACATCAGTCAATGGTTGCCGACCCAACACAACCGTAAAGGTGTCGGTCGTTCCCGATTCGCTGACAACGGTCGTGCCATCAGTTTGAGCCACCTCGAAGCTGGCCGCATCGTTGTCGGCGGTCAAGGCCGTAACGATCTGATCTGCCAAGCCATCGAATGCGTCATTCGAGCTTTCATCAACAACAGCAATCGTGATCGCTGTTTGTTGAGTTCCGTCAACAGTCACGTCGTCCACGCCGGTGACTTGAATTTGCTGCGGCTGATCCCAATTCTGCGTGGTAAACGTCAATTGGTCCGTACTGACGGTGGCCTCGCCCGTATCGCCGCTGACAACCGACAACACGACATCGGTAAGTGGCCGTCGATCCAACACAACCGTAAAGATGTCACTCGTGCCGCTTTCATTGACGGCGGTGACGTTGTTGGTTTCGCTGATCGTGAAGCCCGCTTGATCATTGTCTTCGTTGACGGCCACAATGAGACGGCTCAAGTTGTCGAATGCATTGTTTGATAGCTCGTCGACCACTTCCAGCGTGATGTCAATTTGCTGGTTTCCGTCCACGAGATCGTCGTCTTGTCCCGTCAGCGTGACGAATTGGAGAGCATCCCAGTTTTGTGGTGTGAACATCAATCGCTCGATGTCCAATTCGATCTCATCATCGTCGCTGCTGGTAATATCGATGACGACGTCTGATTCCGGTTGAGAGGACAAGGCAACACCTAGCGTGTCGGTCTGCCCCGATTCGCTGACGACCGTGGAGTTGTTCGTTTGCACAACTCGCAGACCAGCTTGGTCGTTATCCAAAGTTGTAACGGTGAACGACACGTCGGCGACGTTGTCATAAGCGTTGTCGGATAGCGCATCGATGACACTGAAGACGACGGGCGTTGTCTCCGTTCCGTCAACTGCTTCGTCGTCGACACCAGTGATCGTCAGCGTTCGAGCTTGATCCCAATTATTTGGAGTGAACGTCAACTGATCGACATTCACGACGGCCTCGCCTTCGTCGGTCGAGAAGACTTCGAGCACAACCGGAGACTGCGGCATCGCCGTTAAGACAACGCCCACGGTGTCGCTCGTTTCATCTTCGCTAACCTCGGTGTTCCCGCCGGAGATGGCAAGTGCGATGCCCGCCAGGTCGTTGTCGACTGTTGTCACAGCGACGACCTGATTGCCAACGTTGTCGAAGGCATCATTGGACGCATCATCGTCGACGCTAATCGTGAAGACCGTGACTGCATTGCCGTCAGCAATTAAATCGTCTTGGCCGCTGATCGTCACGGTTTGCGCATCGTCCCAGTTGTCCGGTGTGAACGTCAGCGTGTCGACATTACTTTGAGCCTCGCCCGGATTATTGCCCGAGACTCCCAACACGACGTCGGACAAGGGCCGACGATCCAACACCACAGTCAAGATGTCGGTCGTACCGCTTTCATTGACGGTCGTGGAGTTCTCGGTTTCGGTAATCGTGAAACCGGCTTGATCGTCGTCCAACGTTTCGACCAAGGCAGAACGCGGTGTCGCGTTCGCAAAGCCAGTGTTGGACTGTGGAATGTTGACTTCAAACAGGATGTCGGTTTGTTGCGTTCCGTCAACCGTCACGTCATCAACGCCAGTCACCGTAACAACTTGCGGCACATTCCAATTTTGGATGTGAACTGCAAGAACGACTTATCGACGCTGGCCGCGTCCGTGTCTTGACTTTCGACTTCGATGACAACGGTCGAGAGCGGCTGCACATCCAACACCACCGACAACGTGTCCGTCGTGCCCGATTCACTCACCCGCGTCGTGCCGCCCGAGGCGACAACCGAGAAGCTGGCGACATCGTTGTCATTGGTGATGACAGCCACACTTTGATCGGCGACATCGTCGTACGCATCGTGAGACTGCGAATCCAGAACGCTGACGACCACGTCCGTGATCTGTGTTCCGTCCAAGACCAGATCGTCTTCACCCGTCACTGTGACTGTTTGTGGTTGGTCCCAGTTGTTCGGAGTAAAGGTCAAGGTCTCGGCATCAACGGATGCCTCGCCTTCATCGCTGCTTGCAACGGTCAACACAACGTCCGACAACGGTTGCCGAGTCAAAACAACAGTGAAAGTGTCCTCGGTGCCGGATTCGTTGACGACGGTGTTGCCTGTCTGAGTGATCAAGAAGCCGGGAACATCGTCGTCAACGACAGTGACGTCAACGAACTGATCTGCCAGTAAATCGAACAAGTCATTCGATTGATCATCGTTGATCGAGAACCGTACATTCGCCGTGCGGTCGCCGTCGACGACCTGCTCGTCAACGGCCGAAAGAGTCACGGTTTGGCCTACATCCCAATTCAGCGTCGTGAACACCAGCGACGTCTTATCAACCTCGAGTTCCCCGGTATTCAGACTGGCGACGTCAATCACGACATCTGAAAGCGGCCGATGATCCAAAGTCACTGACAGCGTGTCGGTCTGTCCGGCTTCTGAAACTGTCGACGAGTTGTCGGTCTCAACGATCGTGAAGCCCGAGTCATCATCATCGTCAGTCAACACATCGACGATTTGATCCGCCAAGTTGTCGAATTCGTCGTCTGACTGCGCGTCGACAATGCTCAACGTGATTAATGATGCTTGGTCGCCGTCAACGAATTCGTCGTCTTCACCGATTACCGTGACGATTTGCGGATCGTCCCAGTTCTGTGGCGTGAAACTTAATACGGCCTTGCCGACAGTGGCCTCGCCTTCATCATTGCTGCTGACCGAAATCACGACTGGTTCCAACGGCGCAACTTGCAACACCACGCTAAACGTGTCGGTGTTGCCGTTCTCGCTGACGACCGTGCTGTTGTTTGTTTCCGTGATGATAAAGGCCGGAGAATCATTGTCGATCGTCGTGACAACGACGTTCTGGTCGGCGACATTGTCGAATGCGTTGTCACTTTGCGCGTCGACAACGAAGACTCGCAGCGTCGTCATTTCATCGCCGTCGTTGATCATGTCATCGACGCCGAGCACGTTGACTTCTTGCGGGGCGTCCCAATTATTGGATGTAAACGTCAGTCGCACCGGCGAAATGTCCACTTCGCCTTGATCCGGGTTTTCGATCTCAATCACAACAGGCGAAACAGGCTCGGAATTCAAAACAATCGTAAAGAGATCACCGGTCCCGTTTTCGGAGACCTCGGTTTCGTTGTTCGTCTCGACGATAGTAAAGCCCGCCGTGTCATCGTCGACTGTGGTGACATCGACAACTTGATCGACGACGTTGTCGAAATTGTTATCGCTTTGAGTGTCATTAATCGACAGCGTGATGGCCGTCGAAACGTTGCCGTCGTCGATGTTGTCGTCTTCGCCGGTGACCGTGACCGTTTGCGCCTGATTCCAGTTGTTTGGCGTAAACGTCAAGACAGCGGGATCAACGGTTGCCTCGCCCGCATCGCCGCTGACGACTTCAATCACGACGTTCGAGTCAGGTTGCGCGTTAAGAACAACGGTAAGAGTGTCCTCGGAACCCGCTTCGGTCACTTCCGTTTCATTGTTAGTTTCGGCGACCGTGAAGCCCGCAACATCATTGTCCGTCACGTCAATCGAATCGGCACCCGGCGCGAAGTCGGTGGCTGTTGCCGTTAGCGTGACATCTTGAGTTCCATCAATGATGTCGTCGTCTTCGGCCACTGCTTGAAACACGACAGACGTTTGCCCGCCAAGAATCGTCACCGTGTCCGGAAACTGCATCTCGCTGTCGTCGTTGCCGTCCAAGTTCACTACCAGCGGCTGCGAGACATCATCCGTGGTAACTCGAGTAATCGTGATATCGACCAAGCCAGCTTCCGCAACGCTGGCCGCTGAGAATTCGACATCTAAAATCGGTGACGTGCTGTCATCGGAGATCACGTTCGAGGTGACACCGCTGCGGTGATCAATTGTGCGAATTTCGACGGTGGAATTTGGCGGCGCTACAAAGGTCACATCGATATTGGTTTGAGCCGCGTCGTGCGTCGCCGCGTCGGTCCAGTCACCGCCGTCAATACGAAACTGCGTGCGAGTGATCTTATTGATCGTGATGTCATTGCCGTTGCCGTTCGGATTCAGGTTCTCAAGCGTGTTGACACTCGAGTTTCCGGTGAAGCGATAAATGCCAGTTTCCGGTGTGTATTCACCTGTGCCGGTCAATGTGTGATTGACATCCAACACGTCAAAAATGCCATCTTGATCGGAATCGAGCCAACCGAGCATCTCCGCCAAAACGGTTGATGACCAAACCGCGCACGGTGGAATTCCCATTCGCTAGATCAAGCCCGTCGGTTCCGCCTCCAGCGTTGCTTCCATCCAACTCGACAATCGGAGCGCCATTGAATCCGGACTGTGTCGTGCCGTCGATTGTCAAATCGCCCGAGATGATGGGCAAAGCCGATGTCGGCTGAATCGTGAATGGAGCGTTCCCTGGAAGATCGAAGTGGATCGAGTCCGCACCAGCATTAAGGTTCGCGTTGGTGATCGCTTCGCGCAGCGTCGTCTCACCATCGTTCGCATCGATGTCATCTGCTGTCGAATCGACCACGAACACGGTCAACAGCGTGCGAGCTTCAAGCTGTTCGATCTGCTTGGCAACGTTCGCGTTAGGAACTTGATCTCGTCGAGATCTTTGCTGCTTGCTCTGACGACGTAACTGGCGCAGCCAGTCGGAGATTCTCATCACCCACCCCGTATAAGCATTCCAGAACTTCTCAGGCCTAACTTCTCCATTATGGGTATGCACACTGGGATTGGAAAGCGCTCTTGCCAATTGACGAGATGCAAACGGGGCTGCGGAAACACGGACCGCTGTAGACGGTTTGCATTAAGACTCAGCGATGACCGCCAAGACCTCGTCCTTCAGAGCCGCGTTCACGGAAATTCCGTTGTTCGAGTGGATCGAAACATCGCCTTTCCAATCGACGAAATGGCCGCCTGCTTCTTGAGCGATCGCGACCAGAGCGGCCGCATCCCAGGGGCTCATTTCGGGATCAATCATCACGTCGGCACGGCCAGTGGCGACCAGTGCATGGCCATAGCAATCGCTCCAGCCTCTTGTGAGTCCAGACCTTTGACACATGCGGTCGAAAACGTCGCGCGTGCCTGTTGTGTCCCAGCCTGTGATTGTGGTCGTGCAAAACAGGGCTTTGTCTAGAGAAGCCACGTTGCTGACCTTGGCGGGTTTGGGAGTATCACCGCCTGTCTGCCACCAAGCGCCCTCGCCCTGGGCGGCGTAGACGACTTCGTTTAAGGCAGCGAAGCGGCAGACTCCCAACACGCAGCGCTCGTCCAATTCTAAGCCAATCAACGTTCCAAACAACGGGACGCCGTGAACAAAGGACTTGGTGCCGTCGATGGGGTCAAGAATCCAGCGGAAGCCGTTTTGGCTGGGTTTGTCTTCCATCTCCTCGCCCAAGATGCCATCTTCCGGAAAGTGAGCGGCGATGTGTTCACGCATTAATTGCTCGGCACCACGGTCCGCGACGGTAACGGGCGACTCGTCCTGTTTGACTTCAACTTCAAGCGATTCGGATTGGTAGTGTTGAAGAATGAATTCGCCAGCTTCGCGCGCTGTGACGACAGCGAAGTCCAAGCGGTTCTTAATACGTGATTCGATCTTTGGCATTAGTAAATCCGTCTTGATTAATCGTTGAGCCGGTAAAGTTGCTCGCCAGCTTTCCTTACCAGCAAGATGCCCTCATCCTCGCGGTTTGCGAACGACTCGACATCGATCGTGTTGGGATCGCGATAGCCGAGATTGATTCGCTCGCAGACATCGGGCGGGATCTGCGACGCCAGTGTGACTTTGACGCGAGGTTTCTCGACGCCGTCCTCGAAAGTTCCCGTGCCGCGAACGTGAGTGGAATGGGCAAGGACTCCCCAAGGGACGTCCTTGAACTTGTCCCATTGTTTGGTGAAGTAATCGCGCACATGATAGCCGACCTGCTCGATCAGCCCGCCATGTGTTACCGAGATTTCGCTAAGATGCGGCGCATAAATGATTAATTCGCCGCCGTCGCCAACGATGGGTTCCAGCTTATACATGCACTTGCCGGCAACCCAGACCTCGTCGTACATCGCGGGCGCACACGAGAGTATCTGCTTGAACGGTTTATCGACGCGGCGAATGTGAGCCTTGCCCGAAACCTCGACCGCCTTCTCCCACGCGACCTCGGGCGAGCCGTAGAACAATCCATGCAAGCCGCCACCGCTGGCAACAACGAAGGTGATGCAACGTCGCTCGACGGGAATCATGGCGGCGGCACGATCCACGACTTGGCGAACTGGTGTCTCCTTGACTCCAATAATCCCCACGTTGGTGATCAGAGCTCCGAGCCAATGGAAGAAGTTCAACAAGTCCGGGCCGGAGATGCCCGGAAAGAAGTACTTGTTTCCGCCTGAGAATCCAACGACCTCGTGAGGAAACACGGGGCCCATCACCAACAGAATGTCGTAATCGCTGATCCGTGAATTGATGGCAACCGGCACGTCGAGGTCCAGTACTCCGTCCGAGAGAGCACTGGTTTCGTCTTTGGTCAGCGTGCCAATGGTCGTCAGCCGGTCTTCTCGATCCCACTCGTGATTGAAGAGGCCAACGTCGGCATAGCGTCCACTGCGATCATCGGCGGTGATACCGAGCATCTCGCAAATGACGTCTTCCGGCATCGGTGGGTGAGTCCCCAATGCGACCAGCACATCGAGCTTGCCAACAATCGCACCGATGCTTTCGTAGATCGCACCGAACAGTAGAGGCAGTGGTGCCGTGCGTGTCGCGTCGGGCACGATCAAAAGCACACGCTTGCCGATAAACTCCGCTGTTGGAATCGATGACGCGAACCAGTCGCGGACATCGTCATCGCTCAAAACTGTCAGCGGCTCGGACATAGTGTTGCCTCGTATCTAATGACCCGTTGGAACTCGCTCCGTGACCTTTTTCGTCGGGGTCACTAGTCGTGGCCAATGATCCAATCAAGAAAGCCAAGTAAGTTGCCAAGAGCGGATAGCCCATCCACCGACTAAACTTGCCAGTCTTGGACGCCTTGAAGATGAAGATTCGGAACATCAATAAGATCGTCAGCATTGCTGGCAAGTGCAGCAGCAAGAAGACTTCGGGAATCTTCGCCTCCGGATCGATAATCGGCAACGGTGCGGCCACTGCCGACGCACCAATTACAAACAGCACGTTCAGCACATCAGCACCAACAACGTTCCCCACCAACAAGTCAAAATGCCCGCGGCGAATTGACGTGATCGCAACCATCAGCTCCGGCAACGATGTACCGAATGCAACTACTGTTCCTGCGATCACAACTTTGGGGACACCAAACTGCCTGGCGATTTCCGAGACTGACTCGATCAACATGTAGCTGGAAAAGACAACAACGGCGGCTCCAAACACGATCATCATTAAACACTTGACGACGTCGGCTCTCTCTTCCGAGGCGCCGCCTTCTTCGCTCGAGCCTTCGGCCGCTTCATCTGCCTTCGCGTGGGCCTCGGCGGTAGCAGCCGATTGACTCCACTTCATCGAAATGATCATGTACAGAGCCAGAAGCACGAGGAACAGGCCACCGACTTCTCGCCCAAGAGCCGCGGCCTCACCATCGATTGCAAACGACGCGTAACAAAGCGCAGCCAATAGAACGGCCGAGCCGAATTGCACCCAGCCTTGACGTGAAAGAATCTGCGGATCGGCGGGCAAGACCACCAGCGCGCAACCTAACCCAAAGATCAAACCGGTATCAGCAATAATCGACCCGACTGCGTTGCCCAAAGCCAATCCAGCGTTGCCTTTCCAGGCCGCCATGACCGACACCGCACACTCCGGAGCCGTCGTCCCCAACGAAACAATCGTGGCACCGACGATCACCTTGGGAACTCCCAGGCCGTACGCTAAATCAGAAGCACCATCGACCAACCAGTCCGCACCTTTCATCAGCGCATACATGGCCACAGCGGCGATCACTGCGAGAATCGCAGGGTGCTTTTCAGCAAACCATTCCGGTGGAATTAAGGCTTCCAAGGTAGGTCCAATCGGCGAGAAAACAGTAGCAGAGAATCGAGGATTAGGTGAGGGGAAACGCCCACTTTACAGTTGATCGCTAACGTGAACAACCAAACCAACAAAGATTTGCGGCGAGGCAGTTTTGCTGGAGATCACCGCCAAAAGTCCAACAAGGTAACCCGAAGCGTGAGTTTTGATGTTGCGCATTGCGTTGGTCTGGTAGCCACTTACCGAGCCTGTTCTGCGGGACCTACCGCGAGTTTCGGCACAGGCGTCAGATCAGAAAACACCGCCCCCGACGTAAACTCAGGGGCGGTGGATGATGTATTTTTTCGTTCGAACCAAGCATCAGACGCGGAAACACCCAACTTCAAAACTCACGCGTCGGGTTATTCGAGTTGATTGGCACGAAGCTCGCAGAAGGTTACATTCAAAACGTTTACTATCTTCCAGGGATCACGAAAGATGAGCGATTCGAGCGAAACAATCTATCTGGGCGCCGGCTGCTTTTGGTGCGTCGAGGCCGTCTTTCAGCGACTTCAAGGCGTCACCGACGTCGAGTCTGGCTACACCGGCGGCGAGGTTGCCGATCCAACCTACCACCAAGTCTGCTCGGGAACGACAGGCCACGCCGAGGTCTGCAAAGTCGACTTCGACCCGAACAGCTTACAGCTAGAAGATTTACTGGAAGTGTTCTTCCACACGCACGACCCAACAACACTGAACCGTCAAGGCGCCGATCACGGGACGCAGTACCGTTCTGCTATCTTCTATTCAAACGCCACGCAACAAGAAACCGCCGAGCAAGTCAAATCACGATTGGACGCATCGGGCGAGTTTCCCAATCCTATCGTCACCGAAATCACCGAGCTATCCGATTACTACTCTGCGGAAGACTACCACCAGAACTATTTCAACTTGAATCCGATGCAGGGTTACTGCCAAATGGTGATCCAGCCCAAACTAGCCAAGTTCCTCGACCGATTCGGCGATCGAGCTGTTTAGCCTGCATTGTGCTCGGTTTCGAACTCGCCTTGATCGACTGGTTGGATCGGTAAAGCATACGTCTTACGAGCAGCCAAATCTTTGACGAGACGCGAGGATCGGGGCCACTACGTCGGTTTGGGGCAGTCATGTTGCTTGACAAGTTCTTATCAGGTCGCCGTTCCAGTCCAAATCACAATCAGAATCTTTATCGGAAAGAGTGCAGGTTCACGAGATATGACCTTATCGGCCAGTGCGAGGCCATGGATTCTCGGCGAACATCGCGGTGTTGGGCCAAGTGCGCTTGGCATAGATGGCGACGTTGTTGCGCGTAATCACAACCAGCAAACTGGCAAACATGTTCGATGAACGGGAATTCTCTTTCTTTGCGGCGAAAGTCCCGCAGAATCGTTTAACGGCAAGCCGATGGCGACTGCGTTTGGAAGGCAATGAATTGAACAGGAGTCCGCGGAGGTCGCAGAGAATGTGGAAACTCTCCGCGTTCTCTGCGACCTTCTGTTTCAATTCAACCGAATTCGTCCGGAGCATGGAATATGTGAAGGGAATCCTGGCAATTCCACTGCAGTCCCACTTCTTCGCAACCGCTCATTTGCATTACTGAAATTCGAAAAAATCGGAAAAGTCGTCAAGATTTTACTAACACCTCGTTTATTATCGTATGTTCACTATTCAGTTAGTTAATGAATCTTGGTGATGTGAATTTTGAATCGTATCCATGTGCGTAATTTCGAATCACGCTTTCCAAGTTTGATTTTGTTGCATCAAATGCGGCGTGATTTTGGCTAGCGGTGATGGAATGAAAGGCTGGCGATTAAAACGAAGCAGGATTGATCTAGGGGGCCAGTGTTTTTTGGCATAGAGTTCGACAATCCGATTGTTTGGATTGTGAGAATGATCGCCCAGTGGGATCTCATCGAACTAAATGGAATTAGTGGAGTGACGACATGTTTCGAATTCGGATTGCCATTGTTTGCCTCATGATCGCGTATATCGCGTGTTCGGGGCCGTTGCATTCGCAGCCCACCCGCTTGAGTTTAGGAATTGTGAAGGACGACGAATACATTAAGAGTGATGGCGTCACTGTTTCAGCGACACGGAGTTCTACGCCAGGACTCTGGCAGCGTAATGCTATTGTCGACAAATCGCGTCATCAAATGGAAAACGTGGCGCGGCCAAAGAAACCATTACAGTGTTTTAAGGATGGCAAGCATTACGGCCTAAAGGATCAGCAAGGAAAGGTCGTTTTGCCAGCCGTCTATGATCGGGAGATCCATTTTGCAGACCTGCCACGGTATGATCCTCAGACCGCACCAGTTTATCGAAATGATTTATGGGGTTTCGTTGATTGGGCAGGGATGATCGTCATCCCGCCTCGCTATGAGCATTGCGGATACTTCAGTTCGAATGGGCTCGCACACGTCAAGATTCAAGGAAAGTGGGGATATATTGACAAAACAGAATTGTTTGTAATACCGGCAAGATACCTAAATTGCGGAAATTTCAATGATGGTTTGGCCCCGGCATGTGTGGTCGCAAACAGCTGGGGTTACATCGATCATACAGGAAATTGGGTGATTGCGCCGCAGTTTGAATCTGCGAGAACGTTCAGCGAGCGCCGAGCTGTCGTACAGAGAAATAGGAAATGGGGAGTGATCAACACGGCTGGGGAAATGGTTGTCCCTGCGATTTATGAGAACGTTAGCCGCTACAAAAGAGGGACGGCGAAGGTCTACATCGGTGATTCAAGCGGCAGGATTGATCAATCTGGCAGAGTTGTCGAACCATTAGAACTTATACAGTATTGAATTTGATAGGAGTCCCCAATGCCACATCGTCGCGTTATTTCACATGTGAATTCGAGCTTGCGGCACGCTTCTCTGCAAGCCATTGAAACACTTGAGAACCGCTATCTACTCGCGCAGACAGTTTTTCTTTCATTCACTGGTTTCCAGAGCTTACTTGTTGAGGCACAAGATGAAGCAGACGTGGACATGAACCGTCGATTGACTGCGGGCGAAGTCAATACGGTTAAGGCAGGCATCCGATCTAATCTTGAGGAAATCTTTTCCGGATACGACATTACGTTTCGCACAACACCCGATCCGAACGCCGCGACGGTTACATTTGGCCTCGCCGGAACACAGTATCTTGGAACTTTTCTTGGGCAGGATGGCGACAATATCGGTGTCGATGTTAGCAATCTCATTCCGAATGATTCGATGAGCGTGCATACAAATCTTTTTGACAATTACGTTGATAAAAACGGACTGGAGAGCGCCAATGCTGAGACCCGTACGTCGGCAATCGAAAAGTTGATCGACGCGCTCGCGTCAACAGCCGCACATGAAATCGGTCACTCATTTGGGCTGACGCACGCAGATGGTCAGGGGGATCCCAATTTGGGGAGCTCGGCAACACCTCCCAATTACATTATGAGAAGTGGAAGTCCAGTGGGGCGGGTTGGCTTCTCTCCCTTGAGTCACGGCAAACTGTCAACTGCTCCCGGAACTGAAGGGGCAGGCGACAATGACAATCGTGCGAATGCACAGACAATCCCGAGCGGATTTGCTGCTGTAAACGGCAGCGTCTCGGCCGCCGATATGGTTGACTTCTACAAGTTCTCTGCGCATGCCGGCCAAAGATTGGTTTTGCAGGGTGTTAGCAATCGCAACAACAACCTTCCAATCGCGGAACGATTAGGCTCTTTTATTATCTCTGTAGAGAATGCAAATGGTCAAGTGTTACCAAGAGCCACACATACAAGTGATTTGCCATACCTTATCGGCATCAATGTACCGGCCGACGGAAATTACTTAGTCCGTGTGGATGGTGGCGGGCAATCCGGGAAGTATACGCTCTATGTACTCGGTCATGGAGCATTCGTCGACAACGATCGCACACTCCACGTTGTTGGCGCACCCGGCAACTTTAATGATAGAATCAGTCTTGCTCTGAACGGACAGAATATCGATGTGGCGGTCAACGGTGCGAACCGACTGTTTCCTGTGGCGAGTGTCAGTGATATTGACATCAAGTCCTTTGGAGGCAACGACGATATATCGATGTTCCAAACATTAACAATACCCTCGAAGATCGATGCTGGCGCTGGAAACGACACCGTGAAAGGGGGTGGTGGCAACGATGAGATTCTCGGAGGGAATGGGAATGATCAATTGGATGGTGGCGGAGGAAACGACACGATCCGCGGGGGTGTCGGTTGCGACGTGTTGATCGGTGGAATGGGTGACGATTTGCTTGACGGTGGCGCGAACGACGACATCATTTGGGGCAGGGGAAAGAATCAGAACCCAGATGCAAATGACGTGATCATGGGTGGAACAGGTCGTGATCTTCGAAATGGACGGTTCGATGGAGATGCACGGCAGCCATGTCCCAGCAATCGTCCGGAAATAAGTCTCATCGGACCGGGTGGCCTCGACGTCATTGACGGGATCACAAACGTGTCGATGGGATCAGGTGCGTTGGGTACGACACTGAGTGCGAGTTTGACTGTTCAGAACATCGGCGATGATCCACTTGCCATTGATCCAGAATCGCTCAGCATTAACGGCGATTTCACGCTGGCTTCTGCTACTCCCTTGCCCACAATTCTCGAATCTGGTGAGTCAAGTCCGATCACCATTGAACTCGTTGCGTCAAACGTTGGGCTGCATTCAGGATCGGTGTCGTTTCAGAACAATGACATGGATGAAGACCCGTTTGACTTTTCAATATCAGGTACCCTGGCCTTACCCAAGATTGGTGGACAGTGAATCTCCTTATGTCATGATAGTCTGACAGGAGAGGAACTATGAGCAAGCGTCGAACTTTTTCTCGGGAATTCAAGCTGGAAGCCGTTCGCAAGGTGATCGTTCTAGCTACATGACCCTTCTACTGAGAGCCCACTTTGTACGTGGCGATCTCTATCGATCCCGCAACCTGTTCGATGCAGCGATTGCCGACTACACCGCCGTCATCCAATGTGATCCGAGTTTCGAGCCGGGCTATCGCAAGAGAGCCGAGTGCTACGAACAATTGCCACTGTTCGAATGTTATACGAAGTAGCTTTGACGGGCGTGTAGTCAGCCTTTCAAGTCGGGTGAGCTTGGTAAGTGGGCCACAGCCCATTAAATCGGTTATCTTCGTGCAGAATCCGATCTGCATACGCGAAGCAAAAGACATCAACATATTCAGTCGACATCCCTGAGCGACTTCCAAGGTTCCTCGTCCTTCATGTCGATCAATGGCGGGCCTTCGATCTTGGCGGGGGATAGGATTGCTAGAAACACCAGAGTCGTATCGCCGGCATTGTAGGTACCGTGGACGACGTCCATCGGGATATGAGCTGACTCGCCGGGGCCGAGGAGTTTCATTTCTTGGTCTACCCATTGCTCGGCCGTTCCCTCTTCGATGTAGATGACTTCTTCCATCTCTGGGTGACGGTGGAATTCGTGTGCCTTGCCGACGGGCATTCGTACGCGAACAATCAGAAGCTTCTCGGCATCAACGATATCTGGTCGACAGAGCCATTCGTGTGGGCCCCATGGGAGTTCCTCGACGATCATGTTCGAGGCGTCAACGAATCGAGTGGCGTTGTTCTGATCGGAGTTGGTAGTCATAGTCGTGAGAGTGGCTTAAACGAGGGTCGACGTTTCAGGAATCGCTGACTTGAAGTCTAAACAGAACAAAGAGCCAAAGGAACAGTGCAAGTCCTGCGGCGAGACCTACACCAAGCCGCGCCGGCGGACTCGTACGAACAAGCGGAAGTTGGTGACGTGGAAGCGAACGTACTTGTATTGCCCGCATTGCGGTGAGCTGATCAAGATGTCCGCCGGTGAGATTGTTCGGGATCGATGACGGGCACGCGTATCAAGAGCTAATCTGTCTGGTGAATGAATCGAAGATAGGACCTCAAGACGAATCAAGTTCACTCCCAACATAGATTTCGCTGTTATGATATAAGACGAATTCGACACCTACTTGGTGGATCTCATGAGATCGAAGTCTTTCAATGTCGAGCGGAACAACGCCATAATCACACATAGCGTGATGATTCGGACACAAGACAATAATGTTTTGCTCTATATCTGGACCATCGTGCGGCGTACCAAGTGGTTTAATATGATGAGCCTCAGAGTAAGCCGTTCCGTCTGGCAGCTGGATGCTGAACCCACATATTTGACATCTGTTTTGGTGAAGCAGTTTAATCCTTTGCGACAAAGCCGTATTACGAAGAATGCGATATGTTGTTGCCTTGATTCGCGTTGACGTTGGTGTCTCAAAATCGCACGCACATACGACTGAATCTGGCAGGCTGTAGAAGTGAGTTTTGCCCTTCTTAAAAGCGAGGCGAAGTTGACGTGTCGCAACAAGTGCAACCATGACTTTTGAGTAGCCTTTCTTCGTTCCGATTTTTTCACGGGTTACACATCTAGTATTTCCACCTAAGAGATGCATCGCATTCAGTATGTCTAGAGCTAAGGAATTCAAGTCACCTTGCTCAAACCGACGCAATAAATCATCATCAGGTTTCGCGTTGAAAAGACTAAGACCGAAATCGTCATTCTCCTCAATGCCGTCAACCGTTCGGTTCATCGCGTACCTCACAACTTATTGGCACTACGGCTTCAGTTCTTCGCGGATCCGATTTAGCTCTGTCAGCGCCGCCATTGGGGTCATTTCGTCGATCTCTAGCTTGCGGATTTGATCCAGTACTGGGTGTTCCTCGACGGCGAACAACGATAATTGACGATGCTGGCTGCGGCGTTCTCGTTGAGGGATTCTTGTTTTGCCGTCATCGTCGACGTGGTCGTTTTCCAGTGTGTCCAGGATGACTCGGGCACGGTCAATGACATCCAGGGGAACTCCCGCAAGCCGCGCGACGTGGATGCCGTAGCTCTTGTCGGCCGAGCCCTCGAGGATCTTGTGCAGAAAGATGATGTCGTCGTCGTTCTCTTGTACGGCAACGTTCCAATTCGCTGCTTGCTTCAGCGTCGACGTTAAGTCCGTTAACTCATGATAGTGCGTCGCGAATAACGTGCGACATGTGATCGTGTCATGTAAGTATTCAGTCACGGCCCACGCCAGTGAGATGCCATCGTAGGTGCTGGTGCCGCGGCCGATTTCATCCAGAATGACAAGGCTGCGGTCAGTGGCCGTGTTCAGGATCCGCGCCGTTTCTGTCATCTCGACCATGAAAGTACTCTGGCCCTTGCCCAACTCGTCGCTGGCACCAACGCGAGCGAACACGCGGTCCGCGATGCCGATGCGAGCCTCACTGGCGGGGATGAACGATCCCATTTGAGCCATGATCGTTAGCAACGCGGCTTGCCGGATGTAGGTGCTCTTACCGGCCATGTTCGGGCCAGTGATGATTTGTATCAATCCTTGCGAGTCGCCCAATCGGACATCGTTGGGAACAAACTCACCAGTGGGTTGAAGTTTATCCAGCACGGGATGCCGGCCTTCGCGGATGTCGAGGACGTCGTCTTCGCACAGTTCTGGTCTGCAGTAACCCCGGCTGAGTGCCAAGGTGGCCAAGCCCGCCAGCACGTCGACTTGTGCCAAGACCTCGGCTGTTGTCTTGATCCGTAAGCACTCGTCGGCCACGCTGCCTCGCAGTGAGTTGAACAGTTCCAGCTCGAGCGAGTTTGCCTTCTCCTCGGCCTTGAGCACTTTTTCTTCGTGCTCTTTGAGGTCCGGCGTGATGAATCGCTCGCAGTTCTTGAGCGTCTGTTTTCGAATGTAGGCGTCGGGTACTTTGGCGGCGTTGGCAGCGGTCACCTCTAAATAGTATCCGAAGACTTTGTTGTAGCCGACCTTCAAATTCGGAACGCCGATGCGTTCGGCTTCTTCGGCTCGATACGCGGCAATCCACTCTTTGCCGCCGCGAGCCAAATCGCGGAGCTCGTCCAATTCTGCGTTCAATCCATCGCGGATCATTCCACCATCGGATGTCAGCAACGGCGGTTCGTCGACGAGCGACGAGTCAATTTCGGCACGGATTTCCGGACACAGATCCAATTCCGCTTCGAGTTGCTGCAATCGCTCGGACTTTCGACCAGCGAGCTTGGCTTTCAATTTTGGCAAGAGCGCTAGCGTCCGCGCTAAGCAACCTAAATCGCGCGGTGATGCTCGGCGAGTGGCAATGCGAGCCGTCAGCCGCTGCAAGTCGTAAGCTTGGCGAAGTTGTTCGCGCAAGTCGTCGCACAGCAGCGAGTCGCTTGTCAATTCTTCGACCGCGTCAAGCCGCGCGTTGATTCCCGATAAAGTCGTCAGCGGATTGGAGAGCCAATCGCTCAACATGCGGGCTCCCATCGGTGAGACGGTTTCGTCGATGACGGAAAGTAGACTTCCTTCGCGTTTGCCCTCGCGCAGGGTGTGCGTTAGCTCCAGGCTCCAACGGGTGGCTTCGTCGATGGTTAGATTGGTGCCCTGACGGTAAGGCTCCAGGCGCTCGATGTGCGTGAGGCTGCTCTTTTGAGTTTCCTGGGCATACTCCAGCAAGGCACCGGCCGCCGTGATGCCTGGTGATGTCGCGTCGAGATCGAAGCCCTCGAGCGTGCGCGTGCCGAAATGATCGAGCAACTGCTGCAAACATTGGTCGCGCGCGAAACTCCAATCGGGGCGTCCTGTGGGGAGCAATTCTTTTAAACGGCCCAGCACATCGAGCACAGACTCATCAGCTTGATTCTCGGCATAGATACATTCAGATGGCCGCAGCCGAGCCAACTCGTCCGCCAGCAAACTAGCATCGACGTCAGTGGTGATGAAGCGGCCGGTTGAGATTTCCAGCCACGCTAATCCAACACGATCGGCGTCAGCAAAAACGCTTGCCAAGAAATTACTCTCGCGCGGATCAAGCAGTGCTTCGTCCGTCAGCGTGCCGGGAGTGACAACCTGCGTGACCTCGCGTTTGACAAGACCCTTGGCCTTCTTGGGGTCCTCGACCTGCTCGCAGATGGCGGCGCGGAAGCCGGAGCGAATCAGCTTTTGCAGGTATCCCTCAAGTGCGTGGTAAGGGAAGCCAGCCATCGGAATCGGGTTGGTCGATCCTTTGTCGCGGCTGGTGAGAGTAAGACCGAGTGCTTTGGCCGCAGTCTCGGCATCTTCATAAAAGAGTTCGTAGAAGTCGCCCATGCGGAACAGCAAAATCGAACCGGGGTTTTGGCGTTTGACTTCTAAGTAACGCTCCATCATGGGCGTTAGTTTTTTGGCGGGCTTCTTGTCATCCATGGTTGACGTCTTTGTTGTCGTTTGACGGCTTTTTCAAATTGTTCAAAAGGGCACCCAACATGGTAACCCGATGCGTGAGCGAGGGACGCTCACGCGTGTTCCGCGAGCAAAAACTATCGATTGTGAATGCGGGTGAGCGTCCCTCGCTCACGCGTCGGGTTACCGTATGCGAGCTCTACCCC
Source organism: Planctomycetaceae bacterium (assembly GCA_002722955.1). Taxonomy (GTDB): domain Bacteria; phylum Planctomycetota; class Planctomycetia; order Planctomycetales; family Planctomycetaceae. The sequence continues at coordinate 44,304 of PBMZ01000131.1, read as the reverse complement.
TCCGGGAACAACATGCTAACACTGGTACGATCGTGAATCGAACGAATTGCCTGAGCAAACAATGGGGCAACGCTGACGATTTCGATGTTTTCCGGCAATTCGTCGGGGCGATGACCCTCAATGCTGTCGGTCATGAACATTCGCTTGATGTGGCTAGCACCAATTTTCGGCGCTGCGCCTTTCGAGAGAACTCCGTGAGTCACCGCGGCATAGATGTCATGAGCGCCTCGTTGTTTGAGCACGTCGGCCATCGAGATTAGCGTACCGCCTGAAATCGTAAAGTCATCGACGAGCAACACGTTCTTGCCGTCGACGTCACCGATGACTTCGAGGATCTCCGCGGTTTCGCTGTGGTCGGGGCGGTGCTTGTTGCCGATCACGACCGGTGCCGCCAGCAACTTGGCAAAGTCGGACGCTTCTTTGGCAAAGCCGATGTCGGGGCTACAAACAACTAGGTCAGGAATGTCTAGAGTCTTGATGTGATCGACGAGAACTTGGCGGCCGTACAAGTGATCGACTGGGATGCTAAAGAAGCCTTGGATTTGCGGACTGTGCAAATCCATGGTCAGCACGCGGTCAGCACCAGCGGCCTCGATGGCATCGGCACACACGCGAGCCCGAATCGATACGCGAGGCTCGTCCTTCTTGTCGCCCTTGGCATAACTGAAGAACGGGATGACCGCAGTGACTTGCTGAGCACTCGCACGCTTTAGTGCATCAATCCAAAACAGTAGCTCGACAAAGTTGTCATTGACTGGGTAGTGAACGCCCTGGATCACGAAGACGTCTCGGCCACGAACATTTTCCTGAATGCGAACGAACACGTTTCCTTCGCTGAAAACGTGTGCTTGTCCGGGGATTGTTTTGACTTGGAGGAACTTCGCGATGGACTCGGCCAGCTGAGGATTCCCTGAACCGGACAGGATCGCAAGATCACCTTGCGGAGCCTGAAACGATATGGGCCGCGGCCCCGTATTGGAATCAAAAGGTGACATATTGCCGGCAATCGGAATCAGAATCGTCCACCGGCAGAGCGCCTGTGGGAGGGAGAATGAGCGAATAATTCATCATATCCAAGCGAGAAAGGAACACAAGCAACGACTAGCAAATCGCGGACTTTCACCTCATGCGATGGTTCGTTCGCCACGAATGCGGTGACCTAACCGGCGATCGTTGGCAAGTCGGGCAAGCGATGTTGCAATTCCGAGACCGAGATTGCCGATTGCAACGACTGTATGATCAGCTCAAGGGGCTCGCTGCGAATCTCTGGCAAGTCCGCTTCCCCAGCGATTTTGACACTAAAGGCGAGCGACTCTGTGGGCGGGCAGAAGTTTGCTTTGATCGAATCCGTATTTCCGCGCGTCGATTCGGTACCAACCGTAGTCGTCTAGATACACGGCGTTCAATCCATGCAAGCAATACGGGGCACCATCGTCGTTGACGCTTAGCCGCTGATAGCAAAAGCCGGCGGGGATTTCGTTTGCTCGAAGCAAGACCGCCAGCAGATGGCTCTTCGCGTAACAAAAACCAGTGCGTTCGGCGAGCACTTCCGAGGCTCGACATGTCACCGCGTGTCTTTCAAAGTCGACGCTGTGTTCCACCTGATCTCGAACCCACTCGAACGTTGCTCGAACGGAAACAGAATCGCGCACATTCGGCGTGGCAGCTCTTGTTGATCCGCAGGTGCTCCCATCGCCTCGAGCCATGGCAGTGCCATGCTGACACCGGCAGCCTTGAGAACCGTTCTTCGTCCGAGTTGCCACGATTTTTTCATGTGGAAATCCCAATCGATTTAGCAGTGCTATCACTTTTGGCCGTTCTTTGGGGCAGGGTTTTGTCGTCCGCGTCTAAAATTTCATTGTAACGGGAACGCGCAGATCTCGGGAGGCTTTGTCGTTGAGCAATGGCGTGTTTAACCCGTAGCCGAAGGCGAGGTGAACTCGGAAAACTCCGCGCCTTCGGGTTAAACGAAACTCTTCTTCCAAGTTACGAGCCAATATTCTGGACAAGCAATTCCGCAATTTGAATCGCGTTGGTTGCCGCGCCCTTTCTTAGGTTGTCACTGACACACCAGAAGCTCAAGCCGTTCGGGTTCGAGATGTCTCGGCGAATTCGACCGATGAACACTTCGTTACGGTCCGAGCAAATGTTGGGCATTGGGTATTCGCCGTTTGGTGTGTCGTCGATGACCTCGATTCCTGGAAACGCCGCGAATAGCTCGCGAGCTTCTTCTGGAGCGATGGGTCGCTCGGTTTCGACGGTGATGGTCTCGCTGTGACAGTTGGCGACGGGGATTCGGACGCAAGTTGGGTTCACTTGAATCTCTTCGTCGCCGAAGATTTTGCGAGTCTCGTAGACCATCTTCAATTCTTCGCTGGTGTAGCCGTCTTCTTTAACGCTACCAATCTGAGGAATCGCGTTGAAAGCAATCGGATGCGAGAACGCGCTATACTCGAACGACTCGCCCGCAAGCGCGGCCTTGGTGCCTGCGTCCAAATCGACGTTGCCCTGCTTGCCGGCACCGCTGACGGCTTGATACGTGCTGACGATCACGCGACGAATTCGCGATGCGTCGTAGAGTGGTTTCATGGCAACAACCATCTGCGTCGTCGAGCAATTCGGGCTGGCGATAATTCCTTTCGCGTCGAGTGCCGCTTGCGGATTGATTTCGGGAACGACTAACGCAACCTCTGGCTTCATTCGCCAGTAACCGGATTCGTCGATGACCTTGGCCCCTGCTTCGACGGCGGCAGGCAGTAGATCTGCCGCAACGTCATCGGGAGTACTCGAAATGACTAAGTCACAGCCTTGGAAGGCCTCGGCCGTCAACTCTTCAATCGTATGCTCAGCACCGCGAAAATTCAGTTTGGTCCCGGCGCTTCGGGCCGATGCGAGGAACTTGAAATTCTTGGCTTGAAAGTTTCGCTCTTCCAACAAGCCCAACATGATTCGGCCAACGGCGCCAGTTACGCCAACGATAGCAACATTCTCGAACACGATCGTAAAACCTTAAAAACAATGGAAAAGGCGCGATACAACGCACGAGTTACGTTTCAGAATAAACACGCAGAACGTGCAAAAGCCAAACATCAACTATGGCAAACGCGGCCAGTGCTTTCAAACCTTAGACTAGTCGAACGGCGAATTTGTTCACACACGGTCGCCTGGCGGCTAATATTCGTGTTCGACGGGGTGATCTTCGATGTTCAGGAAAGCTTCTACCTCCTGCTCGACAAAGATGGCCTCGTCCAGTTCGAGCGATCGCAGCAAGGTGATTTCTGGTTGATCGGGCCGAATAATCTCGACGCTGTAAGAGAAGGTTTCCTTGCCATCGTCGGTCTTTTCGGTTTTCTCGAGGCAATAAAGTTGCTCGATCTCACTGGTGGGAATGACTTTGTTACCTATCGATGGCATCGGTCCGTGTTTGACGGCGACAAATTCCAACGTCACGCGAACGCGGCTCGTGTTGAGAATCACGGCGGTCGACATGTAGATCGCGCCAACCGCCACTCCGACGCCGATGAATGCCACATATTGTGGCAGGCTATTGAATTTCACAATCCAAGTACCTGTCCACATTGCGGTGAAGACGAATAGCAGCCACGAATCTTTCTTGAGCCACTTCCACGAGAGCTCGAAAAAGTCGTCACCACGTTGAATCAGAAAACGGTCCGGCATCTGTGCCTTGATTCGTGCCATGATTTCTCGCACTGCGGATGTAGCGTTCATCAGCCGCAACGATTGCGACCCTTGGCCTAGGTAATTCGATAGTGTAACGTGATCGACCGATTCTCGATCACATCAATTCCGATTAGTCGAACGCATGATTGATATCCAAGGCGTCACCAAAGTTCACAAACGCGGGGAAACCGAAGTCCACGCGCTGCGTGGTGTGTCTTGCCAAATCGAAAAGGGGGCGCTGACTTTCATTCTAGGACCGTCAGGAAGCGGCAAGAGCACGCTGCTTTATTTGATCGGAGCACTGGACGAACCCACGGCCGGTAAGATCATCGTCGCTGACCGTTCCCTGGGCGAGTTCTCCGAATCCGAACGAGACGAATATCGTCGCAACGACGTCGGCTTCATCTTTCAGAACTTCAACCTGATCGGCAATCTGGACTCCGTCGACAACGTGTTGGCCCCATTCATCCCGCAAGGAATCTCGTCGGAACAGCGAACGCGAGCCGTCGAATTGCTCGAGCAAGTTGGCATGGGCGAGCGACTTGACCATCGCCCCAATCAACTCTCCGGCGGCGAGCAACAACGCGTGGCCATCGCGCGAGCCTTATTGAAACAGCCATCCATCGTGTTGGCGGATGAGCCGACCGGCGAACTGGATAGCGAGAACGGCGCCGAAGTGTTTTCTTATTTGAGGCGCCTCCAAAGCAACATTGAATCGACAATCGTCGTTGTGACTCACGATCAGAGTTATGTGCAAGAATCCGATCGAGTCGTTCGGCTCAAGGACGGCCGGGTTGCCGAGTAATTTATGGCAACTCCTCCACAGAATCAGCTCCCTAACGCTGTTCATGTGGCGACAACTTTGGAGTGCGGCGATTCATCTCCACTATGGTCGTAGCGCAACTACTTTGTGGCGCAGCCACTTTTGATCACGGCAGTAAACCAAAATCAAAGTGGCTTCGCCACATAGGAAAGCGGCGATGAATCGCCGCACTCCAAAATAATTGCGTCCTGGACCGGGGGGAAAACTCAATGGCAGTTCTACGGGGAGCTCTGATAATCGTTGTTCTAGTGCTCGCTTGCCTTGAAGGTGCACTTCTTGATCTTTCCAAGTGGACGTTCAAGAAGCCGCCAGCAGGTAGATTTACAGCGCGTCAAATGGCCATTCAATTACTCATCGTCCTGTTTGTCACCTTGATGCTCAGTCTCTTTCTTAATAGACCAAGCCATCCTCTGACCAACAAGCTCACAGGTGTGAAGACTTGATGAATCGAGCTTTAATTTCACGCCAAAGTGCGGCGTTAATTCGCATCGCGGGGAACGAATTCGGTTGCGCACATGAAGTCGACTACGCCGAAATCTTGGCGAGTCCCGCTAGAGCAAAGGCATTTGCTTCACCATTGCGACAGGGCCAGATGGGATTCAGACAGCCTTTATAGCCACTCGCTAGCTTGCCCGGCGCATTCTCAAGCTGAGGCTGAAGTCGGCGTGATGCAACCTCAGCCCATATGCGACAGTTGAAGCCAAAGCGACTGCCGGTCCAATCTCATGAAACTGATTTGGACCCTTTGCGGAAGTTTGTTCTTAACTTCACACAGACTTCAAAGTCGTTCTTATCTTGCTTCTCAAAACAGCGTCGAGAATAAGCGGATGCGCATCGCTCTCACACGGTCAGTTGACCCTGCTGAGACCTTGGCTGCCAAGAGAAAGGAGGCTCGAAAAAGTAAGTAACGCAGGCAGCACTTATGACAGTTTTCCCTTATCTCAATCATGTTTCTGAATGAATTTTGGCACTTCGAAACCCCCGCATCAGCAAGTTGAAGTAACTCATTTAGTGATCTTAAATCGTATTGGAGTACCCAATGAAAAAATGTCGTTTGCAGCCGCAAAGCTCGAAGCAAAGCGGCTTCACCTTGATCGAACTCTTGGTTGTGATTTCGATCATTGCCATTCTGATTGCATTGCTATTACCGGCCGTTCAATCGGCTCGCGCTGCCGCCCGTGCAACTCAATGCCGCAACAACTTGAAGCAAATCGGTATCGCATTGCACACGTTTGCCGAGCAAGATCCCGCCGGTTGAATTTGCTCGGGCGCATTCGATTGGAAGCGTGATGGTAGCCCAGACCGTTTTGGCTGGGTCGCCGACATGTTGAAGGTCAAAGGCGGCCAAGCCAACGCTCTTCGTTGTCCTCAAAGTGAACTTCGCGGTACCGAAAAGTTGAATGACATGCTTGGTATCGTCAACACCTCGAATCTTTCCGCGATGCCCGCTAATCGTCTTGGCGTTGGCGACTTGGGCAACGCTTTGTTGGCTGAAACGCCCGGCTCGGCGGCTCGAATCGCGATCGTTGAAGAAGCGGTCCGTCGAGGGATCAACACGAACTACGCCTCAAGCTGGCACATGGTTCGTAGCGGATTCAAATTCACCTTCCAAAACACGCCTGCTGCTCCGGTACGGGTCGATGACACGGGTGGACTGAAAGACTTTGGCAACACTGCCGGCCCGTTGACATTGCGACGAATCGAAGCAGCTTCCGTGCCCGCAAGTAACATTGCTCTGTTGGCCGATGCCGCGCCTGGCGACGCCCGGGAAGCACTCTTGTCGGATACGATCAATGACGAGCTGCCCGCTGGGTCACGTCTGAGCGAATCTTTCAACGACGGTCCCGCGTTCTTCAACGGAACCGGTGTCGAGTTATTGAAAGACGATTACCCACCCGTTCGCGCAACGATTCCGCAAGCGTTTCCGACGGTTGGCACAACGGTCAACAGTACTAACGTGACGGCGTATGCCTCGACGACTGCCGCCGCCGCACTTGGCGTTCAGTTGATCTTGCAAGACACTCGCGATTGGTACGCCCAACATGGTGATAAGTGTTTTGTTTTGATGGCCGATGGTAGCGTCAAGACCTTGACCGACACCAATGGCGATGGCTTCTTGAACCCGGGCTTCCCGGTTGAAGGCGTTACCGATCCAGCCTTGACCGTGGGCTACACCGACGGCCTTGTCGAAATCGACAACTTCGAAGTCTTCACGGGAGCGTTGTTGAATCCCGAACTCTACCAAAAAGCCGACTTCGAAAACTAATCAGATTGATTCGATTTCTGGGCCTCATTAGAGCGCAGTCCTGATGGCACGACCACAGGGCTGCGCTTTCTTTTTGATTCTTAAGAACACAATCTATCTTGGATTGAGTCTTTCAGCGCCCAAGAGAGGCGAGTGGGATCAAGAAGACCGTGATGGGATTCAGCAGAATCGACGATCGTCTCGGTGGTCTCCTGGCGAAGTGACATCAGCGCCGCCAAAGAAAGGGTGGAAGCCGATCCAACTGCTGGTTACTTGAATTAACAAGCAACCAATCAGCCAGATCGGCTTCCGGGTCCCTCTCTCCCTAACGACGCCTGGTATATGGTTGGGTCTAAACTAGGGTCTAGCTCGCCACGGCGTTCGTCAGTGAGTCAGGTGAGGACGCGTTTTATCATAGGGCTGCGAATTGGCAGATAGCACTTTGTCTATTTATTTCGCTTTTTGTAATTGTTGCAGAAGATTGCGGGGCACGATGCGTTTCGACATAGAACAGGCAGCCAGACTGTGCGTATAGCCTTGACCGCGGTTACGCCAAAACACCCGTTACCACACTGGCCGGATTCACCGTCGTCAACCGCTCGTTGAGACCGTGATGATCAAACACCAGCCGCTCGTGATCTAAACCAAGACAATGCAGCACGGTCGCATGAAGATCATGGATGCTGGTGCGATTTTCGACCGCGTGATAACCGAACTCGTCGGTGGCACCGTAAGCCGTGCCACCTTTGATTCCGCCGCCGCCGAGCCAGACGGAAAACCCTTTGGCTCCGTGATCGCGGCCAGGATTGCTGCCTTTTTGAGCCAGCGGCAGCCGCCCAAACTCACCGCCCCACATCAGTAGTGTGGAATCCAGCAAGCCTCGCTGTTTCAAATCCTTGAGCAAAGCCGCGACGGGTTGATCGCTCTCCAGACAACAGGTCGTCAGATTCTCTAGGATGCCGCCATGGTGGTCCCAAGGATTGTCGCCGCGGGTCGTATTCATGTAAATCTGCACGATACGGACACCACGTTCAACCAAACGTCGAGCCATCAAACAGCGGCGACCGTAAGATTCGGTATTCTTGTTTTCCAGCCCGTAGGCAGCCTGCGTCTCGCGAGTTTCTTGCGAGATATCCAGAGCATCCGTCGCACTCAGCTGCATGCGAGCCGCGAGTTCGTAACTTGCGATCCGCGCCGAAAGGTCAGGCTGTCCCGGCCGTTGATCACGATGCTTGGCGGCAATTTTTCCCAGCAGATTTCGTGAGTAAGCCAACACTGAATCGGGATACTCATCCTTGGCATGCAAGTTCAACAGCGGAGATCCCACTGATCGGAATCGTGTCCCTTGAAAAACTGGCGGCAACCAGCCGGATTGCCAGTTTCCCTTGTCCATCAGAATCGGTTTGCCGGGCGCGTCGAGAGCCACGTAAGCAGGCAAGTCTCGGTTCTCTGAACCAAGCCCGTACGAAATCCATGCTCCAATCGAAGGCGAGGCTTTCAAGTTTCGCCCCGAGTGCATCATCAGCACGCCGGTTTCGTGGTTGAAATCCGTCGTCCACATCGAACGAATCACGGCTATATCGTCCGCACACTCGGCCAAGTGTGGTAAGACATCAGCAATCTCCAACCCCGATTCCCCGCGCTTCCGAATCTTGAACGGCGATGGCATCAATCCGCCAGCGGCACCGACCGATTCCACGTTGTCCAGGAAAGCTCGCGGCAATTCACCGGCGTGTTTCTTCAGCGCTGGTTTGGGATCAAACAGATCGATGTGGCTAGGGCCGCCAGTCATGAAGAACTGGATGACCGCCTTTGCCTTGCCAGGAAAATGCGGTTTCTTGGGCGAGACATCGAATGTTCGCTGATTCGCCGCGTTGACAACACCATCGTCATGAAGCATCCCAGCGATTGCCGCACCGACGAGTCCTTTACCGACCTGGCCAAAAAAATCGCGGCGATGTGATTCGTGTGCATTCATATCTTCTAAAGTTGCCCCCTCGCGAAATGCTTCAATCAACGTAGACGAACTCGGGTGAATTGAGAATCGTGTGACAGTAAGTCGCCAAGGTCTTCTGCCATGCCAAGGCTTGTTGATTTGGTTTCTTTTCTTTCGACAGATGTTCTGACCATCGTCGATTCAATTCTTTGAGGGCCTTTGTGTCCCGTTCCAGCTCATGTTGCGCTGGTGGTCTTGATAACGCGAAGAGATAGACCTGCCGCACAATGCCGTCTGGCTTTTCTTGCCGCACGCCGCTGGCGAGAACTCGTTGTGCCAAACGCTCGCTGGAAGTTCTTACCTTTTCGCTGTTGTAAAGTTGCAATGCTTGCGTCGCGACAGTTGACTGCGTCCGTGCCGTGCAGTTCGGCACCATCGCCGGAGCATCAAACATGTCCAGCAGCGTGACCGGTTTCAGTCGACGACGAATCACATAAATGCTGCGACGAAATCCGTAGGGCGAGTGACTGACGTACTCACCCGCTGACGTTTTCCAAACATCAACGGCTGGTCCGAAAGGTGTCCGATCAAGTCGCCCGGACACTTGCAACAACGAATCACGAATCGCCTCCGCATCCAATCGGCGGAAAGGAAACCGAGACAGCAACACGTTGTCCGGATCGGCTTGATGGCGTGACTTGTCATACAACGATTGCTGCCGCCAAACGGTCGATGTCATGATCAATCGATGAAGCGACTTGATGCTCCAGCCGTTCTCGACAAAGCGAGTCGCCAGCCAGTCAAGCAACTTAGGATGTGATGGCTTTGTTCCCTTGCGGCCAAAGTTGCCAGTCGTCGTCACTAAGCCACGACCAAAATGATGATGCCAGATGCGATTGACGAAGACTCGCGATGTCAGCGGATGATTCGGCTGGATCAACCATTTTGCCAATGCCAAACGCCGGCCACTTGTGCGGCTTGAGTGCTTTGGAGATTCGGCAAGATAAGGTTTCAACCCGCGAGTTAACGCGATGGGCACACCAGGAGCAACGCGTTGACCGGGTGCGTCAATTTCTCCGCGGCGAAGAACGAATACTGGATTTTGTTCACCTCCAGTGTCCGTCAGTGAATGTATTCTCATCGGGCTGAGCAGTCGACTCTTATTGTCAGCAATCGCTTCCGGCAGCCCTTTCGGAAACTTACTGTCATCGATTTGCACGAGCTGATGGAATCGCTTCAGTAACTGCTTCTGTTCCTCGGTTCGACGTGTCTCCTCAATTTCGATCGCCGCCAACAATGACTTCACCTGAGCAGGTGTCGGAAGCGATTTGGTCTTTCCCAAATGTTCGGGCTGAACCGATCCGCGCCACAGTCGCACTTCGTCGATCAACATCGGAACGTGGAATCCTGGTCGACCGCCGATTGTCCACGTTGTCGAGTCAGGCAGCTTTCCGTCGACTTCTTGTGTTTGAAAGCTGTCGAGTTTTGAATTGAAGTACCACTCAAAACGGTGGCGGCCGTCGTCCAGCTTTCTGCGAACGATGGCAATATGCAGCCATTCAGATTTCGGGATACCGTGTGATGTCTTACTGATTCGATGGATTGATCCATCAGGAGATCGAAAATCGCCGCCGAGCCCCGCGTGCTTATCGAAGGTTTTCAAATCAAGGTTGAAGCGGTTCTTATCGCCAACATCGGTCGACGCAGTCCAGAACACAGACCCGTAGTGGCCGGTTTCGGCCATCGGCTTGACGAAGAAATCAATCGCGGAATCGCCGGCACTTTGAGCGTGAAGTGGAAATGCCGTCTCTGTAATCGTAACACTGCCACCGTTCCGCAGATCAAGACACCACTCGTGATCGTGATAATCCGTGACGCTCTTTGAATAAGTGCCGGTGGTTGTTCCGTGAACCTTGCCCGTGATCGAGTCGCGGACTTTGCCCTTTTCCGATTGATCAAAGCGGTACTGAGCAACAACGGTTGGCAAGGCTAGCAAACGCTGGCGTACGTGTTCGTTCTTCTGCCGCAACAGCTTTGCTATCTCGTCGCGAATCGGAGCGTTATATCGTTTCGCCGCGGGCGTTTCTTGATCAGCGGGATGGTTAATGTATCGCTGATAAAGATTGGAGACCGGATACTGCGGCGGGTGCAACACATGATTCGGAATCCGCCAGTCGTAAGGATCGTAAGCGGCCCGGAAGATCGCGGCAAAACGGTAATAGTCTCGCTGAGGAATCGGATCGAACTTGTGACTATGACAACGTGCGCATTCGAGCGTCAGTCCCATCACCGCCGTACTGAAGATGTCGATCTGCTCGTCAATCACAGCGTGGCGATTGGGAATCTTGTTCAGTGCACCTTCGTCCGTTCCGTCGGACCCCGTTCGTAAGAAACCAGTCGCAATCAAAGCGTCGAGTTGCTCGCGCGTCAACGACTTCGCCGCTTGATAATCGAATAGCTCGTCGCCAGCAATTTGTTCCGTCAAGAATCGGTCGTACGGCTTATCATCGTTCAAGGATCGAATGACATAATCTCGATACCGCCAAAAGAACTCTCGCAATTCGTCGCGGTTGATCTGGCCATGCGTGTCCGAATAACCAGCCGCGTCTAACCAATAGACGCCCCAACGCTCGCCGTAATGTCGTGAGTCCAGCAATCGATCAATTAGTCGCTCATACCAGTCCGAACGCTTGTCCTTGAGCACAGCGTCAACTTCAACGGGTTCAGGCGCCAAACCAGTCAATGCAAAAGTCGCACGTCGCAGCAGCGTGAGTCGCTCCGCATCCGGCGAGAATGCGAGCCCCTTCTCTTCAAGTCGCTTCAACAAGAAGTTATCGATCGGAGTGCGAACACGTTGAGCGTGTTGGACGGTTGGAACATTGGGTCTCACGGGCGTCTTGAAAGTCCAATGATCAAGTCGCTCGGGATCAATTTGCGGATCATGCTCTGGGCCATTCGTTGGCACTTTCGCGATGCTGCTGGCCCCTGCCGCTGGAGCACCTCGCTCGATCCACTGTTTCAGCTTTTCGATGCCAGAAACCGGAACGCGGATAACATAGTTCGCATCGCCGAAGATGTTCTTTTTCGGCGGCATCTCGTCAGCGGTTATCTTCTTCAGGACAAGGCTCTCGTTGGGCTTGCCTGGCACAATTCCCGATCCCGACTTGCCACCTTTGAGAATGCCTGCGCGAGTTCGCAAATCGAGTCCCGCTTCTTTCTTCCACTTCCCATGGCAAACAATGCAGTGAGAATGAAACACGTTGACCAAAACGTTTGCTTCCGTCACGGACATCGCTGCCAACTTCCGACGAGCGGCATCGGCGTCCTCACCCTTTAAGAGGGCCCCAGCATTGATCCAGCGTTTGATCAGTTGCTGCTCTTTCGCGGACAGCTTTGGCCCTTCAGGCGGCATCTCGCCGGATTTGATTTTCTGAATCAATAAGCTATCTACCGACTTGCCCGGAACGATGACATTGCCCGATTCACCGCCGCGAAGAAGATTGTCGCGCGTTCTTAAATCAAGGTCGCCTTCTTGCTTCTTGGCGTTGTGGCATTTGAAGCAGTTCTTCTGCAGGATCGGTAATACGTCTCGTGCAAATTCCGTCGAGGAATCATCGGCGCGAGTCTCAGCCGTGCAAACAGGGGCTAGCGAAACTAGCAATACGGAACTCAGAAAGACCGAGTATCTCATTGGTTGATCTGCCGAAACGGGCAAGAGCCTACTGGATGTGTCGGTCTCAAACTAACACAAAAATCGCCACGTCGCGATCCTTCAATTGATCACGCAAGCAATTGATCAACAACCGTGGCGCTGGTCACTTCGGGGTCCGTCAAGCGTTCGTGGCGACCTTTATGAAGGAACGACAACTCGGTGTGGTCGATGCCCATTTGATGCAAGATCGTTGCATGAAGGTCCGGCACGCTGACGCGGTCTTCGACGGCCTTGTAGGCGAAATCGTCAGTTGCTCCGTGAGTGTAGCCGCGTTTGAAGCCGCCGCCCGCCATCAGGGTTGTAAACGCGTTGCGGTTGTGGTCGCGGCCATCGGCTCCTTCGGTGATTGGGATGCGGCCGAACTCGCCCGTCCACATCACGATGACTTCGTCCAGCAAGCCTCTTTGCTTGAGGTCCGTGATTAACGCGGCCGTTGATTGGTCGACGTGCTTCGAGATTGTCTCAATTCCGCTCTTAAGGCTGCCATGAGAATCCCATGGTTGAAAACTGGGCTTGAGCGGCGGGAAGACCTGTATATAGCGAACGCCCGACTCGACGAGCCGCCGCGCCATCAGACAACGTGCTCCATAGCCGGCCGTCGTGGCGTCGTCTAAGCCGTATCTCTTGCGAGTCTCTTTCGTTTCCTTGGACAGATCGAGCACGTTTTTTGCGGCAAGTTGCATGCGCGCTGCCAGCTCGAAGTTTTCGATGCGGGCTTCCAATTCGAACTCGCGCGGATGCAATTCTTGATGGCGTCGATTGAGTTCGGCAAGAAGCTTCAATGATCGCGCCTGAATTTCAGCGGGCCGCTTTTTCGTCGGATGCAAGTGATGGACGGCGTTGCCTTGACTGTTGAACTCAGTGCCTTGATACACGGCGGGCATCCAACCGCTCGACCAGACTGCCTTGCCCGAGGTGTTATAGCCGGCCGGATCACGAAGCACGATGTATCCGGGAAGGTCGCGGTTCTCACTTCCTAGGGCATAGGTGATCCACGAACCCATTGCTGGATAACCGAAGAACGGTTTGCCCGATTGAAACATGCTGATCGCAAACGGATGGTTGTTGTTGACGGTATGCATCGAGCGAATCATGCACCACTCGTCGGCAATGCTGGCCATGTGAGGCAGCGGCGAACCGAAGTTCATACCGCTCTCGCCGTGCGGCTTAATCTTGAACTGAGTCGGAAAGATGATGTTCTTGTTGCCAAGCTGAAACGTCTCAACCTCGCCCGGATGCGGCTTGCCGGCTTGCTTGGTCAGCTCGGGTTTCGGGTCGAACAGATCCATCTGCGACGGCCCGCCGTTTTGAAACAACTGAATAACCGCGCGAGCCCGCGGAGCAAAATGTGTCTCGCGAGGCTTCATGTTGTACGAATCACGCCGGCCTTCAACGGCTTCCGCATGCAACAGTCCGTGCATAGCCAGCCCACTCAAACTCATCGAGCAAGCCGTCAATGCGTCACGTCGTGTGATCGTGCGATAGGTATTCATAGTTTTGCTGACTTCGTTTAACGCCCAGCCGCAGGCGCCGGCTCGTCTGTTTGGACTCATGCAGACGAGCCGGCGCCTGCGGCTGGGCGTTAAACAATCACTCGATGTATAGGAACTCGTTCGTGCACAGCAGCATGTGGCAAAGGTCCGCAAACGCTAGTTCGTTAGGTTGAGCTTCTCCGCGATAGGCGGCCGCTTGCTCAACCAAGAATTCGAGGCACGCCGCTTGTTCGTCTTGCGACGGACCACGTCCAATAATTGTTCGATAGGCAGCATCAACAAACGCAACGGGCTTCTCGTTGTCTTGAGAAATTCGCTGAGCAGCGTCTCTCGATGCCCCCACGACGAAGTTGCTGTTTAACTGAGCGAACGATTGCAACACGTTGGTCGAGTTCATGCGGCGAGTGCAATTTACGGCCATGATGGGTGAATCGAAGATCTCCATAAACTTGAGCGGATAGACTCGCCGAGCAAAAACATAAACGCTGCGACGATTGTGACCACCACCGTTTGTCTCGACCATCGACAAACCGCTAACAGGTTTCGAAACGGAAACGGGTGGTCCGAATGAGTTTCGATCCAAACGGCCGCTCACGGCTAAAATGCTGTCGCGAATGATTTCAGATTCGAGCCGCCTGAGGTTCTGTCGCCACAACAATTGATTGTCGGGATCAAGCTGCTCGGCACGCGATTCGCCTTGCGGTCGTCGAGACGATTGCTGATATGCCCGCGACGTCAGCACCAATCGATGCACGTGCTTCAAACTCCAGTCGTGATCTTGAAACTCTAGCGCTAACCACCCAAGTATCTCGGGATGAGTCGGCTTCGCTCCTTGACGGCCAAAATTCCCAGGCGTCGCGACGATCGGTTTTCCAAAATGATGCATCCACAAACGATTCATAATCACCCGCGCCGTGATCGGGTTCTCGCGCGAAGTAATCCAACGAGCCAACTCCAACCGCCGCCCGTGGCGTAAGCTTCCAGCTTGCGAAGTACGATCGGCTTCGGAACCGACTTCACGTAGGACGGGCACTCCTGCCCGTCCAGAGTTCGTCTCGTTGGGACGGGCAGGAGTGCCCGTCCTACGTGTTACCATTAAGACTTCCGGAACGCGATGCGCAACGGGAATTCCAAGCTTGTGGCAATCGCCGCGACGAAAAACTCGTGAGACGGGGGGATTGTCGACGTTGAACAAGGCTTGAATCTTGCCGTAACTTCGCTTGGTTGATTGAAGCCGCACAGCATCTGCTTTGAGCTTTTCAATCTGCTGCTTGTCTGCCTTATCGCCAGCCTTTTGCAGCTCAGCGATCTTCGCATTTAACGACTTTACGTTGCCGTCAACTTCCGTGTTGTGGCGGTCAATCTCTGCTCGCGCGATCGGGCCGACATCAGGGATCCAACGCTGTTGCGGCTTCAGCCAGTTGTGGGCGTTGTACGAAGTTTCGAAGTACGACAGCAGACTGTAATAGTCGCGTTGTGTGATCGGATCGAACTTGTGGTTGTGACAACGAGCACACTCAAACGTCATGCCAAGCAGGCTGGTCGAGACCATCGACATCAAATCGAACATCATTTCATAGCGTCGACCGATACCGTACTGTGCTTCAGACGTGTGATCTTCGATGTTTCGCAAGTAGCCCGTAGCGACCACTTTCTCCATGATTTCGGGCGTCCAATCTTTCGCGTTACGCCAATCGACCATTTCGTCGCCCGCCAGTTGCTCGCGGATGAACAAATCGTACGGGTTATCGGCGTTGAAAGATTGAATGATGTAATCGCGGTAACGCCACATGCCCTCGTTCGGGTAGATCGTGGTGGCGTCACCATCGTACAGTCGCACGTCGACATATCCGACCGTGTCCATCCAATGCCGACCCCATCGCTCGCCATAATTGGGCGAGGCCAGCAATCGATCGACGAGACGTTCATACGCATTCGGCGACTCATCGGTGATGAATGCTTCAATCTCGTCCTGTGTTGGTGGTAATCCGACTAGATCGAAAAAGAGCCGTCGTATCAAGGCACGCTTCGATGCCTTTCGTGAAAACGTGAGTCCTTTATCTTCAAGACGCTTCAGCAGAAGGACATCGATCGGCGAGTTTGCTAAGTCATTGGCCTCAATCGTGGGCAATGTTTGACGTCGCGGAAGTTGAAACGCCCAGTGCTCGCGATCCTTGTCGGTGACGAATTTCCTCGGCTCGATCTTCGACAAGTCTTCGTTCGACGGTGCACCGGAAGCGATCCAGCGACGAATGAGTGACTTGGATTTTTCCGATAGTGGCTCGGAGTCTTCAGGCGGCATCTCGCCGGATTGGATCATTGCCCACAGATAACTCTGGTCGATGTCGCCAGGCCTCAATGCCGAACCGCTCTCGCCGCCGTAAACCATCGCGCTGGCTGTTCGCAGGTCGAGCCCTGCTTCTTTTGTGTCCTTGCCATGACAGTCATGACAATAGCTAGCCAAGATCGGTGCGATGTCCTTTTCGAACGTTGGCGGAGGCGGCAGCTTGGCACCTTTGATTGTGATCGTCACTTCAAACGCGGTACCGTCGCCATGATGGGGTGAGCCCGTTCCGTCCGCCTTGGCATCGACGATGAAGTAAAAGTAGTCACCTTCTCTGACGACAAGATCATTGAACTCAAACGGAGAAATACCTTTCTCCACTTCCAAGTTCGACACACCCTTGGCCAGCGTCTTCGGTTTAAATCCATTCGCGTTTGGTGCCGGCCCACGCTCGACGTACCAATTCACTTGCGAGTTGACGCCGCAGCAACTTTGTCGATTGTTGAACATGCCTTTCATCGACAATTGGCCATCAACCGGACTTCGCCAAGCCAACACAACCGCATGATCGGGCCCGGGCGCGAGCATGACTTCGCCCTTCTTGAATGTGCAGTCGATCGTGTAACTGTCCTGAACTCCGGCCACAAATGGAGCCTTAGAAGTCGGCTTGGTCTGGAAGATCGCGCCAGCCAGCGGCAGGTCGAACATCCTTGCCGAGAGCTGCTCTAACGGAACATATTTTCCGTCACGTATCCAAGTTCGACTGGCGACCGGACCTTTCGAGTTCGTCGTCCGCAGAAACTTCCAAGGTGTCCCGCCAAAGTCATCCGCCGCCGATCCCGCCGATCCATTGATCTCACTACCGGTCAATTTCCAGCTGACAGTTTCACCGCAGACAACGGAAACCATCAGCAATGAAAGTGTAGCAGCAAGGCAAAATCGTCGAGGCATCGAATCGCATCCGATTAGAACAATGATGGCTCATCATTGTCATCGATTCGAACACAGTGTGCAAATATGAAAGCAACTCTATCGAATCTTGAGGCTCGCGATTGCGACGACGGCTAGCAGGGCCGAGCTGATCCAGAAGCGCACGACGATCTTTAACTCGTGCTGGCCTTGGAAGAGATAGTGATTATGCAGCGGGCTGCAGCGGATTAGCCGCTTGCCTGTCAGCCGGAACCAGGCGACTTGGAAGATGACGCTGAGCGTCTCAATGACGAAGATGCCGCCGACGATCAGCAGCAGGACTTCTTGGCGAGTTACCAAGGCCGCTAATCCAAGTAACGCCCCGATCGGCAACGCTCCGGTGTCTCCCATGAAGACTTGAGCCGGGTAACAGTTGAACCAAAGGAAACCAAGCGTCGCGCCGACGAGGGCTCCCATGACGATCGTTAATTCACCAGCTCCTTGAACGGCCGGAATGCTGAGGTACTCGGCCATCACTGCATGACCGCTGAGATACGTTAGTCCGGCGAATGCGGATGCGGCCAAGACCATGCAACCGCTGGCTAAGCCATCCAAACCATCAGTCAAGTTAACCGCATTCGAACTTCCCACAATCACGAGCATGGCCCAGCCAATGAAGGCCGTGCCGAGCCACAAACTGGCGTTTCCGATGGGCCAGATCAATGCGAGACCGTTGGGCATGTCGCGTTGATGAAAGTACAAACCAACGGCAACAACACATGCCAGCATCAGTTGAATGAACATCTTTTGCTTGGCAGTGATACCGTTTTTCTTGGTGCTCAGTTTGATCCAATCATCATACGCACCCAGTGATCCGAATGTGACCGTGATGAACAACGCCAGTTGCACGAAGCGACTGGTCAAGTCGCCCCATAAGCTCACGGCAATCACGACGGCGGCAACGATGAAGATGCCGCCCATGGTGGGCGTGTCTTTCTTGTTCTCGTGGATCTTGTTGAGAGTCTCGGAAGCGGAATCGATACGCTCGCGAAACCTTGACTTAAGCCATTTGATGGCAATCGGGCCAAGCAAGATGGCCAGTAAGAACGACGTGACGCTCGCCAGTGCCGTCCGCGCAGTCAGGAACACTCGGGAATCGCCGGATGTGGCGGATTCCATTTGCTGAAGCAGTGGTGCGAATTCTCGGAGAAGCCAAACAAGCATGGATGCTTAACGGTGTTGATGTCTTTGAATTAAATGTCCAATATCCAACAAGGAATGTCCAAGGATGAGGTTGATGCTCCGACTTACTTCGTCCTTGGACATTCCTTGTTGGATATTGGACATTTAATTCTTGTTACATTTGATCACACGTAAATAAAAAACCCGACGCGCCCATTGCTTTAGGACGCGTCGGGCGTTGAATCACCGGGTGTCGAGGACAAGCCTCGACACCCGGGACAAGATCTCGCTGCCGAGCGGCGTATTGGAGTGATCGACCCAGTAACCACTGTTCCAACGGCCTTCAATGCTCACGTCCGTCACAAGTAGACGGTGCGTTTGGGATCCCCGCAAATCCTTCGCACACAGCAAGATCCAAAAACTGGATTTATGTTTTCTCGGGTGGTTTGATTGGAGGAAGAATTTGTCATTAGTGATTTGTCAATTGTCATTTGCGATTGGAAGAGGCAGCATGTCGGTAGCTGCGTTAACAGGGCAGTGCCCCTTTAGCGACCTCTTCAATATGACAAATTCTTCCTTCACGCGGCTCTCGCCACATCACCCAAACTCCAAATGACTTGTTCCATCCGAAGTCCACGTGATCCTTTGACTAAAACTACATCGTTCGGTTCAAGGTACTCGGACAACACTTCGTTCAGCCTTTCGACCGAATCAAAGTGTTGGGCTCGAGAGTCCTCGAAGCCGTATTGTTTGGCACCGGCGATGACTTGTTCGGCGTGTTTTCCGAGAGCCAGCAGCACATCAATGCCTGCTTTTGCGGCTTGCTCACCCAGTTCACAGTGAGCCTCGTCCGCACTCGGTCCCAGTTCGAGCATGTCGCCCGTTACCAGTATTTTCTTGTTCGCTCCGCGCCAATCTCGCAGCAACCGGCAAGCGGCTTTCATCGAGGTTGGGTTGGCGTTGTACGAGTCGTCGATGACCGTGCAACTTCCAATGAGTTGAAGATGGCAACGTCCGCTCACTGGTGTAAATTGTTTTAATCCGTCGGCGATCTCGTCCAAGGTCAGCCCGACATGTCGAGCAACCGCGATGGCCGATAACGCCGATCCGATATGATGTTTTCCTAAAACGTTTAACTCGAAAGCACGTCCAAGAGTGTTAAAGGTGAGTCGTTCGTTGTGGACTTCCACGTCGCTCGCCCGCAAATCGTTTTCAGGTCCGCAGCCGACTTTGATGACTTGGCAATTGGCTCGCCGTGCCAAGTCGTCGGTGGCCGCGATGTCTCCTGGAACAATCGCTAAGCCGTCCGTTGGCAATCCTTCGAGTAACTCTCCTTTGCCTTGAACAATGTTTTCGACGCTTCCAAAGCCTTCCAAATGAGCCTCGCCGATGGCGGTGATGACACCGATGTTCGGCAGCGCGATGTTCGTAAGGTCTCGGATTTCGCTGACTGCCGATGCTCCCATTTCGACGGCCGAGAACTCGTGATGTTGCTCGATGTCCAACAGGCTTAGTGGCAAGCCGACGTGGTTATTAAAGTTCTTGGGACTTTGCGTCCCGGTAAGTTTTTGACTCAACACCGCGTGAATCATTTCACGCGTTGTCGTTTTGCCGACGCTTCCAGTGACACCAACCACCAACGCGTTTTGGCGTTGGCGATACCAGCGGGAAAAATCCCACAATGCCGTCAAGGTGTCGTCGACTCTAAGTTTCGTAGCTACATTGTCAACAACTGCTGCGATCGCTCCACGATCGAATGCGTCGTCAACGAAGTCGTGTCCGTCATGTGTTTCACCACGAATCGCCCAGAACAAGTTGCCCGGTTCGAGGCTTCGCGAATCAATGCTAATTCGCTGGATCGTGGTGTCTGTGTTTTCTTGAAAATCCGTTTCGGCACCGATCACCAATGCCAGTTCGTTTAACGAAATTGGTTCCATTTTGGAGTGTGACTCAATTCTCAGGCAGAGGAATGTGGGCAAAGGAATTGAGGTCTACTGCTTTAAGTATAAGTGACTAAGTCCGAATTCATTCCTTTGCCTAATGAGCCCTAAGCACCGATCCTTCGTTGTTCCAAGGTCACACGGTCGTTTAACGCGTCGCGTGCGACTTGGCGGTCATCGAATGGGTGACGTTCGTCTCCAATGATTTGTACGGTTTCGTGCCCCTTGCCCGCGATCAGTACGCAATCGTTTGGCTCGGCCTGATCGATGGCCCAGCGGATTGCCGCGCTGCGATCGGCTTCGACGTGAGGCCCAGCCTTCGACGCGTCGAAGCCGATAAGGATGTCACGAATAATCTTGTTTGGTTCTTCACTGCGAGGGTTATCGCTGGTCACGACAACCACGTCCGCATCAGCGGCCGCTTTGCCCAACATCGGCCGCTTCAGTTTGTCTCGATCGCCACCGGCTCCGAACACACAGATGACTCGGCCAGTGGCAAGTTGTCTCAAGTGCGACACGCATCGTTTCAAGGCATCGTCGGTGTGAGCGTAATCGACGAAGACGTCAAACGACTGTCCGCAATCAATCCGCTCCAACCGTCCCGGCACCGCGTTCAACGCGGCAATACCATCAACGATCGCATCCGTCGCCAGTCCCCAGTGCGAGGCCACGCTGATCGCTGCCAAGCAATTCGAGACATTGTGTTTTCCAACCAACGGCGTTTCGAAGTCGATCGATTCGCCATTCAGCTCGACAAGGAACCGTGTCCCTAACCGAGACTGATCGACAATCGAAGCTCGCACATCGGCGTCGCCGTCGATTCCGAAAGTCCGCAAGCTCAAACCTTCCGGAACACTGCCATGCAACGCGGCACTGCCAGCGTCGTCGGCGTTGATCGCCACAAAACCACCGGGGCGGCATTGTTGGAAGATGTTGGCTTTGGCCTTTTGGTAAGTTTCAAAATCGCCGTGGTAATCAAAGTGGTCTTGAGTCACGTTGGTGACGATTGCGGCATCCAGGCGGATACCGGTCGCTCGACCTTGGTCCAACGCGTGTGACGACAACTCCATCGCCGCGTGCGAGCAACCTCGACGCACCATGGACTGCAACCACTGCGAAAGTGTTCGTGAATCAGGTGTCGTCAGCGAAGCGTCTCGCTTAGAGACTCCGTCAAAGTATTCGATTGTTCCCAACAACCCCGCTCGTTTGCTGGCCACGGTCAAGATCGATCGCAACAGCCAAGTGACGGTGGTCTTACCATTTGTTCCGGTAACTCCACAAACCTTCAGTCTACACGATGGGTGACCGTAAAGTGCGTGGCAAAGTGTTGAGTAAGCGGATCGAATATCGCCAACGATGCATTGAGGGACGCTAACACCGGCCAATGGCCGCGCGACCAAGAGCCCCGTGGCTCCATGCTGCAACGCTTCACCGACAAATTCGATGCCGTCTGTCTGTGTTCCGGCGATCGCAGCAAACAGGCTACCGGGCTGGCAATCCGCACTGTTTTCGGTGGCATGAGTGACGTGAATATCCGCGCAGCCTACGAAACTAGCCATTGGAAATAGCCGACGCAGACTGACGGACGCGGGAACTTCCTGGTTCCACTGAGTGTGGTCCCAATTGGGGGGCTTCCGCTGAGACACTCAAACGGCCTCCATGCCGCAGTCGTCAGTTGATGGGTTTTTGAAGGGTTGGATGCCGTTCACAGTTGATGGTCGAGCCCGTACACTGTCAGCGGCGTCGAGTTGAAAGGTAGGTGAAACATGGCAAGTGATAACTGGAGAGTTGTCTGCCATGGTGAGAGTTAAGTCAATGAGGCATCGAATCAACAACATTCCGACTCGCTGCCAACGTTGGTTTGTGATGTAAGAACAAGAATCCGAAAACTCTCCGTTTTCTGGACGGCAGGGATTCTCGCGATTCTTCAACCTCGGTCAACCCGATTTTGGCAGCTTTCCAAAGCCGTTGAAAAGGTTACAAGAACGTGTCCGACGAGCCTCTGCAAACCGCGGTTCAGTACCTCCCCGGAGTGGGACCGCGACGCGCCGAAATGCTCGAGAGGCTCGGTATTCACACCGTCGAGGACTTGCTGTGGTACATGCCGCGCGACGTGCTTGATCTGACGCAACTCACTTCTATGTTTCAGCTTGAGAAAGACAAGCTGCAAACTGTCTGCGGGCGAGTCGTCGATCGCGACACCCGTGATATCTCGAACGGACGCACGCTGACGGCCATCCTAATCAGCAGCGATGGCGGCTTCTTGCGAGGCACTTGGTTCAACCAACCTTGGATGCTGCGTAAGTTCCGCGACGGCGAGACGGTGCTCTTCTCGGGCAAGCCAAAACGGCGTGGCGGACGATGGGAAATCAGCAATCCACACGTGCAATGGATCGGCGACGAGGAAGGCGAGATCAGCGGCCGCGTGCTGCCACAGTACGGCCTAACCGAAGGCCTCAAGATGCACGAAATGCGGCGAATTACCCGCGCGGCGGTTGAAGAATACGCAGCGCTGATTCCCGAGCACTTGACCGAAGAAGTCCGCAGTGCGAACCAGTTGCCAACGATTCAAGGCGCGATTACTCAGGTCCATTGTCCCGATTCGGTGAAACGATATCACGCAGCTTGCCGGCGGCTGGTGTTCGATGATCTGTTCGAATTCCAATTGGCGGTCGCGATGCGGCGCCGCGCGTGGAAGAAGTTTGCCACGGCCGCCAAGTTGCCAACAACACCGAAGATCGACGCGCGGATTCGGAGGCTGTTTCCCTTTGATTTCACCAAGGGTCAAAACGAGGCGATCGCGGCAATCGTCGAAGGCTTGGATTCTGGGCAATCCATGCACCGCTTGCTACAAGCCGATGTTGGCGCTGGCAAAACGGCGATCGCTGTTTACACCATGTTGGTGGCGATCGCCGCGGGTTACCAAGCCGTGCTGATGACGCCGACCGAGTTGCTCGCGAATCAACATTGGCAAACGATCGAAAGCACGCTGGCCCACAGTCGAGTCAATCGGATGTTGCTGACCGGAAGCCTTACCCCAGCCGCGCGCCGTGATGCACTGGCTTCGATCGAGAGCGGCGATGTGCAGTTGATCGTGGGAACTCAGGCGCTAATTCAAAAGGGCGTGAAGTTCGACAAACTGGGGGTCGCCGTCATCGACGAACAACACAAGTTCGGCGTCGCGCAGCGGGCTCACTTTTCGATCGAAAACGACGCGCCGCATATCTTGGTGATGACAGCGACGCCGATCCCGCGCAGTTTATGCTTGACGCAGTTTGGCGATCTGGACCTGACATCGATCACAGACCTTCCGCCAGGCCGCCAGAAGGTAGTGACATCTCGCGTCTACGGACAGCGGCTCAAAGACAAAGCGTGGGAGTTCATCAAGCAGCAACTGGCCAATGGCCGGCAAGCTTACATCGTCTGCCCGCGCGTTGAGGGTGATGCCAACATCGTCGAGCCATCAGCCGAAGCCTTGTTTGATGCCGGTGATGGACTTGCGGGGGCCGAGGAAGTCTATCAGCAATTGAGCAGTGGATTGCTCAAAGATTTCTCCGTCGGATTGGTCCACGGTCAAATGGACCGAGACCGCAAAGCAGCCGCCATGGAGGCCTTTCGAGATGGCGAAACCAAAGCGCTGGTCTCAACCACGGTGGTCGAAGTCGGCGTCGATGTGCCCAACGCCACGATGATGATCATCTTCCAGGCCGAGCGATTCGGGCTCTCCCAATTGCACCAGCTTCGCGGACGCGTCGGCCGAGGCAGCTTCCAAGGCTACTGTTTCCTGTTCTCCGACGCCGACACCCCCGAGGCCATCAAGCGTCTGTCCGCATTGGAGGAATGCTCGGACGGCTTCAAGATCGCAGAAGTCGACTTCGAGATCCGCGGCCCCGGCGACATCCTGGGCACTCGCCAACACGGCCAATTACCCCTCCGAGTCGCCAACCTAATCCGCGACCAAAAGACGCTCATCGAAGCCCGACGCACCGCCTTCCAACTTGTCGAGACCGGCGAATTTGACATGCCACCATACGCGCCGCTCAAAGTGAGAGTGTTGGAGCGATTCTCGAAATTGATGGCATTGCCTAAGACAGGGTGACTTGATGCAACTGTCTGTCCGAAGTCGAATCGCAACTGGAATTTCCATAACCGCCGTCTTCGGAGCTCTCGTTTTGGCATTTTCTCCGGATCGAATGACGATACCACATGTGACCTTGGAGAAGGTCGGGAATAGGGTCGTCGCGGACGCATTGAATTCCCGCCTTCAATCGATCGCCATGACTTACGGTGGTCCTCGCACCCAAATCTCGATGCCAAACGAATTGAGATCGATGAGGCTCAAGGATTTGCGGCTGTTTCGTGTGAACGTGCGATATCGATCACCAAGAAGATCACCTTTTTCGCCAACCGGTTTCACCCGGCAACTGAATGTCATTGTGAATCGTGTGAGCGGAAAGACATGGGTAATTCAGGTGGAAGACGGCGGAATGGTTGGGGACTTTCTCGCGGATCAAGACCTCGTTCTCGCGAAGGCTTCGGATGCCAAGAGAGTTGGGGATTTGCTTGAGTCAATTCGAATCTTGCAAAAGCCTTTCGGATCGGCTCGACAAGAGTCGAAAGAGCTGTGGAGATTTCCGCTGGATGCAAGGACGTACTTAGAAATCACAGTTGATAAGAATAATCTGCTTAGCGGTGCGCAACTTCGTCGACTTTGATGTGTGAGATTGAATCAGAATCGAGGAACTCACTTGGAATGGACGGAAACGCCGCTCCGGTCGTCGATATGGCCAAGCTTTAGAGCCGCGCTGAAATAGGTTAGCGATTAAAAGCCCGGCTTTTCGAAAAAGCCGGGCTTCTTCCTTGCAGATCCTTAGTGAATACCAAGCCAAATTGCACTATGATCATGAGTCACGATGTTTCGTGGCCAACAGTCAACCCACCGAATGACGCCACGAAACTCCCGCTATCAATAACGCAATCTTGCGGGCCATTGACGAAGTAATGACTGCCAGTATCCCCGATTTTATTCGCGAAAATTCCGAGCCTCTCGAGCCAAACCCCACGGCAGAATTGCCCAAGCTGACGGAACTGTCCGACATTCGCGCCGTTCTGTTTGACGTCTACGGCACAATGTTAGTCAGCGGCGCGGGTGACGTTGGATTGGTCTCGACCGACGACATTAATCAACACGTCGTTGACGCGCTATCCGATGTCGACGTCGAAGTCGAGGACTGGTTCGAGGACACTAGCGAACTGTTTCGGATGACGATCGAGATTCATCAACAGCAGCGTCAAGACGAAGGCGGTGACGTTCCCGAAGTCGACATCTTAGAAGTCTGGCGCGACGTTGTGGAAAGTCTATCGGATCATGCCGCCATCGATGTCGAAAACTTGATGGCCATCGATTTCAAACGGCTGGCAGTAGCGTACGAAGCTCGAGTCAATCCGGTCTGGCCGATGGCCGAATTGGAAGAGTGTTTGGAAGGCTGTCACCACGCCAACACGCATTTGGGGATCATCAGTAACGCTCAGTTTTTTACGCCGCAGATCTTTCCAGCGTTGATGGGACGCAGCCTCGAGGAACTGGGATTCGATCCCGACCTGCAGATTTTTTCCTATCGACACTTGGAGGCAAAACCCGGCCGATTCTTGTTTGACCATGCTGTTCAACAATTGGCTCAATGCGAGACTTGGCCTGAACAATGTCTATTCATTGGCAACGATATGTTGAACGACATTTGGCCGGCTCAAGAAGCCGGCTTTCGTACGGCGCTGTTTGCGGGAGACGAACGAAGTCTCCGCAAACGCGATGGCGATCCCCGTGTTGCCGGTGTCGAGCCTGACTTGGTGTTGACCTCGCTGGGACAATTGCGCGAGTGCATTATTTCGTCCTAAAGCTGCCGGAAAGGCAAACTCATGACGATGCGAATCTGCTGCCTATTCGTTGTCGCGGCGACAATGTTGCCTTCTTTTGCGTCTGCACAGGACACCGATCCACTCGCACTGCTGAAGTCGATTGAGGCTCACTACAAGAAGCTGATCAAGCGCGCGAGTCCGTCTGTGGTCGCAATCGCAAACATTGAACCTGCCAACCTGCGAAGACCCGAGGAGGCGGTTCCCAACGTGCGACGGATTCCCATCGGCGATCTGCGCGACTTGGATGATCCCTCCAGTCCCGACTTTATCCCCAAGCAATTTGGCTCGGGAATCACCATTGCTCACGGTGAAAATCAAGCCGAACGTAGCATCCTGACGAACTTTCACTTGGTTCGCGGCGGGGTCCCCGTTGGTGCGACCAGTTCGTCGGAATACCATCGAATCATGGTCTACTTTAGCGATCGTCGTTCGGCAGAGGCGCGGATCCTTGCCGGAGATCCTCGCAGCGATCTGGCAGTACTGAAGCTGACCGATTCGGTTCATGTGAATCTCAACAAGCAGCCCGGGTTAACATTGGCCGATGCTTCAAAGGTCGAGAAAGGCGAATCGATCGTTGTGCTGGGCAACCCGTACGCGATCGCGCGCGATGGATCAGCGAGCGTCAGTCGTGGCATGGTTAGCAACATCTCACGATTGCCTGCCCCTCCCGGTGCATTCAACGATCCTGAAGCAGCGGCGAAAACCAGTATTCATCATTTCGGCACGCTGCTGCATTTGGATACGCGTTTGAATCTTGGCGGCAGCGGCGGGGCGCTGTTGAATCTCGATGGCGATTTGATCGGCATGACGACATCGCTGGCAGCGCTAGAAGGGTACGAGAAATCCGTGGGCTTCGCTGTTCCCTTTGATCAGTCGATCCGCCGCATGATCCTCGAGGAACTCTGCAAGGGTTTCGAAGTCGAGTACGGCTTCTTGGGCATTTATCCGGCCAACGTACTCTCGCGCGATCTTCAACGGATGCGGCTTAACATCGGCCAATTCGCTGCTGCCGCCGCCGTCGATGTCGCCCGATTCTCGCCAGCAGCAATGGGAAGGCTGCAGCGCGATGATCTGATTTTAGAGATCAACGATCGCAAAATCCTAAGTCGAGACGACCTGATGCGAGAAATCGGCATCCAAAAGCCGGGCACTGTTAGCAAGCTGCAGATCTTTCGGCGAGGCCGCGGGCGCGAGTACCTCTATGTGACGTTGGGCAAATGGCCCGTTCTTGCGGATGAGGCCATCGTCGCGACGCGACAACGACCGGAACGTCAATTCGCTGGCTTGACCATCGACTTCCCCACCGCGCGGCGGAAGTTTTCTCCGGAACCGTTGGTCTATCCGGAAGCCGTCTTGGTGCTGAATATCGAAGAGGGCTCGCCCGCCGATGACGCGGGCATTGAGGTGGGCGAGTTCATTACGCATGTGAACGGCGCGAAAGTCAAAACTCCAGACGATTTCGCCAAGGCCATCACCGACGCCAGCAACAACAAACCCGTTGAGTTTCAATTCAAGGACTCTCGGCGAGTGTCGCTCAAGCCGTGATTGCGATGATCACGACATGAAACAATGTTGGAATTAGAAGCCCGGCATTTTGAAAATGCCGGGCTTCTTGCAGAGTTTGACCTAGACTTTCTGGAACGGTTGAAGATCCGTTTCGTTTTGAAAGCCGGGGTGCAAAATTGGAAGCGACAGATATTCCGTATTTGACGATTTTCGCAATCTCAGTGATCGGTATGCGTCTTGGGCTGTGGATGAACCCACGAGCTCGAAAGGTCAGTGGCCCAAAGCTTCGATTACTCATTCACTTTGTCGGTTGTCTGTTTGCATCACTGCCATTCTGTTTCGTGCTGGCGATCGCGTTGGGCGACGATCTACTCTTTCCCTGGAAGACATACGCCTTGGTCGTGTCAGGTTCCGCATTGAATTACACACTCGACTACTACGTGGAACTGCACAAGCTCAAAACCAAAGTGAGCACTTAGTGGCACGCGCTTTTCAACGGATAGGAATCCGTTGAAGCCGATCAGCAAATCGCACGGTTGTAACCATTTTGCGCGTTCTCTTGCCCGCAAGATCGCTACAAACCCTGCGTCTTGATTCGCGCAAAGGATGGATTGGCTTCAAGTTGTGATTAGTCAACATTCGTTAGTGCAGATGTTGATTCAAAGCTACATTGAGGCATGGCCCCTTCTATGATTCGCGAATTGACTGCCGGCGACTTATCTCAACTGCCGACATTGCACGGCGCAAACACCGAGCATGACCCGGAAAAGTTTGAACGGGCGCATTCCGTGTTCGAGCGACTGTTCCCAGCAGTCTTCTTCGATCATCCGTGGCAAGACCTGGGTTGCGCGAGTCTAGTGAGCCTCGAATCTGATGGCGCGATCAATGGTATGCTGGGTGTCCAACCAAGGCCCTGGCGATTTCGCGACGAGCCAATCACCGCGGCCATCAGTGCCGAGCTGTTTGTCGATCCCAACAGTCGCTCCAAGATGGCCGGGGTCCAGCTGCTCAAGCGATTCCTTGACGGCCCACAAGACTTTTCCATTGCTGACATCGCCAACGATTCCACCCGAAAGATTTGGACGATGTTAGGTGGCTTCATTGCACCCGTGTTCGGTTTGAATTGGCTCAAGGTTTTGCGGCCTGCCGAGTTCCTCGCCACGAGGATCCCCAATCGACCGTTGACGGCACCCGTTCGCGGTCTTGGTCAAGCAACTGCCAAGTTATCGGATGCAGTGCTCAAGAAGCTCAACAAGATTCAGCCGCCAGAAACGCGCATGATCTCTCGAACACTGACGGCCGAGAGCTTTACTGATCGCTTTGCTGAGTTCACGGAAGGATTCGAGTTAGCGCCAAAGTACTGCTTGGATGAAACCCGCTGGCTGTGGCAGCGATTGGATTATGTGTTCTGGTTCTCACAGCCAAGCCAACAAGTGTTGGTCAAAAACACCCGAGGCCAATGCCTTGGTTGGTTCACTTATCAGATCGACAACAAACGAGTTGCCCGAGTTGCTCAAGTTGTCGCGACCCCAAAGACGATCGACCGTGTCCTGCAGCACCTCTTCTATCAATGCCACAGTGACGGATGCGTGGCCGTGATGGGACGTTCTCAACCTGAATTTCAGCAAGCCTTCATCGACGCCGACTGTTTCTTCTTGCGTCGGGATCGTTATCTCCTTGTTCACTCAAAGCGCCAAGAGTTAGTCGACGCTTGCCTCTGTGGTCGCGCATTTCTAACGATGCTAGAAGGCGAGGGCTGCGTGCAGATCTGGAACGAACCCGCTTCAGCAATCGAGAATCTTGAGCAACCGAATCGCTCGACAACACCACCCGTCAGCCCGATTGCCGAACCAGAAGAATTGCTGGCGAGCTAGCTCTCGACATCGGTCACCGATGCGGGTAGTTGTTTCCAAAAAGCGCTTGCGAAATCAATTACCTCCGTCAATGATGTAAACATCATGTTTTGGCGAAAGCGTCCTGTCCTTCGAAACGCTCTCATCTGCGGATTGCAGCGAGCAGAACAAGCTATCGTCACGCCTGTCTTTAAGATCGGTGGATGCCCTGTTCTCTATGAAGAAACAGAATGGCCTGTCTGCGACTCTTGTGATTCGGAAATGGACTTTCTTGCGCAGATTTCGCTTAAGGATCCGATGCAGCTATCTCGCAAGTTTGACATGGCGTATGCATTTATGTGCCCCGCAGATTCCGATTGCGAAACTTGGGATCCATGGTCCGGCTCGAATTGCGTCATCTTGCAACGACACTCAGAAAACGCTTATGTGGGTACTCGCCGCGCGACTCCTGATTTCGGCTCGTATCCGGACTACAAGGTAACATTCTCTGAATCAGCAGAGCCCGATGTCGACACTGCAGACGTTGATGTCGCTAGCCGCCTGAGAACTCAAGTCAGCTCAGAAACAAAAATTGGTGGTGTACCGGCATGGATACAATCGAACGAGTCGCCCACTTGCCCAGAGTGTGGCGGTGATATGGCTTTCATCGCGCAGTTGAAGGCTGAACTGGACGGACAACTACCCGCAGATCGTGGTCAATGGGAGAATTACCACACTCTAAAATTTGGCGACGTCGGCCTTGGCTATTTGTTCTTGTGCAAAGATGAATGCTGCGCAGACGGCGCCGCGTTTCTGTGGCAGTGCTGAGGACTCAGATTAACTCGCGAATCGGCGTGCCGTCTGTGAGGATTGGCATTGGACGACCGGCGTTGTCCAGAAAATGGTGCGAGGTGTCGATGCCGAAACGGTGATAGATCGTCGCCAATAGGCAGTTGCTGTTCATGATGCGGTCGACAGGTTCTTCGGCCTTCGAGTTGGTAGCGCCGATGACTTGTCCCATCTTTAGACCGCCGCCGCTCAGAAAGATCGACATGGCCTGAGGCCAATGGTCGCGGCCGGGGCGCTTGGACTTGTCCTGATGAGCGATCTTCGGAGTGCGACCGAACTCGCCGCAGAATACAAACAACACGCGTTTGTCGAGGCCTCGCTCGTAGAGGTCGTTGATCAATGCGGGAACGGCTTCGTCGAAAACGGGCAACTTTTCCTGGTACGATTTGAAGATATCCGCGTTGACAGAATGGTCGTCCCAGGTCGACGTTCGACCCGTCTCTGGCTTCAGCCGAAACGTCGCTTGGCATTGAACGAAGCGACAACCCGCTTCAACGAGCCGACGGCAAGTCAACAGGCTGCGGCCCCAGTGAGTGTCTCCGTACCGCCTTCGCGTCGCTTCCGATTCTCTCGAGATATCAAAGGCATCGCGAGTCTTCGGACTGGCAAGCATCCGGACGGCCTGTTGATTGAACTTGTCCACGGCCGTCATCCCGCCAGACTTATCCAGCTCGCGACGGAACTTGTCAAAGGTCGAAAGCAATCGTGCCCGAGTCTCTAAGCTGCGGATGCCGTCTTCGGTGATCGTCAGACTGCCGCTGCCCGATGTATAGATTGGAACAGGGTCATACTGATTGGCACCGCTAGAGGTCAGCGGGTTTGGGTTGGGCATGTATGGCGAGTACGCCGCTCCGAGATAAGCGGGACCGCCACCGTAGAACTTGGTGTTGGCGATTAACGGCGGGATCTCGGTAGCTTGATCTTCGAGCTGTTTGGCGACGACAGAACCAATCTCGGGAAACTCGGCGTCGATGGGATTGGCAGCAACGGGAGAGTATCCCGTCAACATGCGACAAGCACCCCCGGAATGTTGTCCACGGTTGTGATGTAAACTGCGAACAATCGAAAACTTATCCGCGATCTTCGCCAGATTTGGAAAGAGCTCGCAGATTTCGATTCCAGGAACATTGGTTTCGATCGGACGAAAAGGCCCACGGTATTCAATGGGCGAGTCCGGCTTCAGATCGAATGTGTCCAGTTGACTGGGTCCGCCGTTGGCCCAAAACAAGATCACCGACAAATCATCATCAACTGAATTATTTTCACTGGCTGATAGCAGACTCGACAAACTTGGGGAAAGGCCACTCGCGAGCGCACCAAGACTCAAACCGCCTAGCTTCAACCATGAGCGGCGATCGATCGGTCCTCGGCATAGAGTGGAATTCTTCACGCGAAGCCTGTTCAAGGTTGTGATCTTAAGACAACTCGTTTAACGCCAAGAGGGATTCAATCAACAAGCACACCAATCATCTATTCGTAGTGCTGGCTTCTACAACCGCTCGCATCAACCGTGGATCAGATCGCGAAGCTTCTTGGCGTACATCGGAATCTCTTTGTGAGGCTCGCGCTCTTCGTATTCGAGCACAACGTAGCCGCGATAATCGGCGTCCTTCAATATCTTGACGACTCGGCCAAGGTCCGCGTGCTCTTTCTTTCCATCCCGAGTCACCTGCACTTTAACCTGTGCGTTGACGGCATAAGGCGCGATGACCGCTAAGTCTCGATAAGGGTCGTCCGTGCGGAAGTTGCCACCGTCCAAGTTCACACCGAACCAAGGCGAATCCTTGACGGCGTCAATAATCCGCATCATTTGTGCCGGAGTGGACGTGATGCCGCCGTGATTCTCGAGCGCCAAGAACACACCCTTCGTGGCAGCATATTCGAGACACTCGTTGATGCCGGCAACACACCGTTCGATGGCTGCCTGTTCGTTGTCACCCTTCGGCACCTTACCCGCAAAGATGCGAATCACCGGAGCCCCCATGGTGGCAGCGCGGTCAATCCAATCACGGCACATCTTCAGTTGAGCGTCTCGCTTCTCACCCTCGGGCAAGCAAAAATCGTTGCCAATCGCCGTGCCGGAAATGTCCAGTCCAAGCCGAAATGACAACTGCTTGACATGCATCAAATAGTCATTGGTGACTTCTTTGGGAAAGTAATACGCGGTCGGTTCACAACCATCGAAGTTATGTTCGGCGCAGAAATGGAAGAAGTCGTCATAGGTCATTTCCGCATCTTTAATCGTTTCCGAAGTCCAACTCTTGGGCAAGAAACGATTGAACGAGTAGCCAGCCAAGCTCAATTTCATGTGCGAGTGGCCATTGCGTTTCGGAGGGCTTGCAGCGCTAACCTCATTGGCGGCAAGAGTTGCAGCAGCCGTTCCCAGAATGGATGCTTTGAAGAAATCTCGGCGGTTAGTGGCGTGCATGATGTTGGCTCCAGTGACTGATACCGTGCTGACGTGACTGCATTGAGTCTACAGTGATCGAGCAGGAATCACCAATGAAAGCACTTCGTCGCACGAATGAGAGCTTGTCGAATTCCGCTTAGAATTCCGAGTACACCGGCTCGACCTTGGACATCTTGACTAAGCGAACGATGATCAAGCGTTGAGCATCGTTTCCGTCGGCACTGCTGATAAAGAAGCGTTCCGCAGCCGTGTTCGAGGCCTCGCGGTTGGCGCCGATGACCGCCATCTCGCCCGTCGATAGATGCATGGAAAACTTCTGAGCGTAGAGTGGCTCGATGTTTTGCGAAGCTTGAAACAACCAACCTCGACTTGTCGCTCGATGCCGTAGCAAGGATTTGCCGTAGTGAATCTCTGGCACGAAATCTAAACGAGCCCATCCGTCTTGTTCGCGCGAGGCCGTCACCCGAAAAACACAAGTCGCGTTCTTAAATTCCTGAGACTGACTTTGCGTCGAATCGTGCACCGCAAACGAGCAGTCTTCGAGAGATTTGCCCGTGCGGATAAGCGTATCGCCGCCGGACTCGATCGGCACGCTTTGGCGAGTAACGCCTTCTCTTGGCGAAAGATTCAAGAGCGCGTTCAATGATCGCGGGGCCGTCGAACTACAGTGACCAATTCGAAATCCATTCCGTCTAAGCGATGCTCGGGTTGGCGGATCGATGGCACCGATCTGATCGATTTCTCGCCACAACGATTTTCCAATCATGGGATCGGACTGCGGGCGATTCACGTAGATCACCTCTAAGTGGATCGCGTCTCTTGCGCTTGTTAACGGCGAAAAACGCCGGACAAGATGTTCGCTCTTATCTTCAATGTTGCCCAGCAAGCCACAACCACTGCAGACTGTGAGCGCAGCCAGCAACATTGTGACGCCAACATTGAAAGAGGATCGAGCCATTTTGCATCCATGCAGAAGGCTTCATTCGAGTCAGTACCACGATCGGCTCGGCGCGATGAAGCGAATTGGCTCATTCGCTGGAGAGATCACCACGCGAGGATTCGCGCGGCGGGAGTTTATGTCAGAGTTCGAAGTGTGTCAATTTGTGTCGGAAACACTGCAAGCACTGTTGCATCAAAGATGCCTGGAGTCTTCGCGAAGCCGGGCATCTAGCTGTCGGCATCGGCTTGACGCAATTGCGAGCATCGCCTACTTTCCCGCCGTTTTCTTGGCCGTTTCTACTCAGTGTTCACGAGTTGCCCGGTGAAGACTTTGGTCAGATTACTTCTTGTGCTGAGTTTGTCAGCCAGCTTCTTGCAAATCGCTCAGGCGGGCGACTTGTCCGACCTGCGCCACGAAGTTCGTGATAAGTCCAGTAAACCAGCGAATCCAGCTTCTTCGAATTCGAATAACAACTCCAACTCCTCATCGTCCAGTTACCTTTCGTTCGATGACGAAGACGATGATGATGATGACGGCAGCTTGCTGGGCAAGCTGTATTTTCTTGGACTGACGAGCCCGTTTTGGCTGCCTCACAGTTTGACCAAAGACAACTTCTCGAACGAATCGCTGTTTCTCAAATCGCCCTACGACGACAAACATCGCGGCAGCATGGCCATTAATTGGGCAGACGGTCACGAACAGCTGCAATCGTTAAGTGCACGGCTTCGATCTTATTACGTTGATGACTCTAACGGCACGTCGAGCATCGGGGTCGCTTACTGCTTGACAGCAAATTCCGTTTAGGGATTGATACTGAGTGGAACTATCTTCAGGAAGACCTCGCCAACGACCGTCACGACAACCTTTGGACGGGTGACTTCAACGTGGTCTTTCGGTTTGCTCAGAGTGAAACCGTACAGTTTCGCACGGGCCTTGGCTTTAACTGGCTGGAAGACGACGGCCACACTGACGCGGGATTTAACTTTACCTATGGAGTCGACATCTACCCGTCTCGACCGTGGGTCTTCTCGACGACATTGGATCTCGGCGCGCTCGGCCACAGCGGGCTTGTACACAGCCGCACGACAGTTGGCTTTCAATGGAAACGATTGGAAGTCTTCACTGGTTACGACTTCTTCAAAGTCGGCAGCGCGGAAATCGACGGGCTGATCAGCGGACTTCAGATCTGGTTCTAACCTTACCAACGCCCCCGACTTTACGTCGGGGGTCCTCGCGTCTCTGCACTACTGATGCAGCGTGCGTAGTGTAGTAGTGCAAAGACGCGAGGACCCCTGAGATCAACTCAGGGGCGGTAGATTCTGATTGCTGGCTGCGTTTAGACTTCCCAGCCCTTGCGAAACTCGGATGTCAAGAACTGTGGCGCCTTGTCGTTTCCGCTCGACTTGAGATTCTTGGCATCCCAATCGAATCCGCCGCCGGATCGGTAAGCGGCATTGGCCAACAAGACGGTCTCGGACAACGGCCCCGAATAGGAAAAGTCGCACGTCGCCATTTCGCCGCCTTTGCACGAGGCGAACCACTCGTTGTAAAAGCCCGGCGAATTCGGAATGGACTTCTCAGGTCGCTTGATGTCGGCAAACTTCTCTTCGGGATACAGCTTCAATTTGCTGAAGCCTGTTAACAGGTTGCCCTTCGAGCCAATGAATAAGGTATTCATACCTTTCGGCGACATGCCTAGCTGCTTGAGAATTGGCGGCCCACTCTTCGCGTGGTACCAGTGCAAATCGACGTTTTGCTCGGGGAAGTGCAACATTGTGGTCATCGACTTCGGCGTCGTCAAAGCATGAATGGGTGGACCGGAGCCCTCGGCACGATTCGGATAAGTGAGACCCAGAGCCCAGTAAGGAATGTCCAAAATGTGACAGCCCCAGTTTCCGGTTTCGCCCGTTCCGAAGTCCCACCAAAACCGCCAACCGTAAGGGCAATAAGTCTTGTGGTAAGGACGAAAGCTGGCGGGTCCCAACCAAAGGTCCCAGTTCAAGCCTGCGGGAATCTCAGGTTTGTCGTTCGGCACTTTGGGCATGCCGCGATCTCCGCCGACCCAGCAGTGAACTTCGCTGACGTCACCAATCAGACCAGCTTGCACGATCTCGACACTACGATGCATGTTTTGCAGCGTGTGCCGTTGAACTCCAAGCTGAGTGGCGACTTTCATCTTGGCGGCCATGTTGGTCATCTCGCGGACTTCCCAGACCGAGTGAGCCATGGGTTTCTCGCAGTACAAGTGCTTGCCCATGCTCATGGCCAGCATCGATGGATGAAAGTGCGTGTGATCCGGCGTGCTGACGACGACGGCATCGATACTCTTGTCCAATTCGTCGAGCATCTTGCGGTAATCGACGAACCGCTGGGCTTTGGGGAATTGCCCAAACGATTTGCCACCTCGCGATTCATCAACGTCGCACAAAGCGACGATGTTTTGGCTCTTGACGCCATTCAAGTTATCACGGCCGCGACCACCGATCCCGATGCATGCAATGTTGAGTTTCTCGTTGGGAGACTGCTCAGCACGACTACTGGAAGCCGTACCAAGATAAAGTCCCGCCGAGGCAACTGCGGTCGTGCGAATCATGTCGCGGCGTGTGATCTTCTCGGTCATCATAGAATCCCTCAGGTGGTTCAAGGCTGATTTCAAAGCTTGTCAACTCGATGTTAACCGACACAGCAATCGAATCCAAACCCTCTTGCCGCCAACTCTTGTGTCGACGATTTGAAAATGCACGGCAAGAAACACGGTTGCACAGTTCAAAAAAGCTCAATCCAGCGGCATAATCGATAACTCCGCGAACAACACCAACCAATGAACAACTATAGATTCGGAGCAAACAATGATTCGCGTGCTTACTGTTCTTGCAGCCTTCGCTATCTCGTCGATGACCTTCGCCGAGGACAAATCGTCCGAGGAAGGCTTCAAGAAGATCTTTAACGGCAAAGACCTCAGCGGCTGGGACGGTGACCCAAGGCTCTGGTCAGTCAAAGACGGCGTCATTCATGGCGAAACAACTAAAGATAAGAAAGCCAACCGCAACACGTTTTTGATCTGGAAAGGCGGCAAGCTCAAGGACTTCGAACTGCGCGTCTCCTTTCGCTGTAGCAACACAAATAACTCGGGTATCCAATACCGCTCAAAGCACATCACGGAAAACGCTCCAAACGACTGGGTGGTTCGCGGCTACCAACATGAAATCCGCAACGAGAACAAACTGCCCAGCGTCGCCGGATTCATCTATGACGAAGGTGGCCTGACTGGCGGACGCGGTCGAACTTGCCTGGTCGGCGAAAAAGCCAAATGGACAAAGGACGGCAAGGTCGTTGACAAGGAAAACGTTCTAATCGATGCCGCGGGTTTCAAGAAGCTGTTCAAGCTCGACGATTGGAACGACGTGACCATCGTCACTAAGGGAATGCACATTCAACACTATCTGAACGGCAAGTTGATTTTGGACTTCGTCGATCACCCAGACAACGCAATGACCGAAGGAATCTTGGCCTTTCAATTGCACGCTGGCAAACCGATGTTCGCCGAGTTCAAAAACGTTCGCATCAAGGCGCTGAAGTAAAAGCACCAGCGCGCCAAGCGCGTATCAATTGCTGCCAACCTTGAATCCCAATTCAACCAAACACCAGGATGCTTAGATGAATCAACATCGCTTCACGTTTGGTGGGATTGGGTGGGCGGTGGTCTTTGCAATTTGTTGTGTCGATGCTAGCTCAGCGATTGCTCAAGATTCTGAAGAAGAGGCCAAGGTCTTCCTAAATAGCTACGCAAGCCGTGGCGGCGTGAATTGCTATTCGCGCGGCACATGGGGTTTGGTGAACTTCGAGGTCATCAACCCAACCGATCAGCCGCAAAATGTGCTCACCGTTTCTTACTTCGAAGGAAGTCCGCATCTGCAATTCGGCCGGCGCGTCTGGTTGCCAGCTCACTCGAAACTGAGGTCTTGGTATCCGGTCCGGCCGCCGGAATCTCGCGATGGCAGCGACGCCTCGCAGTTTGAAATCCGCACTTTGTTGATCGACGAATCCAACGGCGCCGACACGATCGGAGAAAACGCAGACGATCGCATCAGCTTTTCGGGAGTGCTCGACGGCTGCGATGGCAGTTACATCACGGCCCTGATTTCGGGAACCGAGGATCCCGAGTTCGCCTCCGAAGACGTCTTCTTCTACGACCCCGTCTACGAAATGGCCGTCGCCACGCGTCAAGCCGAACGGCTCTCTCGGAAGTTCGCGTTTCTTGACATCAAGGCCCTTCCGAAAACCGCGGAATCGCTGAACCGGCTAGATCAACTGATACTTGGCGGTGATCTTCCCTACCATGATTCATCCGGCATCGATACCATTCGACGCTGGCTCCACAATGGCGGCCAACTATGGATCATGCTCGATCAAGTCAGCGAGGCCACGGTCTCGCAGCTATTGGGAGACACGCTGCAATACGAAGTGGTCGATCGTGTTGACCTGACTAGCTTTCAAATCAAACACGTCGAGAATCTGCGGTCGATCCGCGACGGTGAAAACCGTTCTGTTGACGAACCCGTCGAGTTTGTGCGCGTCATTGTCGAAGGCGCTCATGTGATTCACAGAATCGGCGAATGGCCCGCCGCGTTCGAACAACGGATTGGCAAAGGCCGCGTGATCGTGACCACACTGGGACCGCACGGTTGGCTTCGCGACTGGCGCGAAGGCGACACCGTGCCCGAGAATGCGGCAATGTTCGCACCAACCAATCCGTTGGACACACTCGCCGAGAAATTCTACATCCCCCGCGATCCCGATCATTTGCCACCCGAAGAATTCACGACTGTTCTTAGCGATCAGATTGGCTATCAAGTTGCTGGTCGCACATCGATCGCGTTGGTTCTCGGTTCCTTTTGTGGTGTGTTATTTCTTGTTGGCCTTTGGTTAATTCGCACAAAACGTCTCGACAGACTCGCTTGGTTGGCACCAATTTCCGCCACGATCGCGACGGTGGCAGTACTGTTGGTTGGAAGTTCGGGATCCGATGGCATTCCCAACACCACATCTGTGGGTCAATTCGTGGAAGCCGTTCCACGGTCTGAGGACTTTTCCGTACATGGAATGCTGGCTCTTTACAACAACGGAATCTCAACAGCGCCCGCTTCCGCACTGCGCGGCGGAGTCTTCTTGCCAACTCTGGCGGGAATGGGTGGAGAAACACGCCGCATGATTTGGATGGATGCCAACAGTTGGGAGTGGAACAACATGTCGATTCCACCGGGCATCCAAACTGCCCCGTTTATGAAGACGGGCAGCAGCAACTCGGCTATCGAAGCCGTGTGTTCGTTTGGACCAACGGGGCTCTCTGGCAAGCTTTATCCGGGACCATTCGCTGAGTTCGAAGACGCTGTTGTCGCGTCCTCCGCCAAGGATTGCTCGACCGTTCGCTTCGATGACGAAGGACGTTTCGCAATCACGCCCACTGAATCGTTGGCTCGAGGTCAGTATGTCTCGGGAACTTTGCTGACGGACGAACAGCGACGTCGTCAGTCAGTCTACGATCGATTGATCCCTGGACCGAATCTGAATCGATACCCCAATCAACCGACTTTGTTTGCTTGGACGGATCCGCTGCCAACGCACTTTTCATTTCCTGATGAGAAGACGCGAACGCACTCGACTCTGCTGGCGATCCCTCTTTCGATTGAAAGATCGCGGGCAGGAACTTCTGTGATCGTGCCGCCGCCGTTCTTGCCCTTCAAAGCCGTTCTGGGTCCTGACGAACAGGGCTCGTTCTTAGCCTTTGACAATCGAAAGAGGACGTGGCTAGCTACAAAGGGAAGCCTAAAAGTCTGGCTGCGATTTCAGCTACCCGATCAAGTCTTACCAATGAAGCTCGATGGCGCCGTCATCCATGTTCACATCAACGGTGGTCCACTATCGGCGTTGGAGATTCAGGGAACTCGAGATAACCAGGCCAACGTGGTGACGGAACGAGCGGACCCGGTGGGAACAGTTCGATTCGAGATTGACGACATGAGTGCATTTGAAGTCGATCCTCAAGGCGGTGTCACGATTGGACTGAACATCCTCACGACTTCGGCAAAATCAAACGTCGCTGGACAAATCGATGATGGCACAAACAAGTGGCAGATCGACTACGTGCAACTGCAATTGAATGGAACGACAAGTTCCGCATCGGAATCAGATTGAACCGACACCTTCAGAGCTGACACAAAAACGGCCCGTGTAAAAGTGGGGAAAATGAACATGCAAGCAAACGGGCCTGTTGTCTCCATCGAGCACCTCAGCAAACGATTCGGTGAGTTCGTCGCGCTCAACGATGTATCAATATCGCTCGATCGCAGCCGCATCCTGGGCATCATCGGACCCAATGGTGCTGGCAAGACGACAATGATCAAGATTCTAGTGGGCTTGGCCAAGCCGTCCGAAGGCACGGCCAGCATCGCCGGTGTGGACTGCGTGCGAGAAGCTCGCAAGATCAAACACCTTGTCGGTTACATGCCTGACGTCTTCGGCTCTTACGACAACATGCGTGTTCACGAATACCTAGACTTCTTCGGCGCAGCATTCGGAATCAAACGCAAAGTGCGGCGCACTCGCATCCAAGAAGTCATGGAAACCACGGGCTCGACCTACATGCAAGACCGCTACGTCGAAACGCTCAGCCACGGTATGAGGCAACGTATCGGCATCGCACGCACGCTGCTTCACGATCCGGAGGTTTTGATCTTTGACGAGCCGGCGAACGGGCTCGATCCGCAGGCTCGCGTTGAGATGAGAGAGCTGCTGCTGCGATTATCGGCCATGGAAAAGACCCTCATCGTGACCAGTCACATCCTGCCGGAGCTTTCACGAATCTGTGATCGTGTCGCGATCATCACAAAGGGCAACTTGCGAGCGTTCGGAACTCTGGATGACATCATGCGGACGGTCAACGAACGCCGCACGATCGAGGTTCAGTTGGTCTCGGGCGAAGACATCGAGTCGGCTCAATCGATCTTAGAAAAATGCACGGAAGACGGCACCGAGATCACTGCTTCACCATCGGAAGCCATGGTTCGCTTTGCCACCAGCCAATCGGAGTTGGAGCTCAGTGAAACATTAAAGAAACTCGTCAATGGCAACGTCGCGGTGTCGCAATTTCGGGAATTGCAATCGAGCCTGGAAGACGCCTTCTTGTCGGTGACGAAAGGCGACGAGACCGCCGAAGAAGCCGATCAACAAACCGAGGAGCCGTCGTGAACAATCCGATCATACGACGCGAGCTTTTCGGTATCTTGCAAAGCCGCCGCGCGCTGGCTCTGCAAGTGGCGATCGCGACGACTTTTGCGTTCCTTGTCGTCTTGCGCTGGCCTACGGACGCAACGATCGGAATTGGTGGCAGTCAGTCACAGGAAGTTTTTCGACTGTTCGGTTACGGATTGCTGGCCACAGTGATTCTGCTCGTTCCGGCTTTTCCCGCAACCACGATTGTCCGCGAAAAGCGATCGGGCACCTTGGCCTTGTTGTTGAATTCGCCAATGAGTCCCGTTGCCATCTATTTCGGCAAGTTGTTCGGCGTCTTGGGTTTTGCCCTAATGCTACTCGGCATGACCTTGCCCGCAGCGGCCGCCTGTTACGCGATGGGCGGAATCAGCTTTCAACAAGAAGTCCTGGTGTTGTTTGCCGTGCTGATTGTTGTAGTTGTGCAATGCGCCACACTGGGCCTTTTGGTCAGCAGCTTTGCTGGTACAACCGACTCGGCACTGCGAATCACTTATGGTCTGGTCCTGTTGTGCACGGTGATTGTGTTGGGACCGCACCTGTTCTTGCAGGGTCAAGACGGCATCTTGGCAACGGCGGCAGCACGCTTGCGGCACTTGTCACCGATCCCTGCAGTGATGGAGCTGTTACGACACAGCGGCATCGGTGGTGAAGGAATCGTTGCCGCCAGCGGAGCCCCCGCGCGGTATATCACGATCGGTTTGGGCACCAGCATTCTAAGCATGGCCGTGACCATTTCGCGCTTGAACTCGTCCATCTTCGATCGATCACGCTCGCAAGGTCTGATAACTGACGACCGAGAACTCAGCACGCGCGTTGTTCGCCGCGCTGTTTTCTTGGTCGATCCACAGCGTCGAAAATCGTCCATCAGTTGGCTGACGAATCCGGTGATGGTCAAGGAATTCCGCTGCCGTCGATTCGGCCGCATTCACTGGCTGCTGAGAATGGTTGCCGCCTGCGCGGTATTGTCACTGTTGCTTTCAATCGCCAGCACAACGGGAACGATGGACTGGGATGTTGAAACAATTGGCGGAATTCTGGTCGTCCTACAAGTCGGACTGATCGTATTGCTGACGCCAAGTCTTGCGGCCGGTTTGATCAGCACGGAACAAGAAAGCGGCGGCTGGCAATTGCTGCAGATGACGCCACTGACCGCGAACAAAATTCTCCGAGGCAAACTGATGAGCGTCGTGTGGACGCTGATCTTGATTCTGTTCGCAACGCTTCCCGGTTACGCGGTGATGATGTATATCGACCCAAAAATGAAGCTGCAAATTCAACGCGTGCTGATCTGCCTGGTCTCGACCGCGGGATTCTCACTGATCGTCAGCGCGGCCGTCGGCTGTTTCTTCAAACGCACCGCCCCGGCAATCATCACGTCGTATTTAGTCTTGTTCGCGATTTATGCACTGACGCTGCTTATCTGGTTAGGCCGCGATGCTCCATTTGGCCACTCCGCAGTCGAAACCGCATTGAAGATCAACCCACTGGCGACAACGCTGTCAGTCATCAAAGCACCAGGATTCGAAAGCTACGAACTGTTGCCAGCCAACTGGTGGTTCATGGGCATCGCCTCAGCATCCTCCGCAATCCTACTAATCACACAAACGTGGAGACTGATGCGGCCGCGCTAATAATTTGGTTGCAACGGATGGTCCAATGAAGACTCAATGCCTTTGCTGTGTTGTCTTGCTGACAATTCTTCTCGACCTGAGAGCCGCGCACTCGGGGCCGGACGATTTAGAATCCGAGGCTAAGGCGATCTTGCAACATTTGGAGACGCTCGATCCCAACGTGTTCTCGACAGCCAAGCCCGTAAGTGAGATTGAACCGCGACGTCAGTTGATTGAGTACGTCAAGAAGCGTCGGCGAACGTTCAACGCGTCCGATGTTTTCGCTTGGCGCAAGATCAAGACGCGCGAGCAATGGGAACAGTTTCGCAGTCAACGCATCGATGCGTTAAGAGCATCACTCGGCCCAGTAATCAACCAGCGAAATGAACTTGTTGTTCAAACAACCAAGACGCTTAAGGGTGACGGTTTCGAAATTGATTGTCTGGTCTTCACAACTTGGCCGGGAATGAAAGTCACTGCCAACTTGTATCGGCCGCAACAAGTCGGCGCGTCCGCGCCGGGGATCTTGATTTGTCACAGCCACCACAACCCGAAGACTCAGGGCGAGCTGCAGGATATGGGGATGACCTGGGCGCGGCAGGGTTGCTATGTGCTTGTCATGGATCAGATTGGACATGGCGAGCGATGGCAGCATCCCTTTCGAACGGCAGACGACTTTGACAAGCCTTTCATGGTTTCGCGACAGGATTATTACTTTCGATACAACACCGGCATCCAATTGCATCTCATCGGAGATAGCCTGATCGGCTGGATGGTGTCTGACTTGATGCACGGAGTCGACCTGCTATTGAAACAGCCCAACATCGATGCCAAGCGAATTGCATTGTTGGGTGCCGTTGCCGGCTGACACCGTGCAGTTCTACAACGACGGCCCGAAACGGCCGCTGACCGGCGCACAGCAGGTGGCCGAGTCGCATTACCGTCAGAGATTTCTCGCCGGTGCTCACGAAGTTATCGCGTGGCGGACGCCTGATTCCAATGCCATCAACGACGCCTGGGGTCAGCGGAGGCGTGTCCGCCATGCCGCCGAGGTACACGTTCCAAGCAGCGTTCTATTCGGCCATCCCCATCTCACTGGTGAGCAGGTCGTGTACCGCCGCGGCCATGAGGTCGAGGCGTCTCGATCGCGTGGTCGTTGCCAGGCCCTGGAAATGGCCAGGCGGCAGTGGGAAGACCTCCATTCCGCCGGCATGGAGAACAGCGAAGTTCTCCGCTAGGTGATGATGCCCTGGCACGATGCCGTGACTGCCTGGGCACTCAGCAGAATCAACGAGCGGCTTGTCCGACCGCCGTGCCCGGAGGAATTTCTGACGCTGGAACAACGCCACATGATGGACGTACGGGAGAGTGTGATCGACCAGCCGGCGGGGCTCGTCTCCGGGAATTCACTCGCAGCGCCGGCGAAGAGCGTCCGACAACTGCTGAATGAGTATCCGGAATTAAGGCGACCGGTGATCCACGGGCTGTTGCGGGAAGGCGAAACAATGAACGTCATCGCCAGCCCGAAGGTCGGCAAGTCCTGGCTGGTCGTCGACCTGGCCCTCGCCGTCGCAACCGGCTCGCCCTGGCTGGAAACGTACAGCACCGAACGCGGCGACGTGCTGATTATCGACAACGAACTGCATTCGGAAACGAGCGCCAACCGCATTCCGAAGGTGTTGAACGCCCGCAGCTTCCCGCTCGACGAGATTGCCGACCGCGTGTTCGTGGCCAACGTGCGCGGCGGGCTGAAGGACATCTTCG